>JBDSFG010000203.1:0-7445 GCA_039919615.1 Ginsengibacter sp. | reverse complement strand
CAACTTGTTTGGATATAGGTTAGTCTCAGATTATTTGCAGCAGAAATACGACGCCCGATTAGAGGCTCGTCTTGATAAAAATCACTATAACGAAGCTGAATTAGTGGAATTGAAAATACCTATACATCTCCCTTATCAAACTAGCTGGGCTGATTTTGAGCGTTACGATGGTGAAGTGGAATTTAATGGCATACTTTACAAATACGTAAAGCGGAAAGTGGCCAACGATACGCTGATAGTACTCTGCATTCCCAATCAGCAGAAAATGAATTTGCAAACTGCAAAAAATGATTTTTTTAAAACTACCAATGATCTAGCCAATAATAATTCAAAGAAATCAGGAGGCTCGAAAACTATTTTTTTTAAAAAGCTTACCAGTGAATACGACGATCGCACTTACAACTTTAATGCTAACGTTGTACATGATGACCAAAAATGTTTTGGCCTTGCAAAACTCGTAGCAAACTTACTTTCCTCACCCCATATTTCCCCCGAACAGCCGCCTGATTTTATTGGTGCATAATTTCCTCCATTCTTTGTATAAATGTTATTTTCCATTAAGGGTAATAGCATAATGTTTTTCTGAAAATTTATTAACAATTATGATAAAAATGTTTGTATGGGGTGTTGCACTTATAATATTTTGTGGGTGCAATTCTAAGAATAATTACGATGCTTTTTTTAAAGATCCTGATCTGTACTCAAAAACAGTCCATGAGTTAAACACTGTTGTTATGGGAAATAACTTTAGTCCGATCGTTGGGTCGAGAAATTACCTATATGCTAATATTGCAGCGTATGAAGTAATAGCTGCCGGATACCCGAAAAAATTTAATTCCTTGTCAGGTCAGATTAATGGTTTGATAGAAGTGCCCAAACCTGTTGAAGGCAAAAAAGTAAATTTTGAGTTTGCCGCTTTGTTGGCCTTCTGTAAGCTTGGCGAGTCTGTTACCTTTCCTGAAGGCAGTATGAAAGAGTATGTTGATACTTTAAAATTAAACGCTAAAGATTATGGCATGCCTGATGAAATACTTAATAATTCGGTAGAGTTTTCAGATAGCGTTGCTGCAGCAATCCTAAGATGGTCGAAAAAGGATAATTATGCCCAAACAAGAAGCGCTGAAAGATATACAGTAACTGATGAAGAAGGCAGATGGGTGCCAACTCCTCCGGCTTACACATCTGCCATGGAACCGCACTGGAGCAAAATGAGAACACTTGTTATGGATAGCGCTACGCAGTTCGTGCCTCCGCCGCCTTTTAAGTTCAACATAAAAGATACCTCCAGCGATTATTATAAACAGGTTATGATCTCTAAGCAGGCAATTGAAAACCTTACACCGGAGCAAAAGCATATGGCTGATTTTTGGGATGATAATCCTTTTAAATTAAATGTATCCGGCCATCTAATGTATGGCACAAAAAAGTTTTCACCTCCGGGCCACTGGATGGGCATAATTGGGATTGCAGCAAAAAGGGCAAAAATAGACTTTGCAAATACGGTATATGCCTATGCGGTAACAAGCATTGCATTGTTTGATGCTTTTATACAATGCTGGGATGAAAAGTATAGGCATAATACAATTCGCCCTGAAACGGTTATCAATAAATATATTGATGCAAGCTGGCAGCCTTATCTTCAAACGCCTCCGTTTCCGGAGTATACTTGTGGTCACTCCACATGTTCCTCTGCTGCTGCTGAGGCGTTAACCAGTGTTTTTGGTGACGGCTTCGCATATACTGATACAACTGAATTAGAGTTTGGTATCCCAAGCCGCAGTTTCAAATCTTTTAGACATGCGGCTGATGAAAATAACTGGGCCCGGTTCTATGGAGGCATTCACTTTCATCACTCCTGTATTGTAAGTACCGAGTATGGTAAAAAAGTTGGTGATCTTGTGGTAAATCGCCTTAAAATGAAAAAATAATTTAAAACCGTTTGATTCAAATGTTTCAAGCTTAAAATAACTTTTTATGAAAAAAATATTATCAATTTTATTAAGTGCATTCTTACTGATAACGTTTTCAAACAATGTTGGCGCACAAGGTTGTGTTGCAATCAAAGGCACTGCAGGCATTTGCAGCCGGCCCTCTGATGAGAAGGGTTGGGAAATGAATCTCAATACCCGTTATTTTAAATCGTATAAGCATTTTGTAGGTACTGAGCAACGAAAGCAAAGGATTCAAGAGGGCAGTAATGTAATCAATCACGCATTTGAATTGGATGTTACGGCCACTAAAACATTCAACTCAAGATGGTCGCTTGCGATGACATTACCCATTATGTCTTTTGCACGTAGTTCGTTATATGAACACGATGGACAAACAAGGCATTCCACCCATTCTTTTGGTATCGGCGATGCAAGGGTTTCAGCATACAGATGGATGTTCGATCCAACAACGTCACATAAAGGAAATGTACAAATCGGTCTTGGAATAAAATTGCCAACAGGCGCTTATGATTACTCCGATTATTTTTATAGGAAAGCGGATTCCACTTCTTATGGACCTGTTGATCAGTCCATTCAGCCTGGTGATGGCGGTACAGGAATCACCCTTGAGCTAAATAGCTTCTATAATTTCACTCATAAAATCGGCGTGTACGGCAGCTTTTTCTATTTAAGCAATCCTAGAGAAACCAATGGAACTTCCACCGCAAGGGGCGGTGTGGCATCCGCTACTGCAAAAAAATACAATACAGATGTTATGAGTGTGCCTGACTTGTTTATGACCCGTGCCGGGATAAGCTATATGGCTGGTCAGGCAACATTTTCGGGAGGCGTTCGTATAGAAGGACTTCCTTCAAAGGATTTAATCGGAGGCAGTCGCGGGTTCAGAAGACCCGGCTATATTATATCTGCTGAACCATCTGTAACCTTAGTAAGTAAAAGAACTAGTTTCAATCTTGCTGTTCCCTTTGCATTGAAAAGAAATCGTACACAAAGTGATTCCGACAGGCGTCGTACTAACGACACTAAAGTGCATACGCAAGGCGATGCAGCTTTCGCTGATTACCTGATAAGTGCGGGAGTATCATTTCATCTTTAGGCAATTAATTGTGCTGAAGTGACCGTATTCATTTTGAGGAAGAGTCTTTAAGGAGACTGCCACTTCTTAAAAATGATGGGCTGCGTTGGTATAAATAATCTATTACCCCGAACTTTCTAAGAAAGAAAAAATTGATAAAAATATACAACTAAATGGATACTACTGGCAGGTATAAGATGCCATGTTCTTTGATGGCTAAAACAGATATAAATGCTATCATGACGCAAAAAAATGCTTTTCGGTAGGCCCCGGGTGCAGCTATAGCAGTTGGAAAAATTATTGGGAGGGAACCTTGATGGCTCGTATCCCTCCCCGTATCAAGTCTGTGGATCTTGCTTAAAAGAAAAAATGGGTAAGAATAAAAAAGTAATTGAGGTTGGTTACTTTATCGGGGTCGGGTGGGGACCAGTGTTTTAAATCCATATACAATCATCTACTTTTAACAGACCCTCAACCAATCCTGATCATTCAGGAAAAAAATCCAATTATTGAATATATTTTATTGCTTAATTACAGCTACTGAATATTGGTTCATTTTTATATCTGTTAATCTTATCCAATGACTGCCTTTTGAAACATTATTGAAATCAACACTAAGATTATTTACACCCTTTTTTAAATTGTAATTATAATTCTTAACCAAAACGCCATTCAAATTAATCAGTTCTAATTTAATGTTGCCATCGTAAGGTGAAGACAAAACGATAGTTGTATTTGAATTTATAATAGTAGGATACGCTGATAATATTTTAAGATCAGTTTGCTTGTTGTTTATATTGATTATTTTAGAATGATAAAAATGCCCGTCAATATCACCGGCATTTATCCTGTAGAAAACATTCCCTGTGTTATCTGTACTGTCAATGAATGTAAATGGCTGCAGGCATCTAAGCCTGTCGGCTATAAAACTGTTTATTGTAGAGAATGTAATCCCATTTGAAGATTTCTCTATTTTAAAGTTTGCATAAGAAATATAACATGCCGTTTTCCATTTTAATACGGTTGCGTTATCTGATAAGCCTGCTTCAAATGAATACAGACTCACCGGAAATTGTACACTATCAATTTGAGCTTGTAAGGCATGTATCCCAAAAGTTGAAATGATTATTGATAATATCGTTTTGTTCATACACTTGTTTTTAAATGTAATTTATAGCATACAAAGCAGACGCAGCACCCTGCACAAGGTGAAACCAGATGATGCAGCTTGGTTTCATGGCTGATAAATAACGATAGAACCAGATGCAATTTACTATAATCCGGAGTAATAATCATAACCCTGCTCGGCCCAATAATCCGGTGGACGCTGGTTGCTGAAAGATATCATTCCTATCCTTTTTAAATTTTTTATGCCATATTTTACAGGGATAATAAGCCGAAGGGGATGGCCATGCCGGGGAGGTAACAGCCTGTCATTCACCTCATAAGCGAGGAGTGTTTGCGGATGCATGGCACCCGGCATTTCTACACCAACATAATATTCTTTATTGGGAGTTGTAAAGCCAGCGTATTTAAGTTTCGACTCCTCCTGTAAGTTATAGTGTTCGATAAAATCGCTGAATTTTACGCCGCCCCAGTGTGAGATCTGATCCCAGCCTTCTACACATTTAAAATCATAAACGATCTCGGTTTTGGGCAACGCCATTAGTTCTTGCAGGGTTACATTTAAATGGTTTCCATCTTTTTTATTTACAACCAACGACCAGGTTTTGGGATCGAAATCCTCGTCGTCGATTCCTATATCGCTGTTAACCCTTACAACTTTTGCTGCCATTGATTTTGGATAGGTTTGTACGAGGTGATCATTACTAAAAGTCTTTTCAAAAATTAATTCATTTTGATTGAGTGCCCTTCTAAGTGGCTTTCTTGCACCTGCAGTTACCCCGGCATTTTCTGGCGGTGATTTATAAAGCCAGCGCCAGCCACCAAAGGCCAAAACATTTAGCCCTACAAAACTTGTAAACGCTATAAAGTTCCGGCGATCAAGATTTTTTTTGGATACTGTTTTAATATCCTCCGGCGTTTTATTAAACGGCTTTTTCATCATCAATGGTTTTGATGTTCACAGTAGTTTTTTCCTTAACAATTTCATATCCTGAAATTACCGATCTGAAATTATTCCATCCCGCAATTATCACCTGTACAATATGAATAACAAAGAATAAAACATAGCCGATAGTTAAAGCAAAGTGCAGGATCCTTGCAAAGTGATATCCACCACACACCCACGTTAGCCAGTAAAATTGCACAGGCTTGTAAATTGCCAGGCCGGTAATTAAAGAACCAAATCCCATAACAATAATGCTGCTGTAAGCTATGCGCTGAGCAGCGTTATATTTATTCTGCGGAGGCAACATTCTTCTGATGTGCAGATCATGCAAAAGCACCAGCCAGGCCTCTTTAAAACTATGGCGGTTAGGCAATAATTGTCGCCACTCTCCGGATATTACTGTGTACACAACGTATAAAAATCCGTTTATGGCAAAGAACCACATAAAGAGAAAATGAAAGGCCATACCTTCCGCAAGCCGATGTGGAATATTAAAAAATTTGTAGAACCAATCAGGAAAAAACTGAACAAACCTGTGACCGAATATTGTAACAGAATAAGTATCATTAGCCCAATAAATAAGCATGCCACTCCAAATCATGATCATAAGCACGGGAAAGTTTATCCAATGTGCCCACCTGATTGCAAGAGGATGTTTTTCTTTAATAGTTTTCATTAACTATTTATATTGATTTTTTATCAGCGCCTAATATTTGAAAACTTTTTTTGGATTGAGTAAAAGCAATTATCTGTAAAGGAACATTATTTATTTCATTTGGAACATCCATCATAATATCACCTTTCCCGTCTGCATCAATAGTTTTAAGTGCTCTTACAATATTAACCTGGTGCAGGGTTCTTCCTCCGTTCTCTCCTCTTTTTACTGATATGTTGGCCTCCGCCTGTACTAAAGCAAAATTTAGAATTGTACCCTCACTACCCTTTACTTCGTAGTGAACCTTAACACTATTATTTATTCTTTGCGTGCTTATAGTAACGCTATTGGCCGATTGTTTGTTCAAATTAGTTTTGATAACCTCATTTAATTTTGCTTCATCGGAG
Source organism: Ginsengibacter sp. (assembly GCA_039919615.1). GTDB lineage: Bacteria > Bacteroidota > Bacteroidia > Chitinophagales > Chitinophagaceae > Ginsengibacter. The sequence goes on along the minus strand of JBDSFG010000203.1, from coordinate 1,285 downwards.
CCCACAAATTCTGATAATCCGTTTACAACCACTTGCGGTGTGTAAACAGAACTGAGGTTAAACTTAGAGGCATATTGACTTTGCCTTTGAGAGTATTCGGCCTTGCTAAAGGGATCTTTCCATCCCAGCCTGTTCCAATAATCAACATGGTAGGCAAGGATATAAACGTTATCTAAATTTTTGTTTAAAAGCCTTGCAACTGTTTCATCGGCAGAAGGACAACTTGAGCAACCTTCGGAAGTAAATAGCTCTACAACTGCAAAGCCTTTTCCCAGCGGCACATTCTCCATTTTAGCAACTTCAGTTTTATTTTCTGTCATAAATCCAACTGTTATAAATATTACCGCTGCCAGGGTAATAAAGGCAATTGATAAATAGATTTTTTTCATCTCTTCAATTTTTAATTTTCGCTTTATTTGAGACAATCGTGTGATACGGTTGTTATTAAGATTTATACTTACCCTGAAAAGTTTTTTTAAATCTCACAAAATCAGGGATTGAAACATTTTGCACGTATGGGTTACCACTATGGTTATAAATATATTCCTGGTGATAATCTTCTGCCGGATAAAATTTAGCAAAGGACTTTACCTCTGTAACAATTTTACCGCTGTATTTTTTTGAAGCTGTTAAATGCTTTATGGCGGCTTCTATTATTTGTTTCTCATTTTCATTTCTGTAAAATGCAACAGAACGATATTGAGTTCCTTCATCAGGGCCTTGCCTGTTTAACTGTGTTGGATCCTGGCTTGCAAAAAAAGCATCTACTAATGTTGCATAAGATATTTTTGAAGGATCATAATATACCTGTACACTTTCTGCGTGGCCGGTTTCACCGGTGGTGACAGATTCATAACTTGGGTTTTTTGATCTACCGCCGGCATACCCTGAAACAGCATCTCTTACACCCTCTAAACTTTGAAAAACAATTTCCGAATGCCAGAAACACCCTTCTGCAAAAGTTGCTACCGCTTCATTAGCAGCAGGCTTTTGTTGCACTGCCGTCGGAATATTTAAAGATTTGTTTTGCGTTTGCGCACAAGATACAAGAAAGAATAAAAACGTGAAGACCGCAATAAGAAGTTTCATAATTTAATTATTAAGGTTTAGAACTCACTGGCGGGTTTTTTAGAGCCCGTTGTTGGTGTTTTGTACAGCGGGCTTTTGTAGCCCGGCTTCACCAACAACAGCACTAAGCCATCCAATGCGTAAGAAAGCAGAACTCATCCACTCCGGTTTCATAAAATTTAGCTGATGAATATTTATACTCTTCAGGATAAGAACA
>JBDSFG010000153.1:0-21267 GCA_039919615.1 Ginsengibacter sp. | reverse complement strand
ATCAGCATTTTCATTTCCTTCATCCCACCCCAGGGTGTTACCAGATTATCGCTGTATTCATGTCGCATTTGCATTTACAAAAATAGGGACAGCCTGACATATATTATTCAACTGCAAAATCTGGGTTGAATTGAACGCATGATTCTAAAACATTATGAAAGTTATAAAAGGAATACTTACACGTTATCAACTGCAGTTACTTTTTCGGCGGTAGCAAAGAACATGGATTTATTTCCATTTTAAAAGATGTCGGAAATTCTACGCCTGCAATACGCAATAAAATATTAAAGCGGTAACAATATCAAATGGTGACCTTATTTCTCTCTTAAATATTTTTCAAAACCTCTTCCCCAATAGCATCTGTCCCTAAAATTTTATCTGGGGGGGTATTACTATTTGCAATATCACTTGTACGGAAGCCTGCTTTTAAAACTTTATCCACTGCATTAATTACAGCCTCTGATTCGGCTTTTAAACCAAATGAAATATCAAGTAAAAGGGCCGCAGACAGAATAGAAGCAAGTGGGTTAGCCAATCCCTTACCAGTTATATCATGAGCAGATCCGTGAATGGGTTCATAAACTCCTGTACCGTCACCAATTGATGCTGAGGCTAACATACCGATGGAGCCTGCAATTTGTGAAGCTTCATCTGTTAGAATGTCACCAAATAAATTCGCTGTAACAATTACATCAAATCGTGCAGGAGATTTTATCAGCAACATTGCTATGGCATCAACAAACTGGTGTTCCACCTCTACTTCAGGATACTCAAGCGCAACTTTTTGCACTACCTCACGCCAAAGCCGGCTTGTTTCCAATACGTTTGCTTTATCTACAGAGCAGAGTTTTTTTCTCCGTGTCATTGCTGCATCAAATGCTTTTCGAGCAATTCTTTCTACTTCAAACCTGCTGTACTCGGCAACATCGTATGCAGTATCGCCATTGTTTTTGCGGCCCTTTTCCCCAAAGTAAATATCACCTGTAAGTTCTCTGAAGAATAATATATCTGCCCCTTTTAAAATTTCAGGCTTTATACTGGAAGCTTCCAATAATTCGTCAAATAACCTGATAGGCCGTAGGTTAGCATAAAGCCCAAGCTCTTTACGCATTTTTAGTAGTCCTTGTTCAGGCCTCACCTTAGCGGTTGGGTCGTTATCGTATTTTGGATGACCAACGGCGCCGAATAAAACGGCATCAGCATTTTTCATTTTCTGCAGTGTTTCATCGGGTAATGGTTTACCTGTGGCTTCAATTGCAACATGGCCAATCAACGCTTCATCATAGGTAAACTCATGTCCGAATTTTTCTGCTATTTTATTTAAAACTTTTTTTCCCACCGCAGTTACTTCCTGTCCTATTCCGTCGCCGGGAACTACAAGGATATGTTTCTTTGCCATTGAACTTATTTAATAGTTAGATTTTTTAAAGATTGAATGCATTTCTCGGAAATCCCATAATTCTCATAAATCCCAGTTCAGATATAATCCCAGTTCAGATTACAATATTTGATTCAACATTTTTTGAGTTGCTTTAATTGCGGATACGGTCTGATCGCTATCAAGGCCATGTGTTTTAAACTCTTTGGAATTATTTGACCAGGTAATTACCGTTTCACAAAGGGCATCTGATTTTCCGCCGGGTGGAATCCGCACAGCGTAATTCGTTAGTACAGGCAATTCCATATTTTTTTGGGTGTATACCTTTTTCAAAGCATTCATAAAAGCATCATACTGCCCGTCACCCTGCGCATGTTCTTCCAAAATTTCATTATCAATAGAAATTCTCAATGTAACAGATGGCCGCAAATCTTTTGAATGAGTGAGTACATAATTTTCTATGAGTATTCTTTCTGTATTTGTATTGCTATCGAGAACATCAGAAATAATGTAAGGCAAATCTGCCTGCGTAACAACTTCTTTACGATCGCCCAACTCAATGATCCGCTGCGTAACTTTCTTTAAATCTTCATCTGAAAGTTCTATACCCAGTTGATGCAGATTATTTTCAATATTTGCCTTGCCGCTCATCTTACCCAATGCATATTTGCGTTCTCTTCCAAATCTTTCCGGCATCAGGTCGTTGAAGTATAATTTATTTTTTTTGTCTCCATCAGCATGTATTCCGGCGGTTTGTGTAAAAACATTTTCTCCAACCACCGGCTTGTTATCCGGTATCATGAAACCTGAAAAAGCTTCGATCAGTTTACTTACAGTATAAAGAGATTTTTCATCAACAGAAGTTTTTACATCCTTCATATAATCGGTTAGGACAGCAACAGAACTGGCCAGTGCAGCATTGCCGGCCCGTTCTCCCATGCCGTTGATAGTAAGATGAATTCCTTTTACACCAGCCTTTACGGCTTCAAGCACATTCGCTGTGGCAAGGTCATAATCATTATGTGCATGAAAATCGAAATGAACCTGCGGATACCGTTTGATAATTTCATCTAAATATGAAAATACTTCCGAAGGGATAAGGACTCCCAGTGTATCAGGAAGTAAGATGCGTTTAACGGGCTGATGCTGCAAAAAATCGAGGTACTCCATCACATATTCTTTTGAATTACGCATCCCATTACTCCAGTCCTCCAGGTAAACATTCGATTCAAGCCCTTCACTTTTTGCCAGGGAAAGGACAGCAGCTACATCTTTAAAATGCTCTTCCGGCTTTTTTTTGAGCTGATGCGTTAAATGATTCAGTGAGCCTTTAGTAAGCAGGTTCATTACTTTAGCTCCTGCTTTTTTCATCCATTCTATTGATTTACCACCATCTACAAAAGTGAGTACTTCTATCTTGTTAAGAAAGCCATTCGCTGCTGCCCATTTTGTAATTTTTTGTACTGCTTCTAGTTCACCTTCTGATACTCGTGCAGAGGCCACTTCAATTCTATCAACTTTAACTTCAGTTAATAAAAGCTGGGCAATGGTCAATTTTTCAGATGCAGAAAAAGAAACTCCGCTTGTTTGCTCACCATCCCTAAGCGTGGTGTCCATTATCTCAATATATCCTTTGGCAGATGTAATATGATTAGCTTTAAAAGAATCTTTTATACTTGTTGTTTCTATTTCTATTTTCATTAGGGAAGGGAAATTAAATTAAAAAATTAAACTTTGTTCTAAGAATTTTTAGTTTAAGGGAACTGCAAATTGGCAAAACCAACTTCTCATTCTGAATAACATTTAAATCACACCATATAAAAACCGGACTGCCAACCATGCAAAAAATGCAAATGCAATTTAATATAGGATTGACAGTTGTCCCTCCATAGATTTTATAATACTTTTTAATTCTTTTCGCAACGGATTATTTGTACATTAGTTCCCCGATATCTTTTGCATGCTTATTACCTCAGCCATCTTTTTTAACTCCTAAAAACTAAAAAAATGATGTCATCAAAATTTCTACCGGTGTCTTTTTTGACGGCGGTCTTATTTTTATTTTCCTGCAGCGGAAATCAGGAAAGCACCACCACGGACAAGATGAGTAGCGATAGTACTATTACTGATGCTACTGCAACTATGGATGCAGTAACTCCATCAACAATCAGTACTACTCCGGTGAGCATGTTTGTGGTAACACACAAGGTGAGCAATTTTGCAAAATGGCAGGCATCCTATGATGCGCATGACTCTATGCGACTGGTGGCCGGCCTGCACAATTATGTAATTGGCCGCGGTGAGCAAGATTCCAATACCGTGTTAGTAGCTTTACTAGCAGACGACATGGCTAAAGCGAAAGCATTTGCCAAAGACCCCAGCCTTAAAGCGGCCATGCAAAGAGGTGGGGTAACAGGTACGCCTGCGGTTTCGTTCTTTACGGCAACCTTCCAGGACACAGCGGTGATTAGTTCACCTATCAGGTCCAGGACAACGTTTACTGTTAAAGACTGGGATGCCTGGCAAAAAGGTTTTGAAGCGGGCAAACAGGAAAGAATGGATAATGGCATAACCGACAGAGTTTTTGGTCATGACCCGGAGGATAATAATAAAGTAACGTTGGTAACTGCAATAATAGACAGTGCAAAGGCTGCAGCTTACTTTAACTCGGATATGCTTAAAAAAAGAAGAGAGGAATCAGGAGTAATAGGGATGCCTGAAAGGTTTATATTCCGTATAGTGCATCGCTATTAAAATAATTAATTCATGAATAAAAATAAAAGATGAAGATTACCCTTCATCTTTTATTTTTATAGAGATTTAATATAGGAATTTCTCCAAACAAACCCGGCAGATAAATACACGGGCTATAACAAAGCAGGCATTTCTCTTAACTATTATTCTGGTATTGGCCTTTAAAAAGTAAAAACAAAAATTAATTTACGCTTAAACTAACAAAGCTTATCATCATGAAAACAATTGGCACATTTCTATTGCTGATGTGCGGAGTATTTATTGCTTCATCCCAAATCAAAGAGAATGTTTTTAAAGAGATTGATGCTTACGTCAATCGCACAAGTGTATACATGGGCAACTGCCCGTATGCCATTGTAATTTCTAAAAAGGGTGAAATTATTTATGAGAAATATTATAAAGGTGCAGGTATGTTGGGAGAGGTAAATGAAAATTCACGCTGGCAGTTGTTCTCAATTACCAAAAGTTTTATTTCGGCACTGGCGCTTACATTGGTTGAAAAAAAGCAAATAAAATTAGATGATCATGTAAGCATGTATTTGGCGGCGTTTAAAACAAAAGGAAACGGAACATTCGACAGGCGTGATGTTACCATTCGTAACCTGATGTCGCATACTTCAGGTACAGCGGTGAAGGGTGTAAAGTTACCTGCAACTAATCCTAAAGACCTTGATGATGTGGATATAATAACACAACCAGGTAAAGATTTTCTTTATTCCGGCCTTGGCATGAACATTCTTGAGCGTACGTTGGAAGCGGCTACAGGCAAGGATCTGGATATGCTTTTGCAGCAAAATGTTATTAAGCCCCTTGGCCTTACATCGGCTTCCTATATTTATTCAGAAAATGATCCCAATGGTAAAGTGTTGCCTCTCAGGCCTAACAATTATTCATTCTCTAAAAAGGGCGACCGTGCAGGTTCAGGCTTATTTATTGCCGCACGGGACCTCAATAAATTCGGACAATTCTGGCTTCATCCTGAAAAACTTTTCAGCAAAGATCTCCGTAAAGAGGTTTGGAAATGGCATGGTACCCGTGATATGGATGGCGGGGATTACGGGCTTCTGTGGTGGCTTTTTGCAGAACAGGGTGCATACCTTATGTCGGGTCATCAGTATAAGGTAAATGCTGTTTTTCCTGAAAAAGAGTTGGTAATTACCGTTATCCGCCTGCCACAAAATGATGAAATATTTGAGTTCTGGCCGGATAAATTTAAGCTGGTGACATTGGGAAATAAGATCAAATAGTAAAGGATTAATTTAAGGCCATTTACTTAATCATATTGCTTCGTTCATCGGTCGTATTGCTGCTTTTGTCGAAAATGATTTTGCATTTGCAAAGAGGATGTTAGTTTAGTGTATTAAACTTTATTAACAATGGAATTTGACAATGACCGGTTAATTAAACGTTCCTACAAAGCTGAAATGGTTTCGTGGGTGACTGTTTTTCTTTTTTATCCTCTTATTAATTTCTTCACTTTATTTTACGGGCACATAATATTTTTACCAGTACTGGCTGGCATCAGCGTGCTGATTTTTCCTTTATACATCCTGTATTCTAAAGTAATAATTCCCGCTTTTCTTTTTACGAAACGCTATGTACACTTTGTGTTATTCACGCTGGCATTTTATATCGTTATTCAACTCTTGCTGATGCTTGTGTATTCATTCTTTCATTATGATGACAATGATGCCAGTGATCGTAAAACATTGTATGCATATTTTAGTTATTCGCCTGTATCTATTATCCGTGAGAGCTTTTGGTTCCTGGTAAATGGTTTGTTTGCAGTAAACATTGCTTTCTTAAAAAGAACTCTTGATGAAGGAAATAATGTTGCTGATCTTGAAAAAGAAAATGCTTCTTTTAAGTTAAAATATTTACGTTCACAATTGAATCCGCATTTCCTCTTCAATACGCTTAACAGTATTTATTCCCTCAGCCTGCAAAAATCAGATAAAACGCCGGATGTTGTTGTAAAATTAGCTGACCTTATGCGACACATGATATACGATTGTAATGAAGACAGGGTATTGTTAAGCAAGGAAATTGAATTTATTACGAACTATATAGAGATTGAAAAGATAAGACATAAGGCCGATGTGCGCTTTACGATAGAAGGCCAAACAGATGGTATAATGATAGAGCCATTGTTGTTTATTTCTTTTATAGAGAATGGGTTTAAGCATGCGTTTGCAAATGCCTACTCCGGTTCGTTTATATACATTACCATAAAAACAGCGCCGGATCAAATTGCCTTGACGGTTGTAAACAATACTGATATTGATGTTGAAACGCAGGCAAAAAGAATACTTGGTACCAGCATTAAAAACAGCAAGAGTATTCTTGAAATGCTGTACCCCGAGTCTTACGCACTCGACATTATTCAAACAGACAAAGATGAATTAAGGAAAAGTGAATTAAGGTTGAAACATGCAAGAGAAAGACTGCAGAGCTTATACCCCGATTCTCATACGCTTGATGTAATTTTAAGCAACAATTCTTTTACTGTTTCACTAATTATAAAACCAGCGTTTGCTTGATAAAATGTATCATAGTTGAAGATGAAACACTTGCCCAGCAAGTAATTGAAAGTCATTTACAAAAAGTTAACACGTTTGAACTTGTAGGTGTTTGCAATAATGCGTTAGAGGCAAAAGAAGTTTTAAGCAACCATGATATAGACCTTATGTTTCTTGATATCCAGTTACCCGGAATGAACGGCCTGAACTTTTTACAATCTCTGCAAAACCCGCCGCTGGTGGTACTTACAACAGCCTACGCTGACTATGCCCTGAAAAGCTATGAGTTTAATGTTATAGATTATTTGTTGAAACCTATTTCTTTTGAGCGGTTTACAAAAGCTATCAATAAGATCATTGATGTTAAACTATTTACGCAGTCTGCTCCTTTAAAACACACACCAACTGCTGATCACATTTTTATAAAAAGCAACAGCAAATTTTTTAAGGTTAATTTTTCAGGGGTCATTTATATTGAAAGCATGAAGGATTATCTTAAAATTCAAACCGTAGAATATAGCCTCATAACCCATCATACAATGAATGATATGGAAAAGATTTTGCCGCCGGGGCAATTCATAAGAGCGCATAAATCATATATGGTTGGGGTAGCGCACATCAAAACCATCTATGGCAATTCTATAGAAACGGAAAAAACAACTATTCCGATAGGTAGTAATTATAGAGAAAAGGTGATGGCCCTTGTAAGTAAAAGATCGAAGTAAGGCACACAATTCTTTCTTCCCTTCAGCAGATAAATAAATTCTTTTTAGCCTGCATACTTAATTTTAGTGATGTACATATGAATTTTTTCAGGGAGATACTGCCCAGGATTTAGGTGCTTCCCGCAAACCGGCTGCAACGCCTTAATAGCTAATTTATTACTGGAAATGGGTAAAGATTAGTATTGAATTTTTCTGCGATCATCAAGCCAGCGGAGAAGCAATCAAAATCATTCTGAAAATATTTCAAAATCTGCTTCGCAGTTATACGATAGACTGTCCTGGATATTAAGATGTGAATTGATTGTATCGGCTAAAAGGTTGCCTCAAAAGGTTTTTGTATAAAACGTCTGTATAAGACGAATTAAATAACTGTATTTCTTTAAATTGTAACGACGGAAGTAATACTTGTAACATGCTCTTAAAATAGCAACGTCTCCTAAAACTGGAGACGTTGCTGAATAATTATTGTAACTGGTTAGGCCTATTGTTGGTTCGCTTCTTTCTTCGCTTCTTCTTTCATTTGCTCGTTTGCAGTAATTAAGAATTCAACTCTGCGGTTTTGGGCCATACCTTCATCGGTCTCATTTGGGTAAGCAGGGGCTGATTCTCCATATCCTTTTGTTGTAATCCGTGTTGCAGTTATCCCCTGAGACCGAAGGTAACCTGCAACTGTATTAGCACGTCTTTCAGATAAACCCATATTATATTCCTCGGTACCCCGTGGATCAGTATGTCCCTGCACTTCAATATTGGTATTGGGATATTTATTAAGTACGGCTACCAGGCTGTTTAAATTGGTTTTTGCAGCTTCTCCCAGGTCAAAACTTGAAAATGCAAAAAGTATTTTTTCATTAAACTCAACTTTAATACCTTCTTCTACCCTCTCTACTTTGGCGCCCGGTATATCATTTTTTATTTCGTCTGCCTGCTTATCCATTTTTTTTCCAATAACTGCTCCCGCAGCGCCGCCAACTACTGCTCCCAGGATGGTTCCTAAAGTTTTGTTGCCGGCAGCCTTCCCAATTATAGTACCACCCACTGCACCTACAGTACCGCCAATAACTGCTCCCTTTTGTGTTTTGGTAGCGTTACAGCCAATGGCAAATATTGCCAACACAGGAAGTGTAAAAAGTAAATTTTTTAAAGATTTCATTGTATAATTTTTAGTGTGTCAGCATAATTCCAAACATTGTACCAACAAATTTTATAGCTGACCGAAAGGCAGTAACATATACGCTCCTTTTACATACATGACTATCATTCCGTTTCTGATAAGGGTGATGCTATTATACAATTTAATTTATACCACTTTATATTGTGTTGACTATTTGTAAAGTGTTTTATTTCATGTTCGCTTGCAGGATTCGTTTTAGAACGTTTTTACCAACTTATATAGATGATTTGCCGTTTGCTTTTTGTTTAGTTTTGCAAGACCAATGATCTGACCCCTGAGCTCTTAATTGTTGCTCAAACAATTCTAACTTACAACTATGTCCTATCTCCTTTATTATAAGAACAACTTTTTCCCTGAAGAATATGCATTACCATTTCAACTGCAAATCAATTTCAAAACACTGATTAATTGGTGGACGGAGCAGGCTGCATTACCTGATCCTTTTAAATCAAGCAGGGCAAAAGAAGTATTAAAGCGAATTGAAAAAACTCCTGAACTTTCCAAACCTTTTGACGATTTCAAGCGGGTAGAAACATACCAGGAAGAAGTTGAGTTGCTCTTATCGCCCTTTTTTCCTTCACTTACCACCACTAATGAAATTAAAGCCGCGGGTATTCCATTCAGGCCAATGTTATTTAACCTCACAAAACGTTTTGCTGACATACTGGAGGGTTCTCAAGGTGATGTTCTTATTCCGGAGACTAATGCTGATCTGATTTATATATTCAGTTGTATACTTATTCTAAATGTTTATTATAAGGCTAACATAAGCCTATCGCCAAATTTATACTTTAATATCCGTGATAAGCAAAGTGGAATCCTTCGCAGGTACAGGGCTTTCATAAATGCCGATTTCAATGAGATACTGCCAGGCAAAGATGTACAGATGCTAACGGAAAAGGATATTTATGAGCTCACCAATAATTTTGGAAATGCAGCATTATGGAAGAAAAAAATTCCCCCCAACAGTTTTACCCTTGAAGGGTTTACGATACTAACACTTTTCGATGTAACACGTGAGGAATCTATTTCTGCAATGAAATTTGACCTGATAAAAAAAGATGCTTTAACGACGGCAGATATAGTTGAAAGAATACAGGATAACCTCGGCGCTATGCTAAATATACCCAGGCTAAAAACAGGATTCATTTCCTACAATAAAGAAAGGCAGGTATTGCAATCTGTTGGTTTTGGTTTTTGGAACAGCATAGTACTTTCAGGTAAAAAGAATATAAAAATTGACGAAGCCTTTTGCAACATACCAGATAAATTTTCATTTGAAAAAAATCACCCATTGATTTTTCAGCAGGTAGATGAAAAAGCACAGGGTGAAAATATCCTGCTAAAAAACCTTGCAAAACTGGGGTTTAAAAGTTACCTGGCTATGCCTTTATTTTATAACGAAGAATTGATTGGAATACTCGAAGCAGGCTCCGAACGGCCTAATGCGCTCAACTCAATAACAGTGTACAAATTGCAGGAAGTAATATCCCTTTTTACTATAGCCATGAAGCGTTCGCAGGATGAAATGAAGAACCAGATTGATGCCGTCATACGCCAGAAATGCACGGCTATTCATTCTTCAGTGGAATGGCGGTTTATTGAAGCCGCTGAAAAATTGCTGGAATCTAAAATGAAAAGTGATAATGATACCATGGAAGATATTGTTTTTCCGGCAGTATATCCTTTATATGGGCAGTCTGATATTCAGGGTTCTTCGGTTGAACGTAATCGTTCTATCCAATCTGATTTAATTGAACAGCTCTCTCTTGCAAAAAATATATTGAATCTTTCTATCAAAAAATTCGGACTTCCCGTTTATAAAGATCTTCGCTTCCGTGTTGATAGTTACATTCAGCAATTGCGGCAGGAATTGTCTGCCGGTGATGAAAATGTAGTACAGGAATTTCTTAAAGAAGAAATATATCCCGCCTTCACTTATCTGCACAGCCTGAATACTGAAATACATGAAGCCTTGCAGGATTATGAGAATCAACTTGATCCTTTATTAGGGATGTTGTACAAAAAAAGAAAGAATTATGAACATAGTGTAAAACGTATAAACGATAATATTTCAGAATACCTTGATAAAGCCCAGGAAGCAGCACAAGATATGTTTCCTCATTATTTTGAAAAATATAAATCCGACGGGGTAGAACATAATTTATACATCGGTCAGTCAATGGTGAACACCCGGGAGTTTCACCAGCTTTATTTGCAAAATCTCCGGCTGTGGCAATTAATGATAACCTGCGAAGTTGAAAATGAAATTCATCATTTAAAGCCTGCTTTGAAAACGAACCTTGATATATGCTCACTTATTTTGGTTCACAGCCAGCCACTCAGTATCCGGTTCAGAATGGAGGAAAAAAAGTTTGATGTTGACGGAGCATACAATGCCCGTTATGAGATCATAAAAAAAAGAATTGATAAAGCTATTGTAAAAGAAACGGGTCAAAGGCTTACGCAGTCTGGAAAAATTGCCATAATATATTCACAGGAAAAAGAGGCAAAGGAATACACGAATTACATTCACTATCTGCAATTTATTAATTATATCGAATCTGAGGTAGAATGGCTCACGCTTAAAGACCTGCAGGGAATAACAGGACTAAAGGCTTTACGTGTATCTGTATTGTATAATAAAAGCGGTGGTATAAAAGAAAGTAAGGCTGTGAAAATGATAAAAGAAATAAATCAGCATTAACCTGATCGATTGCTGATATTCCCATCAACTAGCATAAGCAAGCCCGGCGCCATTTCAGGTGCAGTGGGAATAATAACGTTAAATTTTATCTGGTTCAAAAATTTCTCTATCTTGGATATTAATCTTTATCCTGCAAGATTATACGATTTTCTTTTGCCAGGCTTTTTAGAAGTTGGGAGGCAACTATAAAAATCGGGCGAATTAACACAATGAAAAATATTGTTCTGCTCATCTTATTAAATTTAACCGGCGTATTGTTTTTATGCGCCCAAAATAGCACACCTGACGACCATCAGCGAAAAGCTATCACTGCCTTGATTGATCGGTATTCTGAAGCGAGGGAAAAAAGAGATACCGTCTTGCTAAAAACTATCTTAACCACAGACGTGGATCAATTGGTTTCTACCGGCGAATGGAGAAATGGCATAGGCGCTTCGGTGGAGGGAATGTTGAAAAGCTCCGCCAGTACTCAAGGCACAAGAACGCTCACTATTGAAAAAATACGCATGCTCAATCGGAACAATGCCATTGTTGATTGTAAATATGACATACAAAATAAGGATGGTAACATGCGAAAAATGTGGAGCACATTTGTTATTGTTTCTGATAAGGGGGTATGGAAGGTGAGTGCCATCAGGAATATGCTGCCAGCTATGCAATAGCTGTGCAGGTAGCATCACATTAAAGAACAAGATTAAAAATTAATTGTGAATTCTCACACCTTCGACCCGGTAATGAAAGTTAATCCCAAATCATAACTTTAACTATGTCTTTAAGTGACAAAGCTTGAACTGCTAAGGCAGTTATCTTTTAATGAAGTAACCGACTTAAAATTGTCATTAAAATATGCTGAGGAATTAATAAACCTGGCGGCAGAGGAAAAAAATGATAAATATTTGTTTCACGGCTATTTCCAAAAAGGAAATGACAAAAGATTATTAGGTGACTACCAGGAAGCATTGGATGCTTACTTTACGAGTGCAAATGCTGCGAAGAAAGCCAAAATTATCTCCTGTGAAGCAAGCGCATATGCGGCTATTGGCGATGTTTACGGTTTCACCGACAAGCTGAATTATTTATATCGATGGTTGAGCAGTTCTATGGCAGTGCTATAACCGACCCTGTTATAGCAGGCGATTATTTTTCTGTTGGATGGGATACAGATATACAAATGAAAGGACAGCAACGGCAAACTATGAGCGAAATTTGCCTGTACAAAGTAAAAGACGGCAAGATAGTTTTAGAGCAATTTTTCTATTAACAAAACTTCCATTTTTTAGAACTTTAAATGGCTTTTGCGTTATTGGCAATGTTGTTACAATTTTATTCAGCCAACAGTGAGGTGCTGTTTTTTTATGCACCTTTAAAATTACACTCTGCAAATGAGCCAGCTTTGGCGTAGTAGCTTCAAGTTACTTACACCATTGTATAAACGGTGGTGATTGCAATAAGAATGTTTTTATATTTAAGGGTGCAAACATTAATTCTCAATTAAAAAATTAGTTGGTTCAATAAAATATCGTCACCCTTCTAAATTCTGTGCTGGCAAAAAAATTAAATGCCGATGTATACGGCATGAAGAAATACTACCTTGTTATACTAAAAAAAGGAGCCGCCGATATAGCTGATAAAACACGCCTCGATAGCATATTTGGAGGGCATATGAAAAATATCGTATGGCTTGCTTCGCAAAATAAATTGCTGGTAGCCGGTCCGCTCGGGCAAAATGAGAATAATTACAGGGGCATCTTTATATTAAATACTGAAAGTAAAGAAGAAGCAGAAAAAATGATTGAAACAGACCCTGCAATTCAAACCAAAGTGCTGGCCGCAGATCTTTATTTATGGAACAGTAGTGCCGCCCTGCAGGAATTGCCACCAATAGATAAGAAACTTGCAAAAGAACATTTTTAGAGACGCTCTCCTCAAACTTACACAAGTTTATTAGAGGCTTTTTATTTTTTATAAAGTTATATCTCCTTCTGGAAATTACGCAGATTACCTGCATTTTTTCTATTTTATTGTTTTAATAAAACATACTTTCCAAAAGTTCGTTATGTAGGGGTGTTTAATCCCTATAAAACAAAATTCTGTGAAAATTAAATTAGGTTCTTTTGGAAAAACCAAAGAGCTCTTATTGCAACTGTTTAAAATAATGATATACACCCGAAGGAGCAAAAACCGCAGAAGAGCCGCCCGTTTAAGGATGGCAAAAAAGGTTATATCAAAGTTTTAAATAAATGCGCTGACATCTTCCCTTCGCAACAATATCACTTTTAGTACACCTGCTCATTTTTAAGAGCAGGGTGGTTTTTCTTTTTAGCGGCACATCGCACGTTAGTATAAATAAATACAGCATTCATAAAAAGAATAAGAGCTTATTTTTCAAATACCAGTTCATCGGCCACAATATCATGCTCTTTCACTACCATCTTAAGTGGTTTGCCTGTTGCATCTCTCACAAATTGAAACACAAGGTCACGCTCTTTTGAGAAAAACGAAGTAACAGTCTGAGGGTAAAGTTTATAGCTCTGACCACCACCTTTCAATATTAGTATTTTATTTTCTCTTATAATAGTCATTGTGCCTGATTGAGCACTCTTGTAAATTCCTGTTAGCTGATCAAGCTGCCCGGCCCGCAACTCAATTTCCTTCATAATACTTCTACGTTCAGGTTCGTGGTGGTTATAACTGAGAATGCGGGACATTTTAAACGTGCCATTTTTTTGCTGCCACAGTTGTGTGAAATTAGCAACCCCACTTTGATATTCAGGCTTACCTTTTTCAGTAAGATAAAACCTATGCTCGCCCAGAATAATACCTCCATATATTTTGTCGCCATTTTGCATAGGAAATATTTTTACAGTGCCGGCAACTGCCTCTCTTCTTAGTCTTGAATCAGAATTGCCACAAATATTTTGATTTAACGATTCAATAAGCGACTTTGCGCCAATAGTGATACCACCTTTATCATGGTAGAACTCAATATCATCAGTAATAAAGTCTTTAAAGTGGTTAGTATCACAATTGTTATAGGCATTCCAGAATGCACTGTCAAGGTGTAAAATAGTGGCAGTTAGTTTTTGTTGTTCTGTTTGTGCAAGCAGATGTAAAGAAGATAAAACCAGGACAAGTAAGGCTATACGTTGCCGGCAGAAGATTTTTGTTTTCAAAGTATTTATTTTGTTAAAACATTTTTTAATCCTTCACACATTGCCTTTATTCTATAGTAAGCCTCATAAGAATTCTCATCTTTGTCCAACTTTATTTGAATACGCCCCGGATATTTTTTTATGTAAAATGTTGTATGATCTTTAAGGGCAATTGTACCATCAATCTTTGAATTTACAAATGACATATTACTTCTTTTTCCTATCCTTCTATCCATATATTCCTCAACAGCTTTTGTTTTGTTTTTACTAAAATGTGCATTCATTGAATAATAATGATCAGAATCTTTAAAGTTTAAACTGGTATTATCATTCTCATAATCATACAATTCAGTTTTGTTTCTGTAAAGTTGAAGTTGAAAGGAAAGAAACCTGTTGAAGTTGTGATACAAAAGTAATAATGAAAACTGTATTTTGCTTTTGTTTACATGAGTGGCTGTAAGCAGCATACAAGCGGAAGGCAGGCCTGTATTATGAGCCAGCAGGTGGTATTATCTTTAATAAATTAAAGCAAAATAAAGTAAGTAATAGGAAACAGATCAATCAAGTATTTGTTGTAAAAAAGCCGGGCTAATGGCCCGGCTAAAAAAGAATAAATTTATTTCTTCATCTTAGCTGAATCCATTTTATTCATATCACCCATACCTGGTGGCGGGGCCATCATCTTCATCATCTCCTGCGGCTGCATAAATGCCCAATGCTCAACAGCCTTACCATCTTTAAATTTTACTAGCTCAACAGAGGTCATATCATATGGGCCTTTGGGCATTCCCATACTTCCGTCACTTGTGCCCTTGTAGTGCATCCATCCATATACATAATCACCACTTGCCGCTGTATTTATGGTTTCGGTTTTTGAATCTTTTACGGCGGTATGCATAGTAGTAATCATAGCCTTAAGACTATCCTTTCCCTTTACATCTCCATGATCACTGTGGTCAATAAAATCATCTGCAACTACACTGTCCACAGCATTTGCATCACCGGAGTCGAACGCTCTTGAAACAGTCTCAAATGCGGCAATGTTTTTTTGTTCGGGTGTAGTTTCTTTATTTTCTGAAGTAGCGGCATTGTTGTTACAAGAAATGGAAATAAAGAGTAGGCATGTAAATGCAGCAAAAAGAATTGTTTTCATAAAAGAATTTTTGGTGAACTCTAAGATAAAAAGTCTTCCTTAAAAAGTAAAATTATTTCTATGTAAAGATTCAAAGCGGCTGATCCCTGGTTTCATCACTACAATTTAGGTTGTTCAGTTGGTTTTTGTTGTTTGAAGTTTATCATAGGCCCGGGTAACTAAATTATCCGTATAACTCCAGGTGTATTGCTTTCCTGTCGTAACCGAGTGCAACGATCTTTTGTCTTGCATCATCAATCATTGCTTTCCATCCGCATAAATAAAATTTAGCAGGTTTTAATTCCTGCAGATCTTCACATGCCTCTTTATTTTTACAAATTTCCTCATACAGGCTATGTACATAACCTTTATGACCATCCCAATCTTCCCGGCTTAATGTAGGCATATAGACAAACCCTGTCAATCTTTTTTCAAGGGCTTTCATTTCTTCATAATATACCAGGTCTTTCTGTGTTCTGCAACCGAATATGAGGTAAATATTTTGATGCTGAATGTTATGGAGCTCAATGTAATTTGCCATGCTTCTAAACGGTGCAATTCCGGTACCTGTGCAAATAAAAAAAAGATCTTTTTCTATTAGTTCAGGCAAAGTAAAAACTCCCTGGGCACCACGGTATGTAAGCTCACTTCCTTCTCTAACATTATTGAATAGCCATGTGGTGCCTGCGCCTCCCTCAAGCAAAACAATAAGCAATTCAAAAACATTTGAGCCATCCGGCCAACTTGCTATCGAATAACTTCTCCAGCGCTTATTGGGCTTTTCATGTATGGGAAGATCAAGGGTAACAAATTGACCCGGCTTGAAGTTAAACGCATTAAGTTCATTTACTCTTATAAAGTAGCGTTTTGTATTATACGTTTCATCTATAATACGGATTACTGTTCCGGTACGCCATGGTTCTACAGCCATAATTAAAATTGGTTTGGTAAATTATAATTATTGAAAAATTAAACTTTTCCATCTCTTTCTAAAAGAAGAGAAAAAATTAAAAGTTATAAGCAATCTGTTTGTATTTCTTTATTCGTAAAAGTAAAACATTCCTGTTAATATTAATTAGGTTCAAACTTTATAGCAACATAACTTTACAGCCCTAAGTAAAGTTTTGGGTGAATGAATTTTGAAGTGTTGATGAATATGTATTTGAATGATCCCCGTATTTTAAAAATTACGGATAAGATCATTTTGCCTGCTCCACAAAAAATTCATCTTACAGGCCTTAATGGCAGCGCATCTCCATTTATTATCAGCGGAGTTTTTAATAATAAAAATGCATCGCAATTTAACCACCTGATCATTTTAAAAGACGCTGAAGAAGCGGCCTATTTTCAGAATACTTTAGAAAATATAACCAATGCGCTAAACATATTTTATTTCCCTTCTTCTTTTAAGAATAAAAAAAATTACAGGCTTTTAAACAGCAGCCATGTAATGTTGAGAACGGAATGCCTCACTAAATTTTTAAATCCTTCCGGCATCAGAGTTGGTGCTATTATTACTTACCCGGAAGCTTTGTTTGAAAAAGTAGTACTGCCCAAATCGCTTTCTGAAAATATAATTTCTTTTAAGCAGGGTGAAAATATTGATGTTGATAATGTTCTTTCAAAGTTTGTTGATCATGGTTTTATAAGAACTGATTTTGTGTATGAACCAGGGCAATTTGCTGTTCGTGGCGGCATACTTGATATTTATTCCTTTGGCAATGAAAAGCCTTACCGCATTGAGTTATTTGGTAACGAAATAGAAAGTATAAGAATTTTTGATCCTGAAAACCAGCTTAGTGAAAGAAAGTTATTACTGGTAAATATTATTCCAAATGTAGAGACGCAATTTGAATCGGCAGATAAAGTTTCACTATTAAATTTTCTCCCGGAAAACCTGGTTGTTTGGACGGAAGATTGGGAATTTATTAAAGAGAAGATTGAACAGCAGGAAGAGGAATTGTACGCTTATCTTGAAATACAAAGGCAGTTTACCGCTGGCAGTAATCAGATGCCAGGAAAGAAAAGACCAGAGGAAGAAGATGAATCGGCTGAGAAAAAGGACATCAACATAAATGATTTTGCAAAAGCAAATGTTTTAGAAGAACAGATAAAACAACGTCACATAATAGAATTTGGAAGCAAGGCTTTTTTCTCAAAATATAGTAACGGACAACTGGCTACAGGCAACTTTAATATAAAGCCACAACCTGCATTCAACAGGCAGTTCAATCTTCTTATTCAAAATTTAAAAGATTTTGAGAAGAACAAATACAACGTCTTTCTGTTTGCAGATAATCCAAAACAGTTGGAAAGATTGCACAGCATATTTGCTGATCTTACTGCTGAAATTCAATTCACTCCAATACCTGTTTCAATTCATGAGGGTTTTATTGATGATGATCTTAAACTGGTTTGTTATACTGATCACCAGATATTTCAACGCTATCACAAGTACAAAATAAAACAGGCATTTAGTAAAAATAAAGCGCTCACTTTAAAAACATTACGTGAGCTGCAGCCAGGTGATTTTGTAACGCATATTGATCATGGAGTTGGCGTGTTTAGTGGTTTACAAAAGATAGAGGCTAACGGTAAAATGCAGGAAGCTGTAAGAATTGTGTACAAGGATAACGATCTGTTGTATGTAAATATTTCTTCACTTCATAAGATAAGTAAGTTCAGTGGTAAGGAAGGTACTGTGCCAAAGATGAACAAGCTTGGCAGCGATGTTTGGAATAAATTAAAAGATAAAACAAAAAAGCAGGTAAAAGATATTGCCACCGATCTTATAAAATTATATGCCCAAAGAAAAAGCCTGAAAGGGTTTGCACATTCACCTGATAATTATATGCAAACTGAACTGGAAGCTTCTTTTATTTACGAAGATACTCCGGATCAAAACAAAGCAACCATTGATGTAAAACGTGATATGGAAAAGCCTTCTCCTATGGATAGGCTGGTATGCGGAGATGTGGGTTTTGGCAAAACAGAGATTGCTATAAGAGCTGCTTTTAAAACCAACTGTGATGGCAAACAGGCTGCTGTACTCGTTCCTACAACTATTCTTGCTTATCAGCATTATAAAACTTTTGGAGACAGGTTAAAAGATTTTCCGGTTACAGTAGATTATATCAATCGTTTTAAATCATCCAAAGAAAAAAAAGAAACTTTAAAAAAACTGGAAGAAGGTAAAATTGATATCATAATCGGCACACATGCTTTGCTTGGAAAAGATGTAAAATTTAAAGACCTCGGCGTTATGATAATTGATGAGGAGCAAAAATTTGGGGTGGCTTCAAAAGAAAAATTAAAACAAATAAGAACTACAGTTGATTCATTGACGCTTACAGCAACTCCCATACCCCGCACTTTACAATTTAGCCTTATGGGTGCACGGGACCTCAGTATAATGAATACCCCGCCACCAAACCGACAGCCAATACAAACTGAAGTGCACGTGTTTAACCAGGATTTTATAAGAGATGCTATTTATTATGAAACAGAACGGGGCGGACAGGTATTCTTTATACATAACCGCGTAAATGGCCTGGCTGAAATGAAAGGGCTTATACAGGGATTATGCCCTGACGTTAGTATTGCCTATGCTCACGGACAAATGGATGGTGATAAGCTTGAAGACACTATCCTTGATTTTATGGATAAAAAATATGATGTACTTGTGTGTACTAATATTATTGAAAGCGGTGTTGACATTCCCAATGTTAATACCATTATCGTGAACAATGCTCACCATTTTGGCTTAAGTGACCTGCACCAGTTGAGAGGCAGAGTTGGAAGAAGTAATAAGAAAGCATTTTGTTATTTATTAGCTCCGCCAATGAGCACATTACCTGCCGACAGCCGTAAAAGATTAACCACTTTAGAGCAGTATAGTGACCTTGGGAGCGGGTTCCAGATTGCGATGAGAGACCTTGATATACGTGGAGCCGGAAATTTACTTGGTGGAGAACAAAGCGGCTTTATCGCTGAAATAGGATTTGAAATGTACCAGAAAATCCTGGATGAAGCTATCAGGGAATTAAAACGAAAAGAATTCAAAGAATTATTTAAGGAAGAGATACAGCAACAGGATGATTTTGTAAAAGATTGCACCATTGATACTGATCTTGAAATTTTGATCCCTGATGATTACGTGGAAAGTATTACAGAAAGATTGAGCTTGTATTCAAGACTGGATAATTGTGAAACTGAAAAAGCGCTCATGGATTTTCATGCTGAAATGATTGATAGATTTGGCCCTATACCTCCACAGGTCGAAGATCTTTTTAAAACAGTAAGGTGCCGGAAAATTGCTGTCGAACTTGGGTTTGAAAAACTGCTTCTCAAAGATGAAACCTTAAAATGTTTCTTTGTCGGCAATCCTGAATCTGCCTATTTTAAAAGTAAAACGTTTACAGGCATTTTAAATTTCATTCAAACTCAAACCAACAAAGCAAGATTGAAACAAACCGGAAGAAATGGGATTTTGATTATAGAGAAGATAAAATCTATGAGTGAGGTTTTAAAATTTTCAAAGAGGATGAAAGAAAGTTTTGATTGAGCGCTTGAACAAAATTAGCATTGATGACAAAAATCAGGAACATATACAATTAATACTCCTGTCAAATTCAACCTCATCGGTTTAATAAAATTTTGCGGAGTGTTACTTACTTGCCATCTTGCGGTTATAAATTTTCTATTTACTTACTTCCCCTTCTTTTAAAACTTCCGTGCAATATTGCTGCAGGGTTTCAAAAAGCGCATTCATAGTTTGAATGGTGGTATTGATATTTACCGGGTTAATGCGAAACCATGTTTTGCCTTTAAGTATAGTAGTTGCAAACCAGAAATTGCCTTCTTTCTCAATGCGGGCTGCTACCTCATGATGAAGGTGTGAAGCATTTTCGTTTGTTAATCCTTTTGCTTTATAGCGGATACATATAGCTGACATCTCAGGCACTGCTGCACTTTCAAAATCTTGGCTGGTAATTGCAAGTTGATGCAGGTGTTTAGCCTGCTCAACATTTTTATCAACCCATTCGCCAATCTTATCTTTGCCGTAATGCTGAAAACTCATCCATACTTTCAGACTGCGGAAACGTCTTGATTGCTCGAATCCGTTTACATAAAACTGGTAGCGTAAATTTTTTTGCCCGCTTTGATCCGTAAGATAAGCATGCTGAATACCAAACGATCTGGTTAACCTGTCATGGTTTTTTACAAGAATAGCACCAACATCTAACGGGGCATAAAACCATTTGTGCGGATCAATCGTAACAGAGTCTGCAAGGTGTAATCCTTCTAATAATTTTTTATTTTTTTGAGATAACAACATGCCGCCTCCATAAGCCGCATCTACATGAAACCAGCATTTTTCACGAACCGCAACGCGGTGTAATTCTTCCAGGTTGTCAACGGCTCCAAGGTTAGTGGTGCCCGCAAGGCCAATAATACATAACGGCCTTATGCCTTCTGCTTTATCTTTTTCCAGTGCCTCTTCCAATGCATTTATCGCTAATTCGTAATTGTCATCTGTAGGTAATATGCGAAGATTATTTCGTCCGACACCAATGGCATCTACAGATTTGTCAATAGAAACGTGCCTTTCTTCGGATACATATACCGCCCATTTACCTTGCAGTCCTTCATGTGTGTGTCCAGCGAAGCTGCCTTTGTGATGAGAGTAGGTCTCTCGATGGGAGAAGAGGAGCAACCTTCACCAT
>JBDSFG010000128.1:0-7910 GCA_039919615.1 Ginsengibacter sp. | reverse complement strand
TATCAAAATTTGGGGGTGGCGGCGGCGGCTCTTATATGAGCAGGAGGGGATCAAGAGGATTAGGAGGAGCTTTGCCATGGTTCCTGCTTGGAAATATGTTAGGCGGTGGTGGTAATCGTGGTGGCTGGGGCGACGGTGGCGGTTTTGGGGGCGGCGGAGGTGGAGGGTTCGGTGGGTTTGGAGGAGGCTCAGGCGGCGGCGGCGGAGCAAGTGGAGGCTGGTAATTTTAATATGAGATCTCTCTACGAAAATATTTTAACTGGTTCTATTTGTGCGTCACTTAATCTTTCCTCTCTAAAATTTTTTTAAACTTTTTTTCATTCATTATATAAACAATATGTGTTACCAATGTTGCAAGTGTTATTGACGCCGTTAGCATTGCGTAAAAACTAATCCATTCCATATTTCTATCGCTCATTATTAATTTGGTAAGAAAAAAAAGAGAAAGAAAAGTAACCGTACTCCATGCAATAATATAGATCGAGTAATATTTCCAACGGGGGCCGTCACGTTGATCTTTCCACGATTGAATGAAATGTTTTTCAGAAGAGCTTAACATGAGGATGGTATTATGCTAAATCAATTTCGCCTTTCATATAATAAACACAATTGCCTCCAATCCTTACCCTGTCATCATTCTGTTCACACCAAAGTTTGCCTCCACGCTGAGACAATTGCAAAGCGAATAATTTTTCTTTATTTAATTTTTCGCTCCAGAAAGGAATTAACTGGGAATGTGCGGAACCAGTTACAGGATCTTCATTAACCCCTGCGGCAGGCGCAAAAAACCTCGATACAAAATCAGCATTTTTACCGGGAGCAGTTATAATTATTTTGTAACCTGTTTTAAGCATCAACGAGAAATCAGGTGAACATTTTTGAACAGCTTCTTCATTCATCAATTCAACTAGCAGATCCCTGTTTTTATAAACTCCTACAATTTCCGGGCTGCCTAAAGCCTGCACAATATCGTCGGGATAATCATTAGATCTTTCGGGTTTCCAGGAAGGAAAATCCAGCCAGATTTTGTTATCCTCCTGTTTCACTCTTAGTAGTCCACTTTTAGAATTAAACTGTATTTCTTCTTTATCAAAATTTAGGATATTGAACAACACATAAGCCGAAGCAAGTGTGGCGTGGCCGCATAAATTAATTTCAAGTGTGGGAGTAAACCAGCGGATGTCAAAGTCAGAAGTTCTCTCTAAATCTCCTCCCCTGGGCGAGACTTTTGAATCACCTTTCACCGGGACAAAAAATACGGTTTCGGAAAGATTATTTTCCAAAGCTATCCTTTGCATTAATTCATCATCTATCCATTCTTGCAAAGGAATAACAGCAGCAGGGTTGCCGCCAAAAAGCTTATCAGTAAAGGCATCTATTTGGTAAAGTGTTAGTTTCATGATCCTAAGCCCGAAAAGGGAAATTTATATTGAAATAAAGATTCTTCAATATCACATTGTGATTATTTTTTTGCGGAAGTTGCTCCATAAGTCTTCCCCAACGGGGAAGATTTCGAGGCGCCGCGGTTTTTACTCCGCCATCATTTCCCTCACTACCCTTATTATATCCTCCACGTTAGGCTTACTGAAATAATCTCCGTCGCTGCCATAAGATGGACGGTGTTCCTGGCCGCAAAGTGTACGGGGAGCAACATCAAGCCATTTGTAACCTCCCTGTTCTTCCATTACTTTGTTATACATAAAGGCAGAAGCCCCGCCAGGTACATCTTCATCAATAAATATGATCCGGTTTGTTTTTTTTAATGATTGCAAAATTTTGTGTTCAAGGTCAAAAGGAAGCAACGTTTGTATATCTATTATTTCGCAACTGATATTCAGGGTTTCTAAAACTTGTACAGCTTCCTGGATAATCCTTATGATAGATCCGTATGTAACTATGGTAATATCAGACCCTGTTTTAATAACTTCAGGCATACCTAAAGGCACGGTAAATTCAATTAAATTACAAGGAAGCTTTTCTTTAAGACGATAACCATTTAAACATTCGATCATTAAAGCCGGATCGTTGCCCAGCAATAAAGTATTATACATTCCAGCTGCCTGTACCATGTTTCTTGGAACACATATATAAAACCCCCTGAGAGAGCTTATAACTAATCCCATAGGAGAACCACTATGCCATATCCCTTCTAAACGATGCCCCCTTGTTCTTACTATCATTGGTACGCTTTGCTGACCCATAGTGCGGTAATGTGTAGTAGCAGCATCATCGCTTAATGGTTGTAATCCATACAATAAATAATCAAGGTATTGTATTTCTGCAATGGGACGCAAACCTCTTAATGCCATACCAATGCCTTGCCCCATGATAGTAAGTTCACGAATGCCCGTATCAAAAATTCTGTTATCACCATACTTGTTTTGAAGACCACTGAAGCCCTGGTTAACATCTCCTATCAGCCCGACATCCTCACCAAATGCGACTACTTTTTTATTGGCTGAAAATAATTCATTAAAATATCTATTGAGTACTTCATAACCATTTATCACCGGGGAATCTTCCTTATAGGAGGCCTCAATTTTTGAAACATTGAGCGCTGATTTTGGTCCCTCATTATACAAATGTGTATTGAACAATTTTTTATTTTCCAAAATCAATTCTTCATAATAATTTTTGAGATCCATATAAGAAGGAGAAGGGGTTTGGGTATTTAATACAGAAGCTATTGCTTTCATCACATCCTTTCTTAAAGGTTCATGATGTGCTTTTAATTCTTTAGTTATGAGATCAACAGCGCTATTGTATGGTATTTTTTGAAACAGGTTAATTGTTTTTGAGACCTGTTTTTTTATAGGAGCTATATATTTATCCCATGCCCTTATCCTGCTTTTTTTAATAAATTCTTTGGCAGCAATTTCTATCTCATACAATTCGCTTTCTTCCGCTAAAGCATTGGTGATTATCCATTGTTTCATTTGCTTTATACAATCCCATTCTTTTTCCCACACTAATCTTTCATATTCTTTATAGCGTTCATGGCTTCCTGAAGTAGAATGTCCCTGGGGCTGTGTAATTTCCTCAACATGAAAAAGCGCCGGGGTATGTGTATCTCTTATATGCTGTATTGCAGTTTCCAACACTTCACACATACCTGCATAATCCCATCCTTTAAGCTTATAAATATTTATTCCGTTAGTATCATCTTCTTTTTGAAATCCATTTAAGGCTACGGATATAGATGATTTTATTGTCTGGTATTTTTTGGGTACTGAAATGCCATAGCCATCATCCCAAACAAAAACTGCTAAAGGTATCTGGAGCACTCCTGCTGCATTCAGCGCTTCAAAAAAATGCCCTTCTGATGTTGAGGCATCACCAATAGTGCAGAAGCAAATCTCATTACCATTTTTACTTAAATGTTTGAATTCATCCTCCGGGCCATATCTTCTAAAAAATTTTGACGCATAAGCTAACCCCACAGCTCTTGGCATTTGAGCAGCAGTAGGGGCCATGTCGCTTGAAACATTTTTTTTATTTGCAATATCGAGCCACTCTCCATTTTCATCTACAATTTTTGTTGCAAAATGAGAGTTCATTTGGCGGCCTGCACTAAATGGGTCATTATTAACATCCGGGTCGGCATAAAGCTGGGAAAAAAATTGCTCAATTGTTGACAAGCCGCTTGCAAACATAAATGTCTGGTCACGATAATAGCCTGCTCTGAAATCACCGGGGTTAAAAAATTTTGCCATGGCTACCTGGGCTACTTCCTTGCCATCTCCAAAAATTCCAAATTTTGCTTTGCCTGTCAATACTTCCTTTCTGGCCAATAAACTGGTTTCCCGGCTTTCACATACAACCCGGTAATCGTTCAATATTTCTGCCCTGAAATTGTCGAATGATAGCTTCTCCTGCAAGGCAATTTCTTTAGAATTTGTTTCCATTTTAGCAAAAATATTAATTGTGAGGTGATGATTGTTAAAAAACTCTTAACCCCAATACAATATGCAACTTTCTGAATCGTTTTTGTATCTTTGAAATTCGTACAAATTTTACTAATGAAAATCATTTACACAATAATTTGCGCACTTACTTTGTTTTATAATGTATCTGCCCAGAGTAATATCAAATCAGCAACAGTTCTCAATACACAAACACAATCTAAACAAAACATTGAAGTAAAGCAAGTGGTTGCTCCTGTATCTGAAAAAACGGACGAGGCAGCTGCAAACGCCGATGTTATTTCATTAAATGAATCCGAATTTGATTTTGGAAAAATCCCACAGGGTAAACCGGTAACTCACGACTTTTTGTTTACTAATACGGGCAGCACTTCCCTTTCACTACAAAACGTTCAGGCCAGTTGTGGATGTACGACACCGGAATGGTCAAAAGATGCAGTTGCGCCAGGAGCTACTTCTAAAATTACTGTGGGCTATAATGCAGCCGGTATGGGCGCATTCACAAAATCAATCACAATTACCTATAACGAGAGCCAGAGTAAACAAATAATTATAAAGGGCGAAGTTTGGCAAACACCGGCAACCTCAGCTCCTGAAAATTCTGCATTAGGAACTTTAAAAAATCAACAATAAAATTTAAATTAAAAACCGGAACAATGAAAAAATTATTAATAGCACTTTTAGCTTTCGTTTCTACAACATCGGTAATTGCACAAAAAAAGATAGCGGATATTGCTACATTTAATACGGATACTTATGACTTTGGCAAGGTAAAACAAAACACTCCGCCAACAGCCGAATTTATAGTAACTAACATTAGCAGTGAACCTTTAATTATTGAAACAGCTAACCCGACTTGTGGTTGTACCATTTCTGATTATACAAAGTCGCCAATTGCTCCGGGTAAAACAGGAACAATAAAAGCGACCTATAATGCGGCTGCTTTAGGCGGTATCCATAAAACGCTTACGGTTAAGTTTGCGGGAATAGATGAATTAAAATCTATTAGCCTGGCCGGCGAAGTTTTGGAGCCTGCAGCATATGATAAGTGGTTGGCTGAAAATAAAGCAGGGCAAAAAATAAAGACAGAAACAAAAACTGAAGTAGGGACAGTTAAAGAAGTAAAAAAAGCTACCAAGCAAAAGACTATTGTTAAATCATAATTTAAAAATTTTGGAATAAAAATGGCCTCGCTGATTGCGGGGCTTTTTAATGCCTGCCTGATTATAGTTATTAAATTTAGACTGTGCTTACACATTTTTGATTTCAGTCAAAAGATCTTGCAAAACTTTTTTTGCATCCCCAAATAGCATAGATGTTTTAGGTTGAAAGAAGAGATCATTTTCAATGCCGGCATAGCCGGGTTTCATACTTCTTTTATTTACAATAATATTTTTTGCCAATTCAACTTCAAGAATAGGCATACCATAAATTGGAGACGAAGGATCATTTTTAGCAGCAGGATTTACGACATCATTCGCTCCTAATATTAGCACCACATCTGTAGTTTTAAATTCATCATTGGCTTGTTCCATTTCCAGCAGCTTTTCATAACTAACATCAGCCTCAGCCAACAATACATTCATGTGGCCAGGCATGCGGCCCGCTACGGGATGTATGGCATATTTCACCTCAACACCTTTTTCTGTCAGTACTTTTTCTAATTCATGACAGGTATGTTGCGCCTGCGCTACAGCCAAACCATAGCCAGGTACAATTAAAACTTTATTGGCATAATTCATTATTGTGGCAGCATCATTCAGTGAAATTTCTTTGTAAATGCCCCCTGCATGTTGGGTACCAGCAGCAGGAGTTTTATTTCCAAACGAACCTATGAGTACATTCTTTAAACTCCGGTTCATTGCTTTGCACATTAAAATAGTTAAAAGGGTACCAGCGGCTCCTACTAAAATTCCTCCTGTGAGCATTACAGGATTGTTGTACAAAAAACCACCACAGGCAGCAGCAACGCCGGTAAAAGAATTTAATAGCGAAATAACTACGGGCATATCGGCCCCGCCTATGGGAAGTACAAAAAATATCCCATACAAAAGTGCAAGTGCAACAGTGATGAAAAATGGGATGTTTATGTTATTGATATTTGTTTGGTAGGCAAATATGGCTGTGCCCAACACTAAAGCCAGGATAACAAGGTTGAAAATATGCTGCCCTTTAAAAGAAAAGTCATTGATCTTTCCGCTTAACTTACCCCAGGCAATAATACTGCCGGCAAAAGATACACTCCCAATAATAGCGCCTGCAATTATAGTAAGGTAGTGCCCCGCCGGCATAACATCACTCAAAAAGGTTGAATCAAGATTTTCATTTGCCCTGAAAATATGATTGAACTCTACAATAGATATTAACGCCGCACAAGCGCCTCCAGTACCATTAAAAAGACTTACCATTTCAGGCATGGAAGTCATTTTTACTTTTTTTGCGGCTAATGTTCCTATGATGCTGCCTATAAACAAGCCGCCGAATATCCAGCCATAATTCCCAAGTTTACTTCCCTCGCTCTCATACAAAAATATTGTGCCTATTATGGCAATAAGCATTCCGGCAGCAGCAATTAGATTTCCTCGTCTTGCAGTAGCAGGAGTGGAAAGCATCTTTAGCCCCAGTATGAAAGTAACTGAGCCAATAAGATAACAAAGTGTAAGTATATTTAATTCCATTTATACATTTTTTGTCTGAACTGTGATTGGAGTTGTTATTAGATTTCCAGAAAATTAATTCCATTAATCTTTCAATCCCAAAAATCGTGGTTCAGACTATTATTTCTTTTTTGCTTTAAACATTTCAAGCATCCTGTCTGTTACCACAAATCCGCCCACAACATTTAATGTGCCTAAAATAACTGCAAGAAAACCCAGGATCAATGCGAGGTAATTGTCGCTTTGCGCTTTGCCCATAACTATAATAGCGCCGATAACCACTACCCCGTGAATTGCATTGGCGCCACTCATAAGAGGGGTATGTAAAACACTCGGAACTCTGCCAATAACTTCTATCCCTAAAAAAACAGAAAGTATTACAATGTAGATCAGTTGTATGTTCTGGCTAAAAAAATCTAAAATGTTTTGCATGATTTAAATGGAATTACGTACGGTGTTATATAAAATTTTATAGCGATTGAAGAGTTGTTGTTATCCTTTCGTTGGTAAATTTGCCTTCATGTGCAATGCATGTTCCTTTTACAAGATCATCTTCAAAATTCAAATTTAATTTTCCTTCCTTAGTAATTATTAACTGTAAAAAATTTAAAATATTCTTTCCATATAATTTACTTGCATCAAATGGCATTGATGAAGCCAGGGCAGAATTACCCACAATACTTACTCCATTATATTTTATTGTTTCTGCATTTTTTGTAAGCTCGGTATTACCGCCAGTTACAGCGGCAAGATCAATTATTAATGATCCGTTTTTCATATGTTCCATCATTTGTGTTGTAATTAGAACAGGAGCTTTTTTCCCCGGTATCTGGGCAGTAGTAATTACTATATCTGCTTTAGCAACACTTTCAGCAATTTTTGCTTTTTGTTTCTCTAAAAATTCCGGAGATTGCTCAACTGCATAACCTCCGGCTTTACTTGCATCTGCACCACCTTCCACTTCAACAAATTTTGCTCCGAGGCTCATAACTTCTTCTTTAACGGCAGGCCTCGTGTCAAATACTTCTACAACGGCACCCAGGCGGCGGGCCGTTGCAATAGCTTGCAGGCCAGCAACACCGGCGCCCAGGATAAGAACTTTTGCCGGAGCAATACTTCCGGCAGCAGTCATGAACATAGGGAAGTATCTTGGAAATAAATTTGCCGCCAGCAATACAGCCTTATAACCGGCAATGTTTGCCTGGCTGCTTAATACGTCCATGCTTTGCGCCCTTGTAGTTCGGGGAATCATATCAATGCTAAAGATTGTAACTCCTTTAGCTACCCACTCTTTTATTTGTTTTGCATTAAACAGCGGTTGATAATTCCC
>JBDSFG010000120.1:0-14755 GCA_039919615.1 Ginsengibacter sp. | reverse complement strand
TAACAAGAGACCGTTTGAAATCAGGGAGAGTGATTATTGAACTGTTGCCCGAAGCGCTTGTCCACACATTTTTCCACGGATCATATATACTTATTTTTTTAAAAGCGGATGTAATACCCAACTCATCCAGCTTTGCGTGCAGGCCATGTAATATTTGCGGAGGTATGCCTTTCTCAAGCTCTGATTGCCAGTTGTTGCTTGTATCACGAAGCCAAAGCAGTATTGTTTTTTTACCCTTTAAAATATACATACGTAAGGGGCCATCTTCTTTAAAAGAGGGAATGAACAACTCCTTTATAGGATCAATACCTTTTATAACCTCATTAAAGCGGCCGTAATGATACCACAGGTTATTTTTATCAACGTATGACTCCCAGTGCCAGCTCATTCCTGTACCTGCGGCACCTGTGAAGAAGGGCGCAAATAGAATATCGTGTAATAAAATACCCGCGGTATCGTTTGCATAATACTTACTTGGCCCGGCATGATGCGGTTCTACAGCGCCGGTTTCAGCGAGCAATACAGGCTTTGATAAATTATATGCCAGCAGATCTTTTACTGCTGAAGCGCACACAATATCCATCGGTGCATGGCATACTTCCATTTGTGCACCAGGGTCGAGGTAGCGATGCACCTGTGCTACTTCATTTGCGGAAATGGACATCATTTTTTTATACAGCGGTTTGGCATATTCCCCGTCAAAACTTCCAAGGCTTTGCATTACAAGCTGCTGGGGAAAATATTGTTTTACTGCCGCAAGCATTTTTTCATTCCAGGCAAAAAATACACTGTCCTTCGGTACGCTCATGGCATTCATTTCATTCCACAGCTCCCATCCGAAAAACAATGTATCACTGCCATAGCGCTTTTGGTAAAAATCTACTTTATTTAAAAAGAGCTTTTGCCCTTCCCCGGATGTAAGGTATTGCCTCACGCTATCTAATGGTCCACCACGTGAGGTATGATAGGCAAATTTTGTTGCCCATTGTTGCGGGTTTTCTTTTAAGGTAATGCTGCGGAAATGTTCAAGCGTTAATTTTATTCTGAGGTGATACTTCCTTGCCATTTCAATAAAACGATCAATTCTATGAACCTTCTCTTGATTGTATTTCCCGGCTTCTTCTTCCATATCCCAAAAAGAATTACTGAGCCAAACCCTGATATAATTTCCGCCGTTCTCTGAAAGTTTTTTCATCCATTGTTCTATCTCATAAAAGGCTGAATCTGGTTTGTTGGTGTATCGTCCACTTGGGCTGATCATGTTTATCCCAACAGGTATATATGGCGCCCCATCCTGGAAAGAAAAGTAAGCAGGATTATCAGCGCTTACTTTTATATAAGCATTACTACCCGGTGAATTTTTCTGTGCTTCAACAATAATGGAACTAATCAAAAACATAAAAAGCAAAAGCAGTGCTATAAATTTTTTCATCAAACAGGAAGATTTATTTCTTTAATTTTTTCATAACCCATTTTTCAGTTTCTGTTACAAGCAGGGACATGATATCCTTTTTGCCAGCCTTAAATGAGTGATCCGCACCTTCAATCTTTACCAATGTTGCAGGCTTAAGAGATGCACAAAGAGGTTCTATCAGATCCCACTTTGCAAGCTCATCTTTTGTACCCTGTAAAAAAAGCATTGGGATTTTTATATTCTTTAAATGCTCCGCACGTTCTGTTGAAGGTTTACCTGGAGGATGCAGGGGAAAGCCATAAAAAATAATTCCCTTAACTGCTTTAATAGTATTTGCAGATAAATACTGTGAGCTCATTCTTCCGCCAAAAGATTTACCGGCGACAAAAAGTGGCAATGGAAAAGATTTTTGCGCTTCTTTAATAACTGCTTCTATGGCCTGGTGTGCAACAGCCGGCGTATCGGGGCGACCTTTTTTATTTTCAGTAAAAGGGAAATTAAAACGTAGCGTTGCTATGTTAACTTCCGCAAGTGATGCTGCAAGTGTCACCATAAATGAATGATTCATGCCTGCGCCTGCACCATGCGCCAGTGTCATTATGCAAATGCCTTTATCCGGAATGATGTATTCAGCGGAGATTTTTCCAATTGCGGCTGAAACGAGTATCAAGGCTGATTCTGTGTGCATGTACATCAATTATTCCTGGTGCTTCAACCAGGTTTTGATAAGGTTTGTGAGCGGTTTGAAATCGTTTTTTCTTCTGCAAGCTTTTTATATAACGGGCTCTCGGTACGCTTCCACTTATCCCAAAAAGTAAAATACAGGCCATAATTATATTTGAACTGTTTGTGATGCAGCGAATGGTGAGTAGCACCGATAAACCACTTACCCAAAATATGCTTATGAAATCCCTTAGGATATATTTCAATATCAAGATGATTTATAACACTGCTGAAGGTCATAACGGTAAGCTGTATTAAAATAACATACATGTTAACAGGAAGAATTATAAGTATCATCGGTAGAAAGATAGCTTGTAAAAAGCCTTCCAAAGGATGGAAAGAAAACGCCGTCCATGGAGAGGTCACATTACTGTCATGATGTATTTTATGAACTATTTTAAATACCACAGGGATATGCATCCAGCGATGCAACCAATAATAATAGGTTTCATGTAAAAGCATAATAACCAGGAGGCTTGCGGGCAACCACCAAAGTGAATAGTCATTCGCTTTTAAATAAATCTTTGTAAAATCCTTTTGCCATAATACCAATAACACGGCTCCGGCAAATGCAAAAAGCAAAGCGGTAATTATACTCCAGGTAACTTCTGTCTTAAATTGATTATCCTTATATGCTTTTTTGCTGATCTTTCTTTCAATCCATTTTTGTGGAAACCATAAATAAAAGATCACATAAAACATTCCTGCAATTAAAAAATAACGACCTGCAATTATTAGAAACATAACTGCCATAGCGGTAAAGAACCATAATGGAGTAGTAAAATCCGGTAACATTAATTTTTAAGCTTTTAGATATAACGCAAAGCTATGAGAAGTGGTTCGTTTGCCTGCAGGATTTTTTCTTCGGTGTTTCTGCGTCTCCTCTTTTATTGTGATCAGCAAAAAAATAATAAAGCAATCCATCCTTTCAATACTCACGTATGTGATTAGACATAAAATAAATTATCATAAAAAATTAAAATGAGAACAATTAAAAGTATAGGATTATTAATCCTCAGCGCATTATTTACTAATGCATCGTTTGCACAAATGGAAAAAAGCGTAATGGTAGGCGGAGCAGAAATGTATCCTTCTAAAAACATTATTGAAAATGCCGTAAATTCTAATGAGCACACAACTTTGGTGGCTGCTGTTAAAGCTGCCGGCCTTGTAGAAACACTTTCAGGCAAAGGACCTTTTACAGTATTTGCGCCTGTTAACAGCGCATTTGAAATGCTGCCTGCAGGCACTGTGGAAACGCTGTTAAAACCTGAAAACAAATCAATGCTTACAGGCATCCTCACTTACCACGTAGTAGCAGGACACCTTGACTCAAAAGCACTTATGGAAATGGTAAAAGCTGGTAAAGGCACAGCAACTTTAACTACTGTTGCCGGCGGCAAATTATTGGTTATGACTAAAGGAAATAACCTGGTAGTTAAAGACGAAAAAGGTAATAAAGCCGTTGTTACCACAAAAGATGTTTACCAGAGTAATGGGATAATTCATGTTATAAATAAAGTATTATTGCCTCAGTAATCACAAGTTATTATTTACCATAAAAGGTGCCCATTAGTCAGGCGCCTTTTGTGGTAAAATAACACAACGCAAAATACTGCAGGTTGAGCCCTCCCGGTATTCGATACTTAGCAGCGCATTTCCGGTAGTAAATATGTTTTGTGGATTGATTATTGCCTGTAAATAGAAAAGTTTAAAATGAAACACATTACAATTTTATCAGGGATCAGTTTTTTAATACTTGGAGTAATTAGTTGCTCAGACAACAATACCAGGTACATTGATCTTAATACAGGAAAAAGCGTAAGCGTTATAAAAGATTCTTCAACAGGTTATATGCTTAATGCTGAAACAAAAGAACCCTTGGTAGTTTATTATGATTCTGAAACAAAAGACACTTTATACGGACACACCGGTGAAATAATAAACCATAAAGTTATGAGACACCACGATGGTAAATATTACTATGAAATTCCCGGACCTGTAGACGTAAAACCGGCAGCTTTAACCCAGGATGAAATTGACAGGGAACTTTTAAAAAATGGGGATTACAAAAAGAAGGTTGGAAAAGATGGAGATGTAAAGATCAAAACCGACGACATTAAAATCAAAGTTGATGGAGAAACCGGAGAGAAGAAAGTAAAAAAAGATTAAGGCCTCAAATAAATATTTAAGCCCCGTTTATTCGGGGTTTTTACTTTCTATCAGGATAGTTTTTCAAATCAATAACTTTTCAAATAAAAATTTTAAAACATTGATTGTGTAGCCCGGTAACTTTTTAGTGTGGAGTCACTAATGTTATCATACCCTATATAACGGGTATTGTTTTTGTTATTCAAAAATCAAAAAAAATATGGACAGTATCAACAAACAACAAAAGGAAAACAACTTCCAAAACCTTCATGGCTCAGAAGCAATAAAAAAAATAAAAGAACTAACTGACAATGCGCCATCATGCTTTTTCTGTACTGACATTGAAAGTGGCAAACCATTTATTACCCGGCCAATGAGTTTGCAGCAGTTGGATGATGACGGTAACCTATGGTTCCTGAGTGCCAATGACAGCCATAAAAATTTTGAGATAAAGACGGATTCAAAAGTTCAGCTTTTATTCCAGGGATCAGACTATTCAGATTTTTTAAACCTTTACGGTACCGCAACTATTAGTGAAGACAAAGAGAAGATAAAAGAGTTGTGGAAACCGATTTTAAAAACATGGTTTACTGAAGGTGTTGATGATCCAGGAATATCTGTTATTAAGGTTGTGCCCGAAGAAGGTTATTACTGGGATACAAAACATAATATGGCAATAGGGTTGATAAAAAGAGTTGCAGGAGCAATTGTGGGTAAAACTATGGACGACTCCATTGAAGGAAACCTGAGTGTATGATATTCTAAACCGGTTCTTTCCTTTTTCGTCGCACCTTGGGCGCTTTTAATATAACTGAGAATTAGGATTATTTTAATTGCATGCTGTTAGTTATTTCATAAGTAAATAAAGCTGCTCCATACCGGGAGCAGCTTTACTAAAATTAACTGAAAGGAATATTTTAAATAGCGACTATTTCTATTTAGGTTTAATTGCATCCATTAGTCCGCCAACATCAAAAAAATCAGAACCATCAACTACTTTGTTATCATTATTAAATTCATAAGTGCCATAAAAATTTACAGAAGTTTTTACACCTGATTTATGAACTCCTTCCCACGCCCCATAATACCTTACACTTCCATCAAATTCATGCGTGAGAGAGTCTATGCCGGGTAAAAAAACAGGGTTCACCAATTTAAGGTTGTCCCAGTTGGCAGTATAAGCGGAAAGCGCTTTTTTCCAGTCTTCTTTCCCTCCAGGCTTTGCTCCATATGCCGGCGAATTCCAAACAGCAGCGTCTGCAACAGTGGCAGCCCAGTCGTCAATCTTTTTATTTTCAAAAGCAGTAATGCCCGCCTGCAGCGAAGCAAGGTTCTTTTCATACAAAGCCTTTGCATCAGAAGTTTTGGAAGTTGTTGAAGTTGAGTCAGAAGATTTAGACGACATGTCATCAGTTTTAGCTGATTCATTACAGGAAAAGAAGACAAATAATACAAGCGAAAAAAAGATTACTTTTTTCATGTTAGTTTTTTTAAAGTTGAAAAATAAATGTACGTTAAAAACACAGCTATTTTTTTCTTTTTTTCTTTTTGTTTGTGCAGGTGTGTTTGCCACATACCCAGTTAACTGCAAATAAATATTGGAAGCAATGGCGGGATGATTACTGGCACTCAAGACGCAATCTAAAATGATTTGAAGGTCTTTTAATTTCGATGTGGCCAGCGTATGCATCAAACGTGATGCCTGCATTATATTGCCATTGACTTTCACTATAAGCGCTGTTTGATTATTTTCGCTATCTGAATAATTAGCAAATCTTTCATAATCTAAAGAATATTGTCCACCTATAAGCTTTGTCTTAAACTGATAAGTCCACTGCAAATCTGTTTTGGCAGTTGGCGCTGAGCAAAAAATACCTGACTACTTAATGGATGATGAAGTATGTTGACGTAAAAAAAATATTAAATTTGAAATGATGAAAAATCTTGAGAAGGGGGAAAGTTTGACAATGATTTAAATCCTTCTCTTTCAAAAGAAATTGGTATAAGTAATAGGTATTTCCTTATTCATGTCTGCATTTGAATCCACTCAAACCAGGGCGTAAAAAATAAAGCCGCTTGTTGATTAATTCTTAAGGGGAGTTGTGCATCGGCCCACCCGTTTAGCTGCAACAATTAATGGGCCTGAAATACTATGATTGATGTATGGATCGATGCATTTCAATTCTTTTTTTGCTTTTTCGACAAGCCATAAAAAGTGAAAAAGCGCCAGCAACAGGTATGATAGGAACATATCCATGCAAAGATTGTTGTTCAGTACAGCACACTTTTATTACTTATTCATTCATTCTTCAGTCATTCAGCTATCTGTTCCTTTTTTTAAATCTCGAAGAAGCTCACTTCAAACAATGCTTTTTATCGTGACTTTAGCCTGAAAAAAATAAGTTAGCTTACAGGCATAAATTCTGAAATGAAATACCTGTTTATTGCATTGATCATTTTCATGGTTGCTTCCTGTAAACCTGTGGTATCGCCTTTCTCAAACTTCACCAGGCTCCCAGTTGAAGGCACGTGGAAATTATTATCAGGAACCTTAATTGAGAAAGGAGACACGACGGTAACTGGTTATACAGAGAGTATCGATTTTATCAAGATAATAAATGAATCACATTTTGCTTTTCTGAGTCACGATCGTAATAAAAGAAAGGACTCAACTGGATTCTATTCTTCGGGTGCAGGCAGGTATACACTTAAAGGCAGCGCTTATACAGAGCATCTTGAATATTGCAGCGACAGGCAATGGGAAGGAAATGAATTTGAATTTACGCTCTCTTTTTACGGCGATACACTTGTACAGCAGGGAACAGAAAAAATTGATAGCCTGAGGATCAACAGGCTAAACATCGAACGCTATATCAGGATGAAAGATTAGCCGTGCCAATTTCGGGCATTCGATTCCCGGCATCGTCGATGCCTATACAAAAAAACCGCTACATGCAAAAGTTTATAACGACATTTTTACTTTGTTCCTTGTTGATCCAATCCTTTAGTCAGGCACAACACAAAGTTTCAACATATATACAAGGGCAATATAATAAAACAATTTACGACAGAACAATTGGGAACAATCCGTGGGGAATGGGTTTAGGGCTTCAGCTATTTTTAAATAACAATTCAAAGATTAAACCGACGATTGACCTGACTGCGGATGCATACCTTGAAGATGATAAAGTTTTTAGGACAAATTATGATGGATCTGAAATTTTCGATATTGGCGGGATGGTAAACATTTTTGCAGGTGCATCATTTCACCCAACAAAGACAATTTACCTGTCGCTTGTATCAGGACCTAGCATTGTGAGTGGACACACACTATTAGGACTGAAACCATCATTTGGTCTTTACTTTTCTAAAAATCAAAAATGGACAGGAAAGGTTTCTTATATAAACGTTTTCAATCGTGATAAAAAAACTAAAGAAGATTTTGGCTCGATAAGTTTATCACTTGGCCTCAGGCTGTTTTAACCAGTTGTTCCAATAATAAAGATTAAAATAACATGCAGGCATCACCCGAACACAATGAGCGAATGGCAAAAATGATATTTGCATCAGTATATCCGCACTACATCAAAAAAAATGAGAGTAAAGGGAGGACAAAAAAGGAATTGCACCAGGTAATAAAGTTGTTGACCGTTTTTGATAACAAAAAACTTCAAGCTTTGATTGATGACAAAGCAACTTTTGAAACATTCTTTGGGGAAGCCAAATTAAACCTTAATGCCCGCCTGATAGCAGGAGTAATCTGTGGCTATGGGATATAAGAAATTGAAAACCCTTTTAACAAAACAAGTAAAGTATTTAGATAAATTGGTGGATGAATTGGCGAAAGGCAAAAAGGTAGAAAAAATTTTAAGAGTTGCATAAACAGCACGACAAAGACACGACAGAAAGCACACAACCGCTAACAAAGGTCAATGTCGAACAAGCTTTCACATCGTTCTATTAAACTACCGCATCCTTATTGTATCTTCTCTTATATTCCAATGGCGACATGCCCGTGATTTTTCTGAATACTTCCCGGAACGCCTTTACATCCGAATAACCAACATCATACATCACTTCATTAATTGTTTTGCGGCCGGTCTCAAACGCTTTCTTTGCCCCTTCAATTTTTACCCGTTGTGAATATTCTACTGGTGTATTGCCTGTTGCTTTTATAAACCGCCTGTCAAAGTTTCGCCTGCCTGTTGCAAACCTGGAAGACAAATGTTCAACTGAAATTTTTTCGTGGAGTTTGCTTTCAATATACGCCTGTGCATTTTTAATCACTTCATCCTCATGCAACTTTTGGCCGTTAAATATTATAAAGGCAGACTGGCTATTCCTGTCTATTTCTATCTGAAATACTTTGGAACAAAATATGGCTGTTTGCCTGTCGTAATATTTCTCAACAAGATAAAGTACCAGGTTAAGAAAGGAGTAAGCGCCGCCATTCGTATAAATTCCATTTTCGTTAGTTATCAATTTATCTGTTTGCAAATTCACTTTCGGAAACATCGCTCTGAAATTATCTGCAGCGGCCCAATGTGTGGAACAACTTCTTCCATCAAGCAAACCTGATGCTGCCAATATAAATGCACCTGTGCATATACTTGCTACTTCAGCACCATGCTTATATTGTTTCTCAACCCAGTTAATCAGTAATTTGTTATGCTTCACTGCTTTTACATAATCATGATTCAAAGAAGGAATAATAATAAGATTGGTTTTAGCTATTGCTGAAATGGTTGTGTGTGGCCTGACACAAAATAAACCATCATAATATTCTACCTCTTTTGAAATACCTGCTAATTCAATTTTGTACAGTTGTCTTTTGCCAATACCTTTCCAATACTCATTAGCCCTTGATAATATTTTGTAAGCACCTACTATGCTGCTCAGGTTGTTGCCTTCTCCAGAGGGTACGGCGATTGTAATATGTTGCATGGCATTTATTTTGTGTAAAGATAGAAAGATGCTTTGTCCAAATCAACCCACTATAAAGTCTATTTTACACCCTATACTAATACCATTTGGACATTACTTTTGTTTCTAAATATGAATCAACTATGAAAAAAGGCAG
This sequence comes from Ginsengibacter sp., assembly GCA_039919615.1. Lineage (GTDB taxonomy): Bacteria > Bacteroidota > Bacteroidia > Chitinophagales > Chitinophagaceae > Ginsengibacter. Next base: position 5,387 of record JBDSFG010000120.1, on the reverse strand, counting down.
CTATACAAATAGTTTTAAATCTTCAAAAACACCCGAAGCGGTTTTTGAATTACTGTTAGATATTGAGCAATGGTGGTTTGGGGTATATGAAGAGACCATACAAGGAGACAGCAAAAAGATTAACGATGAGTTTATCTTTAAAGCGGGAGACGGGGCCCATTATTCAAAACAAAAATTAATTGAGCTTATTCCCAACAAAAAGATTGTTTGGCTGGTGACTGACAGCAAACTCACTTTTGTGGGTGATACCGGCGAATGGACCGGCACCAGGATTTCTTTTGATATTTCCACCGAAGAAAATCAGACCACGATAACTTTCACTCATGATGGTTTGGTTCCACAAATTGAATGTTTCAGGGAGTGTTCAAATGGATGGACAAAGTACCTGGAAAAATTGAAGACGAACCTTGCAACAGACATGATTGAACAATCAATAAAATAAAAAGCGAAATGACAAATTCATCTACCCTTAGCGTAATGACAACCCGGGAAGTTGCAGCCCGTTTTAATGAACTTGCAAAGCAGGAAAAATGGTTTGAAATCCAGGATGAACTTTTTTCAGATAATGTAATAAGCATTGATCCTCCAAATTCTCCATATTTTGGATATGCGGAAGGCAAAGATGCGGTTCGCAAAAAAGGCGAAAACTTCGTCAATAGAATTGAGGCTGCTCACAGGAGACATACCACTGAACCTGTTGTGGGGGGCAATTATTTTGCAGTGGGAAGAGAGGTGGATATTACCGTGCAGGAATTGGGAAGAATACAAATCAACGAAGTAATGCTCTATGAAGTGAAAGACGGCGGGATTGTGTCTGAGCAATTCTTTTATTAAAATCTTTCGCTATTCTGCCACAGCCTGATTTAATGATGTTCTTCAGGTGCATACCTGGCGTACTGGAAACTCTGGAACTTTTTCTGGGGAAATAACGTTAAGAAAAAGGCCTCCTGCAACAGGCCTCATAAATTAAAAAGAATGCGTCAGGCGTGGGCCTTTACGGGTCCTTCAATTACTTCCGGCTTCTGAATTGCAACCTCAGACAAATGTGTTTTTACAAAATCGGCTGCCAGTTGAATAGATTCATCTGCACCGGCTTTATCATCGAATACGCTTAGAGATGCTCCTTCCCCCTCACCTGTATCGAGCCAGTAATACTGTACAAACCCTTGTGCATTTTTTAACAGCGGCACAAGACTGTCCCGCACCAATTTGTCAATTTTATCACTGTCTTCTTTCTTAAAATGATAGTGACGAACAACTGCATACATAATAGCCTCCTTTTTTAAATGGTTAAAATATTTGCTTAAATCTAAAATTATAAGTTGGATTAAAAATCTTTTTTGGGAAGCTGTCTGTTTAATCAGGCTATGTATTGCAGTGCAGCAAAGGCATTGTGCTGTCCTTACAAATTTCCACCCTCAATGGTGAATTATTTTTAATTTTAGGAGGTATTATACGAAGCATAATTCATAACTTTTAGTAGTGCATCTACGGTGAAAAAACTTTCCCTCTATTTTATGGCGATGCTGTATGTAGCAGCGGGCATCAATCATTTTATTAATCCTCAATTTTATTTAAAGATCATGCCTGCCTGGCTCGGGTGGCAGAGCATATTAGTTATGGCGAGTGGGGCTTGCGAAATTTTATTTGGTTTGTTATTAATACCCGTATACACAAGAGCCATTGCGGCATGGTGCATCATTGGTTTGCTCATTGCTGTTTTTCCTGCCAATATTCAAATGATGCTTAACTACCTCCACGAAAATAATCCGAAGCTATGGGTAACGATAATAAGATTGCCGCTACAGTTTATATTAATCTGGTGGGCGTATCTTTTTACTAAAGCTCCGGCGGCGGGGACTTCATAGCAACTGCTATAAGCAGGAAGGTTATGATATTATTAAAGCAGATGGAGGCGACACAAAAGTAGAAACTAAAGAGGGGAGGGGGTTTGAGTTTACAGTTGAATTACCACCTGAGAATTATCAATATCAATTCGAAACGACATTCCTGTCAAGAACCTTGAATACCATTTTACAAACATTGCTATGATGTATAGAGATTGATAGATACTGAAAAATCTCACAGGGATAAATTTTATATTTATAGTTAAAGCCAGCATGAGAAACTATATTCAACGCTGCATTTTGGTATCGATGGCCTTTGTTGCTTTTAATGCACGAGCGCAGCAAAATAAGGCTGCCATAAATTATGGCAGTAATGCCGCCGCCGCAAAATACATATCAACACGGGGCGTCAGATCCTATTGTGAAGTGTATGACAAAGGAGAACCATTGTTGCTGATACATGGTAACGGCGGTTCAATTAATAATTTCAAATACCAGGTTCCGTATTTCTCAAAATATTATACGGTAATTGCCGTTGACAGCCGTGCACAGGGAAATAGTATTGGTTACGGAGATTCATTAACGTATGAAATGATGGCGGATGATTTAAATGCAGTGCTTGATTCACTTCATATTGATTCTGCATATGTAATTGGATGGAGTGACGGGGGAATTAACGGGTTATTGCTTGCATTGCGCCATCCTGGAAAAGTGATATAAGGCCGCAGTGGGATCATTGGGATAAATAACTGTTGACTTAATACTAAAAGAACTCAAACATTCAATTAACATAAAAAAGACGACAAAGATTTTACTTACTGTAAGCCTGTTAACGGGCATTTTGTTCTTTACCGGTTGCCACACTGCTGGCAATTCAAAGGACGTGGGGGACGGAGAACTAAAGGCAACAAAGGCAGACACACCCGAATATTTTAACCTCCGGCCAAAACTTGAGAAAGACTATGGTTATTCACATGCAGTAAGAGTCGGTGACGATCTTAAAATCTCCGGCGCAGTAAGTATGAACGATTCCGGGATAATAGTTGCTCCCGGTAACATGGAGCAACAGATGAAGAATTGCTATAGCGATTTACAAAAGATACTACAACATTATGGTTACACTTTTGACGATGTAGTAGCCGAAAATATTTATACAACCAATATGGCTGATTTTATAAAAGCGTCTGCCTTCCGTAGTGCTGTTTATAAAAAACAATTCCCAACAGGAACTTGGCTCGAAGTAAAAGGACTGGCCGTAACAGGACAGTTAATTGAAATAGATATGGAAGCACATAAAGTAAGGCAATAAGATTGCCTCTGCTAACAACTTTGCGCTAAAAAATTGATTTCACAGAAGTTCAACTCTTTAAAAATGTAAGTAAACTACCGAACGTGGAAAATAGCCAATGAGCAATCACTGTCTAATTATTTTAAAAAAACAAAAAAGCAAAAAATAGCAATCTTATTCTCCGGCAAACCAACACCCCCGGTCTCAATCTTTACAGAACTGTCTAACTATATTTATCTTTAAGGCAGTAATTCCGTTCTGACTGAAATAAAGACCGCTGCTAAAAAAATTATCGATTGAAGTACCTCGTCATTTTACTGCTATCTGGTGTTTCCGCACAAACCTCACTGGCGCAAAATATTAATTTCAATTGGGTAAAAAAATTAGAACGGCAAATTGGATTGCCGGTTCAGGAAAGTTATTTTATTGGAACTGACGACGCAAAGAACGTATATATTGCCGGCAACTTTCACAACACCATTGATCTGGACCCCGGACCCGGCATAGTCAATGTAAGCAGCCAGTTTGATAATATCTTCATTTCAAAATTCAATGCTGCCGGAAGTTTCCTCTGGGGAAAGCATTTGGGAAAAAATGATAGCTACACCATTTGCAAATCTTTGTGTGTTGATACAAAGGGGAACGTTTATAGTACAGGTTATTTTAATGGCACTGCAGATTTTGATCCTGGCGCGGATGCTTATAATCTCACATCAACTACTACCACCGGCATTGAAAACAACAATATTTTTATTTCGAAATTAGATGCGAATGGCAATTTTAAATGGGCTAAACAAATCGGAGAAAATAACGTTGATATAGGTAACTCAATAAATGCTGATATCTTCGGTAATGTATATACAACCGGTTATATTACAGGCGCTGTGGATCTGGATCCGGGTGACGGTGTTGCCATAGAGGGTAGTAAAGATCTGGTGACAGCATTTATCATTAAGCTGGATGCTTCGGGGAATTTTAAATTCGCCAAAGCCTTTGATGGTGATCATTATTCGGAAGGCAAGTATATCAGAACCGATAGTAAGGGCAACGTTTATACTTCTGGTTACTTTGGCGGGGTTACTGACTTTGATCCCGGCGCTGGTGTTCGCAATTTTACAACAGACGCCATTTTTACGCAAAAAGATTTCCTTTCAAAACTTGACTCTTCCGGCAATTTTCTTTGGGCTATAAGAGATATCATTGGTTTGGATATTGCTGTTGACTATAACGAAAATGTTTATTCTTACTATTCCTCATTATCAAAATATGATATAAACGGAAACCTGGTTTGGAACAAGCCTGTTGGCGGCTCACCTAACTTTCTCTATTCTCATAATGATATTCAGGTTGATGGCGCCGGCGGCATTTATCTTAGCGGCCTGTTTCGTTTTACACAGGATTTCGACCCCGGGCCTTTGGTATACAATCTTACAACAACCGGGGGTGGTTATGCATCTGACGTATTTGTAAGCAAGCTTGACAAGGACGGTAATTTTATATATGCCAGGTCATTTGGCAGCAGCGATGAAGACTATGCTACAGGGTTGTGTATTAATACCAATGGGGAAGTGTACACCACAGGCGTATTTTTAGGGCAGGCAGATTTTGATCCGGGGTTGGAGGAATATAATGTTACCGCTTCCTCGTTTGGAAATGTTTTTCTTCATAAAATGTCACCCTGTAAAAACATACCACCTGTTACGTTAGATGTTGTAAGTTGCAAAAGCTACATGCTTAACAATATTGTCTACAGCAGCAGCGGCACCTTTACGCAAATGCTAACTACTGCTACCGGCTGCGACAGTATTATTAATCTTAATCTTCAGATGAATATTGCTGCTTCCAGTACCGCAATTATAACCTGCTCCGGTTACAACTGGAATGGCAGGTTACTTACTAAAAGTGGAAGATATGCAGATACCCTGCAAACACCTGCGGGATGCGACAGCATAGCAAACCTTGATCTCGTTATTAACAGGGTAAGTTTTGCAATAACCACTACTATTTGCAAAGGACAATCTTACAATGGGCATACTGCAACAGGCGCTTACACAGATACTTTTACGACTGCAACTAGTTGTGATAGCATAATAATGCTGCAACTTATTGTACTGGAAAAACCAGCGCCAACTCTTGGCCCTGACACTCAGATTTGCGCAGGAGATTCAATAAGCCTCAAGCCCGGAACTTTCCAATCGTACCAGTGGCAGGATGGATCAACACAAGAGGTATTTGTGGTGAAAAAAACCGGG
>JBDSFG010000057.1:0-5332 GCA_039919615.1 Ginsengibacter sp. | reverse complement strand
GCACTTGTGCGCCTCATATTTTCTCTAAAAATATTTGGAGTAAAAAACTTTGGATGGTTGATAAATATTCAATATGCTCTGAATGTGAAAAATCAGCTTAGGTGAGTTTATGAGCAAACCCTAATTAAGATAACAAATTTCCGGCTGCAACGCTAATTTGGAAACGTTCATGAGATACGAGATTTTTCACAGATCGTAAGTTTTGCTTCCTGATTCCAGGCCCGCCTATAGGCTCATCCCCGTATTTTTAGTGCCGCTGTAAGTGATATAATGGATTAGCCTTAAAATAATCCGCAGTTAACTTGGTTGTAATTTATTGAACCAATAATTAACTGATCACTTTGTGTATGCATCAATTGTTTTTATACTGTCCTCAGGTGTATAAGTTAATTCTGTAACCTTAATATTTCTTAAGTGGGTTTTACCTGATAACTGAACATCATGATAAAATAAATACCATTTACCCTTAAATGCAACAATTGATTGATGATTCGTCCAACCATCTACCGGATTTAATATTACTCCCTGGTATGTGAATGGCCCATAGGGATTATTACCTGTGGCATAACAAATAAAGTGTGTATCTCCGGTTGAATAAGTAAAATAATATTTGCTATTATATTTGTACAACCATGGAGCTTCAAAAAATCTTCTACCATGATCTTCTGCAGATAATGGTTTGCCACCTTTATCGAGTATCTGCACGTTCTTCACCTCTTCATCAAAATGAAGCATGTCTTTGGATAAACGAACAACTCTGGCTGTTAATGCAGAAGTATCGCCTGAAGGTTCATCTTTAGCAGTTGAATCATACTTGCCTGTTTGCCATCTTTGTAGTTGTCCTCCCCAGATTCCTCCAAAATACATATAAAACGTTCCATCATCATCTTTAAACACCGCCGGATCAATACTAAAACTTCCATCTATTGGTTTGGGTTCTGCCTTAAATGGTCCTGCGGGGGAATTACTGGTAGCAACTCCTATTCTGAAAATATCTTTTTTATCCTTTACGGGAAAATACAAATAGTATTGACCATTATTAAAAGCGGCATCGGGAGCCCATAACTGGCGCCCTGCCCAGGGTATATCTTTAATATCAAGTGCTATACCATGATCTGTAATTTGGCCATTTACACTGTCTAATGAAAGTACGTGATAGTCCTTCATAGCAAAATGATCGCCTTTATCATTTTCCGGAATACCTGCATCAATATCATGTGATGGATAAATATAAATCTTACCCTTAAATACATGAGCAGCTGGGTCGGCGGTATAAATACTACTGATTAAAGGTTGAGATATCGGTTTTGGTTTTTGCGTTACGGAATCTTTATGTTCAAAACTTACCCCATTACTTTTTGTAGCAGAAGTATGACTATCGCAAGCGTTTAATATCAGTGAAACCGCTAGAAATAAGGAAAGCGGATCTTGAACATTTAATCTAACCATTTTTAATTAATTTATTTTTTGGTGGTAATAAGAATGTCTTTTTATTGAAATTGAGACAACTCTAATAATTTTAAAGTAATTAACAAATTAGACTTAAAGTAATTCTCAATGGTTATTTCAAGTTATTTCCATCATTATTATAAAATAGAACTTAATCACTAAAGCAGGTTTTTATTTATGGATATGGGTTTGCAAAATGAATAAATATGGGAAATAAAAAAGGATTTCGAAACTGAAGATAAAGTTCGGAAATCCCTTTCTTAAAAAATATTGAAGCTTATTTAATTCTTAATAAATGTTTGTACTTCTGTTTTTTCTTTTTTGCATAAGATCAAATTATAAACTCCGCTTATCAAATTCGTTATATCGATAGAAAACGAAGTTTTACCCTTTAAAGCAACATGCATTTCTTTTAATTTTCTTCCGCTTTGATCAACAATTCTAATAACCGCAACTTCATTGTTGGTTGCCGTAGCAGTGGCAAACAAAATTCTTTTTGCTGGATTTGGAAAAATACGAAGTGTATTATCTGCATTTATTTTTACAGCAATAGTATTACTGTAGGTGAATTTACCATCAACATCAATCATTTTTAATCTATAAAAATTAATGCCCTGAAGTGGCTGCTCATCACTGGTTGAAAAATTCTTCGGCAATGTGCTTACTCCTGCAGCTGATAAGTTCCTTATGGGTAAAAACCTGTTTCCATCAGCACCGCGTTCTATCACGAAGTTTGTAAGATTTTTTTCAGTGGCAATTTTCCACTGTAAAAGGACTGACTTATTTTGTAAATGAGCTTCAAAATCCAGAATACTCACTGGCAGTGGTCCGCTTTCTGCAAATAAATACCGGGCCACAACACCCAAATTCCCTGGATATTGACCATAACCTACTGCATACAAGTTATTACCTGCCACGGCTATGCTTGCTATTCTGTCATATGCTCCACTTACCTGGGTTGTTTCTGTTCCATTACTGTTGAAAGTATTATCCAGGCTACCATCGGCATTATACCGGCTAAGCGTAAAATTATCACTGCTCCCGTTGTAAGAATACCCCCCTAAAATTATTTTATTGTCACTTTGAATGAATACAGAAGTTGCATAGCTATTGGAATTGATATAGGTAAATACTACTCCGCCAGAATTAAATGAATCATCAAGCTTACCATCAGGGTTTAAGCGAATGAGCGCAAATGGCGATTGAATTCCTCTGTAATTATATTCATAATCCCCGCCTACTACAATATTTCCATCGTTTTGAATTGCTATAGATTTGCCGTGCAGGGCAGATTCACTACTAAAATATGGACTTGATTCATCTATAAGCGTTTTTTGACCATCCTCGTCAAATGTGCTATCTGCAGTGCCATCCGTATTGTACCGGGCAACTACAGAACCAAAGGGGTCAACACCCACAATAACTATTTTTCCATCATTTTGCAAGGCTATATCATTACAATTAAAAGCATAATCATTTTCATAAACAGTAAATGGAGTAGTTAGCTTTCCATTTTCACCAAAACTATTATCGGTGGAACCGTTAATGTTATAGCGTGCAAGTACAGATCCGCCTGCTAAAATTTTTCCGTCGGGTTGTATAGTTATTGACACGGCAGAATCAGAGGATCCGAAATTATCAGTCCGTTTTCCGTCGCCTGAAAAACTATTATCCAGGCTTCCATCTGAATTATAGCGTGCAAGGGCCAGGGTATTGCCGCCTCTCCCCGCCAATAAAATTTTTCCATCACTTTGAATAGCTATTGCCTTGGCATAATCATTAGAGGAGCCAAAATCAGTCACTTGTTTCCCGTCTCCTGAAAAACTATTATCCAAGCTCCCATCTGTATTATAGCGAACGAGTGCAAAATCGTAATTGCTCCCATTCCAGGTGTGACCCGCTGCCAGAATTTTTCCATCACTTTGAATGATGGTGGCTGCATAAAAGGTGGAACCCTGGTTTACGTGATCAATTAGTTTCCCATCTCCATCAAATGTATCGTCGGGAGTGCCATCAGTATTGTAACGTGCGGCAGCAACATATGTGTTAGTTCCACTGATGGTGTATCCTAAAGCCATCACTTTCCCATCACTTTGAATAACTATTGAATTTGCATAATCGTTGGAAGAGCCGAAGTCGGAAACGAGTTTTCCATCTCCTGAAAAACTATTATCCAGACTGCCATTTATATGATAGCGTAAAACAGCAAAATTGTTGTTGTTCCCATTTCCGGCATAGCCGCCCACTATTATTTTTCCGTTACCTTGAATGGCTATTGCGGTTGCATTATCCTCCGTTCCACCAAAATCTGTTGTTTGCGCTCCGTTACTATCAAAAGTATTATCCAGCGTTCCATTTATATTGTAACGGATAACTCCAAAATTGCCGTTAGTACTACCGGCAATCAAAATTCTTCCATCAGTTTGAATGGCCACGGCATTAGCCAGATCGGTATGGCCAAAATCTTTTACTGCTATACCATCACCGCTAAAAGTATTATCTATACTTCCGTCTCGGTTGTAACGAATAACCGCAAAATCAGAGTTACTGCCATTCCATACGTCCCCGGCAACAACTATTTTTCCGTTACTTTGAATGGCTACCGATTTGGCTGATTGACTCTCGTATCCTAAGCTGGTTTGTTGTCTTCCAAAAACATCATCAGGAGTTCCATCTGCATTATATCGTGTAACTGCAAAAAGCCTAAGGTCATCATATGTCAGGTCAATAAAACCTGCAACAATTATTTTTCCGTCACTTTGAATTGCAACAGCATTAGCCTGCTCATTATTACCGCCAAAATCTGTTGCAGTTATTCCGGATTCACCAAAAGTGTTGTCAAGGCTGCCATCAATATTTAAACGTGCAACTGCAAAATCCTTTTCATTGTAATACTGATCAGCGTTTAGCGTATACCCGACAACAATTATTTTACCATCAGTTTGCATCGCTGCATGTGACTCGTAAATAGGTACAGAAACAGAATATCCATTATTTCCATAAATTAGATCAGGGGAACCGTCAGCATTTTTTTTAGTTATTATAGTTACACCTGCGGATTCATATATAAGGTATATGCTGCCATCAGCCATTAATAATACCTGTTTGCCATAATTACTATAATTATAGGCTGAGCCCATATCAGTTTTAACTATGCCTTTGTTTCCAAATGAAGGATCAAGTTGACCGGATTGCGAGAAAGTAAATTGTAAACCATAAAAAAATACGGTAGCAAGCAATAAAAAATTTTTCATAGTCATAATTTAACAGGAGTAATATCAGGTTTATTGAAGGAGCTCAAAAAAAAATTAACAGTAGACATTAAATCTTCGGATAGCTTATAAATAACAATTGTTAAATATCCGGGATTTAATGAACTTAATTAAAGGGAGTAAAAATTAAAGTGGTTTGTCAATGAAAGAGGGTTGATCTTTTCCAGGAATTGAACTTTAGAATGTGAAGGTAATAGAAGTTATTGAGATGTAAAAACTTAAGTTTTAAAACTTAAGCTAGCGTGAGTAATTACATGCGTTGTACAAAACAATTTTTACCAGAAACCCGTTTATTTCTATATTGTGAATTTGAAAAATTATAGAATTAAGATTTGAAAAATTGAGCTGCTTTATATATTTAAAAGACAATAAATCTAAACCCCATCCAAAAACTGCGACCGTATATAATCCACAACATCAACCAAATTTTTATTGGCATCGAAGACTTGCAGTTGCCTGTCTGCACCTGTACCCGTCTCTAATATTTTATGTACGTGGCTGACGATGTGCCTGCTTCCCAATGGAGTTATTACATCATCAATAAAATCAAGCAATTCATAAATAAGCACTCTTGTATTTACTTCAGATTCTTTACCAAAATCAATCAGGCT
>JBDSFG010000056.1:0-3048 GCA_039919615.1 Ginsengibacter sp. | reverse complement strand
AAACTATCATTGCTTCGCAACTTGTAAAGCTGGGTTATTTGAAAGATATAAATACACCCGGCGGCCCGGGCGGCTGGAACCCTTTGACCCATTTATTTGACGATTCTTCTGATGCACTTTACAGGGCTTATATAAGACAAGTGGGAGCAGGAGCTGTAGCAGCGGGTGGGTTTATTACATTGATGAAAACAATTCCAACTATTATTTCATCATTTAAAGAAAGCATTGGCTCTATAAAAAATCGTGGTGAAGGGCAATCAACATTGCGTACGGAAAAAGACCTGAGCCTGAAAGTAGTTTTATTTGGAAGCCTTGCATTGATATTATTGATGGCATTCATCCCGATGATACCTGGTGATTCGATAGGCAGTAAATTACTGCTGGGTATTTTGGTAGTGATATTTGGAGCTTTCTTCGTTACCGTTTCCTCAAGAATTGTAGGCATTATTGGAGCAAGCAATAACCCCATAAGCGGTATGACAATAGCAACTATAATGGCGACCTGTCTGGTTTTTATTGGCATTGGATGGAGTGGTAAAACGTTTGAGCCTATGGTGCTTGTTGTTGGAGGCATGATATGTATAGCAGCCGCAAATGCCGGCGCAACTTCCCAGGATCTCAAAACAGGTTTTCTTGTTGGCGCTACACCAAAGTATCAACAGATCGCTTTATTTATTGGTGCGATAGTTTCTTCTTTGGTAATTGGTCTAACTATAAAAATTCTCGATCATCCTACAGCCGAAATGGTTCAGCAAGGGTTTACACATGCGATCGGCACAGATAAATTTCCGGCACCCCAGGCAACATTAATGGCAACATTAATAAAAGGGATCTTATCATTTAATCTTGACTGGCAATTTGTTTTTGTAGGTGTTGCATTAGCAGTTGTGATGGAATTATGCGGTGTAAATTCTTTAAGCTTTGCCGTAGGCGCTTACCTGCCATTAAGTACCACATTGCCAATTTTTTGTGGGGGTGCATTGCGTGGTATTGTTGACTGGAGAAAAAAACGTAAAGGAGAAGTTACAACTGAAGATGACTTAGGCAAAGGAAATTTGTTTGCAACAGGTTTGGTTGCAGGCGGCGCTTTAGCTGGTGTTGTAGTAGCACTGTTAATTGCAGGAAGCGAAAGCATTGCTAAAAAATTAGAGTTGGTAAATCTTCAAAATTATTTGAGTGAAATATTTGGTGCAGGATGGTACCAGGTGATTGGGGTATTGTTTTTTCTTACGATGGGCCTGATATTATATCGTATAGCGATGAAGAAAAATGAGGTTGAAATTGAAGTGTAATTTAAAATATAAATTATTTAAATATCCATTTTAAAATATGAAAGAGGAGATGACAGTGAGTCCATTGCTGAAATTTTATTTTTAAATATAATATTGCTCTTCCATTGAAGATTGCAAAGTTGTCTCCAGCAGGGCTTTAGAAAACAAAGCATGATGATTCCTGCCGGAATGGGAAATTATACACCTTACTACTAAGCCGGAGAGATATGGAAAATGAAAACAAGACAGTGCTTATTCTCGGTTCAGGGCACCTGGCATACAGAGTTAAAAAATTAGTTGAAGTAACGGGGTATGAAACTATTCATTTTTCTTATGATTCGTTCCAGCTAACTAATAACGATGGCCCAACTTTTAATAAGATAGCAGATGCTCTTAATAACATTAATCTCTCTTCGCTATCCATGATATATATACTTAATGAAAGGGATGATTATAACCTTGAACTTATGTTAGCTGTTATGTCTTTGAATAAACACCTGCCAATCACTGTATCTCTCTTCAATGAAAATGTTGCACCGCATTTACAGGCAGCACATTCTAATCTCCATATCCTTAATCCTGCAAAAATTGCGGCACCTGCTTTCGTTGAAGCATTGTATAAACCAGTTGAACGTATTCTTAACTATATGCCGGTAAATTCGCCTAAGGAAGTTAAAAATTTAACCAGATCTGATTATTTCATCAAACTGCTTGTTGGTTGTTTTGCAATTCTAATCATTTTGGCAACAGCTTATTTTCATTTTTTTGAAACACTTTCGTGGTTAGATGCGTTTTATTTTGTAATGGTTACTGTAGCCACCGTAGGTTATGGCGATATTAATTTATTAAATGCTTCCGCGGCAAGTAAAATTATTGGTATAATACTTATTCTTAGCGCAACTGTTTTCATCTGGATGATTTTTTCTCTCACTATAGATCAAATTATAAAAAGACGGGTTCAGCTTGCTCTTGGCAGAAAAAAATATCATCATAAAAATCATATTATTATTTGCGGGCTTGGAAGGCTCGGCTATTTTATTGCGGAGGCACTTATTAAAAGACAGGAAAAAATTGTGATTGTTGAATCAAACGAAAATTCCGCCCATAGCAATTATTTTCGCAGCCATGGAGTAGATGTATATATTGGCGATGCCGGGCTTACAAAGGTTTTACAGGATGTTGGGGTTGCCAATGCACAAGCGGTTATTTCAGTCATAAATAATGACTATACAAACCTGGAGATCGGCCTTAATGCAAGATCTCTTCAACCAAAGCTTCGACTGATACTGCGTATTTTTGATGAATCCATGGCACAGATAATTAAAGAAAAACTTGACATTTATCTTACCCTGAGTATGTCGGCTTTTGCCGATGAAAAATTTGTTGAAACATTAAAAGGCTAGCACTCTAAAATAAAAAGATCCGGAACTTTAGTGAAAGAATATTGCATCTGTATTTTAGTCACCTCCACCACAACCGGAACTACAGCCGGATGAACCCGAATCCGAACCGCTATCCGAAGAATCAGAACTTTCGTGGCTGTTAGAAGTTTCACTGGAATCCCAGTTCCCGTCTGCTCCGCCACCGCCGCCTTCACCTTCGGCAAATCCACTGAATTCAGGATAGCTATCTGATTGTTCTGAATTAAAATAATTAGGGTTTGCTCATAAACTCACCTAAGCTGATTTTTCACATTCAGAGCATATTGAATATTTATCAACCATCCAAAGTTTTTTACTCCAAATATTTTTAGAGAAAATATGAGGCGCACAAGTGC
>JBDSFG010000024.1:0-6502 GCA_039919615.1 Ginsengibacter sp. | reverse complement strand
ATTATGAAAGGCTTGCCTATATTTAAAAATTGTCGCCCTAACATTAAAAAAGAATCGAGGTCGGCCGAAGCCAGGGGTTTTATTTTTGTAGTATGCTTAACAATAGAATCTATTAAAGAATCATCTTCTGTTGCTTTTGAGTTATATTCAAACGTAGCGGCATTATGAGGAATTACATTATCTTTTTCAATATCAGGAGGTAAAGAAACTGAAGGATCTAACCGAAACGTGCCAATGCCCTGAAGAGTAACCTCTTTGTTTTGAAACAAATGAAGTACTATTACATGTTCAATTTTCATTTCAAATATTTGATGCCGGCAAACCTACCTATTATTAAGCAATTAGCAAAAATCAGGCAGAATGTGAGCGGCCAATTTGCATCGGGCAGTATTCATTTTTGAAAATTATAAATTTTTAATTTATGCCAGTTTCTTCAGAGGAGATTAAATTAAAGAGCGGCTCGTTTGTTACTATATCATCAAAGGCCTGTTAATGGCCGGGTATGAATGGAGTTATATAATTGTCGGGGATAAAGATTGTATAAAAGGTTCAAAGGATTTAGACCTGCCTGAAAAATCAACACAAAAAAATACGGGTATAAGCGCTGATGAAATTTTTACCATTTCCGGTAAAAATAAAGGAGTGGCCAATATTCATTTTACACAACAGCGTTCCTGGGAAAAAAAGGCTGAACCTGTAAATGAAAGAAAGGTGAAAGTTACAATTGAGTAAATTTTAGTATTGTTCATTCTCATTAGGAAATTCTTTAGATTTTACATCTTTGATATATTGCTTTACAGCCCCTGTAACCTGGTCATGCAGGTTTAAGTATTGCCTTAAAAATCTTGGCTTAAACTCAGTATTTATCCCGAGCAAATCATGCATCACCAACACCTGCCCGTCGCAAAATCTTCCGGCGCCAATGCCAATGGCAGGTATATTCAAACTTGATGCTACCTGCTGCGCCAGTGCAGCAGGAATTTTTTCTAAAACAATTCCAAAACACCCTGCCTCTTCCAGTAGCAACGCATCCTTCTTTAATTTTTCCGCTTCGGTTTCTTCTTTTGCTCTAACGGTGTATGTGCCAAATTTATAAATAGACTGAGGGGTTAAACCTAAATGCCCCATCACCGGCACACCGGCGCTCAATATACGTTTAATTGATTCCAGTACTTCTTCTCCGCCTTCTAATTTTACGGCATGTGCCCCGGTTTCTTTCATAATTCTTATGGTAGAATTTAATGCTTCCTTAGAATTACCCTGGTATGCTCCAAAAGGCAGGTCAACAACAATAAGGGAACGCTCAGTGCCTCTCACAACTGACGAAGCATGATAGATCATTTGTTCTAAGGTAATAGGCAAAGTAGTTTCGTGGCCTGCCATTACATTACTGGCCGAATCGCCAACTAAAATAATATCTATCCCTGCTGTGTCAAATATTTTCGCAAAAGAGAAATCATAGGCAGTTATCATAGAAATTTTTTCACCAGCCATCTTCATTTTTAGCAATGTATTGGTAGTGATTTTTTTTACTTCTTTTTTTACAGACATGGCTGAAGGTTTTTTTTGCCCCTATTCCCCAAAGGAAGAAATGGCAAATTAAAGGGGCGAAGATGGGAAGTGGCTCTGCGTTAGAATAAAACAAATCCTTTTGAGCGTTCGCTTTTGTAAAGTAAAAGAAAATTAATTTAATCATAAAGTATCGGTACCCTATACAACAACATTCTGCATTTTTAATTCTTCCCACAAATGTTGTATCAGGCCATCTGCCAGGCCTATTTTTGGAATGTAGATTTCACTAGCGCCGGCCCAGCGCATTACATTAATGTATATCTGCAATGCCGGAACAATTACATCAGCCCTATCTTCACGAAGTTTGTAAATATTTATGCGATCTCTGAGAGCAACACTGCTCAATTCCTTATAATAATCTTTCAACATATCAAACGATAATGGTTTTCCTTCTTTTCTTTTACTTAAGGAAAATATTTTATTAATATTACCACCTGAGCCGATAGCTATTACTGATTTATGGCCTTTTATTTTTTCCTTGATAGCGTCTTTCATTTCATCCCACACATTTTCAGTTACCATATTTTTTAAAAGCCTTATGGTGCCTATATTAAATGAATCTTCAAAAATCATTTTATTGTTGCTGAAAAAAGTGAGTTCCGTGCTTCCTCCGCCAACATCAATATAGAGATAAGAATGATCTTTATCAAGATTTTCTGCTATGTGGTTTTCATAAATAAAAGAAGCCTCGGCACCGCCTGAGATCACTTCAATCTCAATACCGGTTTCAATCCTAACCTGGCTTATTATCTCTTCAGCATTTTTTGCATCTCTCATAGCTGAAGTTGCGCAGGCTTTCAGATGTGATACATCATATACATTCAGAAAATGTTTATACGCTTTCATGGTTTGCATTATCATTTCTCTCCTGCGGGATGAAATTTCTCCAGTGGCAAATACATCAAAACCTAAGCGCAGCGGTATCCTGATGAGATTTTCTTTTATAAATGAAGTGATGCCATTTCCATCTGTTCTTACTTCAGAAATTAACAATCTTGCTGCGTTGCTCCCGATATCAATAGCTGCTAATTTCACTGTACGTTTTCTTTAATAGGTAATTATATGTTTCAATCTGGGAGCGAACCTTAGGAGTATCTTCGGAAGTTACATATTGGTTATCGAGTTCATTATTTAAAATTCTTGCCTTTACATTGTCGCCCAACTGGATATTTATTATGTCTTTTAATTCCTGCTGAATTCGCTTGTCTAATATCGGGCAGCCAGCTTCCACCCTGTGATCAACATTCCTCACCATCCAATCTGCAGAAGATATATAAACTTTTTCTTTACCGCCATGATGAAATATCATTACCCTGGCATGTTCAAGATATTCATCTATGATGCTTATTGCATTCACTCTTTTTACAAATTTTTTATTCTTTGTATACATGCAGCAAATACCTCTTATCACCATTTTAATTTTAACCCCTTTTCTTGCCGCTTCATCTAATTTAAGAATCAATTTTTCGTCGCTTAATGAATTTAATTTTAGTGTAATGGCACCATACTTATCCAGCTCCGCAGCATTTATTTCTTTATCAATAAGTGCCATAAGCTGTTTGCGCATGTTAACCGGGCTGACAAGCAAATAATTGCAGTCTTTTAACCCGTCAGCATTTTTTTGGTTTTCGAGGTAATTAAAAATACGGTTTACGTCGGCCATAATATTTCTGTCAGACGTAAGCAGGCAATGGTCGCCGTATATTGCTGCAGTTTTTTCATTCAAATTTCCCGTGCTTACAAATCCATAATGAACAGTATGATTATTTACTCTCTGCCTTATCAGGCATATTTTAGCATGTACTTTAAGATTTGGCAAGCCTATTATCACTTTTACGCCGGCATCCTCCAGTTCAACTTTCCATTCAAGATTAGCCTCTTCATCAAACCTGGCTCTTAACTCCAGAATGGCTGTAACCTGTTTTCCGTTGCGAACGGCATTGGTAAGAGCATTGATCACTTTAGAATTTTGTGCAAGCCTGTAGCAGGTTACTTTTATACTGATAACATCCGGGGAAATAGCTGCTTCACGCAAAAGATCAATTACTGAATCGAAAGAATGGTAAGGAAAGTTGAGGAGAATATCTTTTTCCATTACGACGTTTGTTACGCTGTTTACATCCTGCAGCGCGGGATGAATGAAAGGTTTTTTTCGTGAATTATTGTTTGGGAAGACAGCTTCAGGAAAGCTCATAAAGTCTTTAAAATTATGAATTCTTCCGCCGGATTGTATATTGTCGTTTGCCGAAAGCTCTAACCGCCTGATAAGGTAATTGAGAAGGGAGGGGTCTATTTCTTTATCAAAAATAAATCTTACAGGTTTTCCTTTTTTGCGGTTTTTTAAACCCTTTTCAATTTTTTGAATAAAGGAGGTAGACACGTCATTATCAATATCAATTTCAGCGTCCCGTGTAACCTTAATAATGTGTGAGGAAAATGTGTCGTGGCCAAATAAAGAAAAGATATTAGGAAGGCAAAAGCGAATAATATCTTCGAGCAAAATGATATACTGGCCATGCTCTGTGGAAGGCAAAATTATAAACCGCGGCAGCCTTCTTACCGGCACAGACACCAAGGCAAATTTTTGTGGTATGCTTCCATCTTTTTTAGAAAGTTTACAGGCCAGGTAAATAGATTTATCATTGAGTGTTGGGAAGCCTTGTATGCTTTCAATCATAAGAGGAATAATGTTGCTCCTGATCTCATCGTTAAAATAGGCTAACACGAATTGTTGTTGTTCCTTATTTAATTGTGCATCGTTTACCAGGAAGATGTTTTCTTTTTCAAGCTCACTTAAAATATTATTCCAAATCCTGTTAAACTCATCCTGTTGCTGTATAATTTTAATGTTTATTTCTTCCAATATCTTTTCCGGGGCAACTTCAAGGTGCATATTACCTGCCTTGCCTCCAAGCTGTATCATGCGTTTTAAAGTGCCTACTCTAACCCTGAAAAATTCATCAAGATTATTAGAAAAGATGCCGAGAAAACGAATTCTTTCTCTCAGCGGAACAGTACCATCAGCCGCTTCCTGTAATACTCTTCCGTTAAATGAAAGCCAGCTTATATCTCTTACAATTATATTTTGCTTGTGCATTTTACGCCGGTTAGTTATTTAATTTTTTTAGTATTGATGTTGTTGAAAAACCTTCCACCACTGGAATTATTTTCACCTCTCCGCCATTATTTATTATTTCAGTAGCGCCAGCAATTTCTTCAATCCTGTAATCCCCACCTTTAACCAATATATGCGGCAAAATAATTTTAATTAATTCAACGGGTGTGTCTTCTTCAAAGATAATAACTGCATCAACCATTACCATTGAGGACAGCAGTAGAGCTCTTGAATATTCATCATTAACAGGCCTGCTGCTTCCTTTTAATTTTTTTACAGAGTTATCTGAATTAACGGCAACAATTAATATGTCTCCCAAAGCTGCTGCCTCGCAAAGTAAATGCACATGGCCCTGGTGAACAATATCAAATACACCGTTAGTAAATACAATATTTTTACCTAACAGTGCCCAGATCTTCAACTGTCGTTCCAGTTGATCTGTTTTAAATATTTTAAACGTTATCTGCCGGCTTTGCCTCATCAGGTTTCTTATCTTTTTTGTAGATTAACAATAGAAGGCTAAATAAGCCTGCGACTATAATTATTGCAGTGGAAACACCCCACATTAACCAGCCAAACGAAACATTATCTATATCATAAATTAATAACACTTCCTGAACAGCTAATGGAAAAGCTCCAATGCCGCCAGGCGATACTATCATACCTAAAGTTGCCAGGCTAAGAACGCTGCAGGCTTGTGCAATACCTAAATGCTCAGTGGCAGAAAGCGCCGAAAACCCTACATAAATTTGCATTAGGTACATTACCCAGATAAATAATGTATGGGCCAGGAACCAACTTTTGTTTTTTAAATATCTTATGGAATTCAATCCCTCCCGCAAACCAATATGAAATCCCCTGAGATGTATAATATAGCGGTGGTGTGCAAATTTTTTTAATATCCATTTCATAAAAAATATTAAACAAATAATAATAGTTACCGCAGTAATCAACTTTAACCAAACCGGAAACACTCTGCTGGTGCTAGCCATTTCCGAAAATTTTTCCTTTGCAAAAAAACTTACTTTATTAAGCTGGATTAAAATAGTAATTGCAATTAATACAAGATAGCAGATGAGGTCAAATACCCTTTCAATCAGTATAGTGCCTATGAGCTTATTCATCGGTATCTTTTCGTACCGGCTTAATAAACTGCACTTCAAGATTTCACCGGCCCGGGGCACAAAGGTGTTTGCCAGGTAACCAGACATTACTGAATAAAAAGCATTTTTAGTAGACGGGTCATATCCCATTGGTTCTATCAGTATCTTCCATCTTACTGAGCGGCTTATATGACTTAAAATAGCCATAGCAATTACAGGAAGGACAAGCCAATAATTTGCATTCCTGAGCGATTCGGAAAATTGCGCTTTTTGCATAGCAGTCATTTTATCAAACTGCCACCACACTAAAAAAAAACCGATGCCAAGAAAAAAAATATATTTAAGAATTGTAAAAAGTTTTTTACTCATACAGCATCCAAGTTACGAATAGAATATAGCAGGGCAGCAGATTATATTAATCTACACTATTTTGCAATTACTATATCATGTTTTAAATTATCTATTAATCTAACTGTATTAAGATAAGCAGCGGCTAAAATAATAAGAGGCTCCTCACCGTCCCAAACGTTAACCGTTATTAAATCATAAGCTCTGGCGATTTCAACATAATCTGCTTTAAAACCTTTTTTATTTAAAAGATCAACGCCAATATTTTTTAATTGATTTAAGTTTCCCGGCTTTATCTGTTGTTTTAAATATAACAATGTCTGATAAATTCCGGGGGCAACTAGTCTTTCCGTTTCACTCAACC
>JBDSFG010000010.1:0-34165 GCA_039919615.1 Ginsengibacter sp. | reverse complement strand
CCTTGTTCGGTGGCCAGCCATATGTTCCTATTTTCATCTATTAATAACTTACTTATGTAATCTTTTCTTAAGCTATTCGGGTTTTTCGGATCATTTTTATAATGAGTAAACTTTTCTTTTTTCCAATCAAATTTATTTAATCCGCCTCCCCACGTTGCAATCCAAAGATTTCCACCGGCGTCTTCTTTAACATCATAAACTGCATTTTGACTGAGGCAATTTGAATTGTCTGCATCATACTTATAAACTGTAAACTTATAGCCATCATACTTGTTTAAACCATCCCTGGTACCAAACCACATAAATCCCCGGCTATCCTGGAATATGCAAATAATATTATTTTGAGAGAGGCCCAGGGTATTGTCAAGATGTTCAAATTTTAAGTTCTGCTTTTGAGCAAATGAAAACATGCAAATGATTTGCAGAAAAAGTAAAAAAAGACAGCGTGACGGCGGGAGTAAGGTTTTTGCTTTCAAGAGATTTTTTTGGATTTTATTTATGACCCGAATCTTGTTGAGTCAATAGTCTATAACGAAATTTATAAGTGTTTATTTTTGAACCTGTGCAGTTATATTACCAAAAAGGCATAAACTGATTAAACGATACAATCCAGTTTTTCATGTATTATCTTATCCGTTTTGTCTTGTGTGATATTAATTTTGCGGATTGTAAAATGAAAGGTGCTCCCCTGCCCTGGCGTGGATTTTACCCAAATTTCTCCTTTATGTAATTCTACAATTTTCTTACAATGTGAAAGGCCGATACCGGTGCCTTCGTATTCGGCTCTTGTGTGTAAGCGCTGAAAAATAACGAATATCTTTTCATTATATTTCTCTTCTATTCCAATGCCATTATCTTTAAATGAGAATTCCCAATAACCGGGTATTTGTTTAACTGAAATATTTATCTGCGGAGCTACGCCCTCTTTTCTGAATTTAATTGCATTAGTGATAAGGTTTTGAAACAACTGTTTAAGCTCAGTAGGATAACCGGTGATAACCGGCAACGAGGTATAAGTAACATCCGCTTTCGCTTCGCTTATGGCTACACCAAGGTCTGCCAGCACATTATTTAGCACTCCATTGCAATCAACCTGCTCCAATTCTTTTTTGTTACCTATTCTTGAAAAATCAAGCAGGTTTTTTATCAGCTCTTTCATCCTGTCTGAAGCGTCCAGAACAAAAGTAAAATACTTATCGGTCTTTTCATCAGCCTGCGCCTGGTAATGCTTTTGCAGCAGCTTTACAAAACTGGATGTAGTCCTTAGCGGTTCTTGCAGATCATGCGAAGCGATGTAGGCAAATTGCTCCAGCTCTTTATTCTTTTTTTCAAGCGCTGCATTAGCACGGTCTGTTTCCAGGCGGGCTTTATCAGCTTCCTGCCGGGCCATTTGCTCCAGTTCTGTTGACTCTATCAATTGATGGGTCTGCTCCTTTACCTGTTGTTGTAATTTTATTTTTTGAGCATTCATGGCATTTATGCGAATCATATAAAATCCTATTGCTCCACCCACAACACTTACAAATGCTAATAATTTAAACCACCATGTTAACCAAAAGGGAGGAGTAATGGTAAGTCTTACGGCTATCTGCTGAGATGACCATTCGCCTTCATTATTTAGCCCTCTTACTTTAAAAAGATATTTTCCGGGATCGAGATTGGTATAGGTAGCAGTATGTTTGGAACCGATATTATTCCAGTCTTTATCAAAGCCTTCAAGCATGTAAGAGTATTGTTTTTTATCAGTAACGCCATAATCTAAAGATGAAAACTCAAATGAAATAACAGATTGCTTATAAGACAGGATCATCTCTTTAGTATCTGTAATGTTTTTCTTCAAAGGTGATTTATCTTTTTCATTGACACTAATTGGAACCTGGCTATTAAATATCTGAAAGTCTGTAAGTACAAGAGGTGGTTCATATGTTTTCTCTTTAGTATTATCCGGGTTAAATTCATTAAAGCCATTAACTCCACCAAAATACATTTTCCCGGTAAGGCTCTGGAAACATGAGTTCATTTTAAATTCATTAGATTGCAATCCATCGTTTATTCCAAAATTTTTAAATACTTTGGTTATTGGATCGAACCTGGATAATCCATTTAATGTACTAACCCATAAATTGCTTTTTTTATCTATTAATAATCCTAAAATAGAATTGCTTGGCAAACCATCTTTAGTATTATAGTTTATAAAAGCGCCATTTTTATCCATCCTGTTTAATCCCATGTCAGTCCCTATCCATAAATTCCCCTCTTTATCTTCAGCCATACAATACACAACATTATTACTAATACTATTTTTATTTTCAATTTTTAAAAAATGTTTAAAAGTGTTTGTTTTTTTATTAAATAAATCAAGGCCGCTGCCATGTGTAGCTATCCAAAGGTTTTGTTTGGAATCTTCAAAAAACATGTTAACATAAGCATTACCTACGGTGTTTGTATTAGCCGCATCACTTGGATATCTTATAAAGTTGTTATTTTTTTTATCATATTTACAAAAGCCTGCACCAAATGTTACTACCCACATATCTTTTTCATTGTCCTCAAAAATCGCTCTTATATTGGGGCTGCTTAATCCGTTTGGATTTGCAGGGTCATATTTAAAATGCGTGTAACTATTTTTTTCTTTATTAAATACCGTTATGCCATCTGCCCAGGTACCAATCCATAAACTACCTTCACTGTCTTCACAAATAGCAAGAACATAATTTCCGCAAAGACTATTTTTGTTGGATGCGTCATGCACATAGTGAGTAAATGCCCCGGTTTTAGAATTAAACAAATCCATTCCGCCACCATCAGTACCTATCCAAAGATTTTGTTTAGAATCTTCTACAATTGCCAATACTTTATTGTTATTTAAACTTAAAGGCGAAGAAGTATGGCTGTAATGGGCAAATTTATTAGCATCATGATTTACAAAGTTGAGACCCGAGCTAAATGTGCCCACCCACATATTACCCTTTTTATCTTTACAGAGAGACCAGATAGAAATATCACTTAAACTGGAGTTATCCGCCTCATCCGGTGCATAATTTTGAAATGTTTCTGTTTGTATATCAAATAAACAAAGGCCTCCGTTCTCTGTTCCAATCCATAAATTCTCTTTGTCATCTTCTTTAATTGTTCTTATAACGTTTGGCCCATTATCTTTATCATTCAACTTGTTCAGGTAATGTTTAAAAGTTTCATTTTTCTTATCAAATAAACTAAGGCCATTGCCGCGAGTACCAATCCATAACTGATCTTTATCATCAATAAAAAGAGTTGAATGATTGTTAGAAGCCACCGATAAACTGTCTTTTATATCAGTTCGAAAATGCCTGAATGTTTTCGTTTTTCTATCAAACAGATCGAAACCGGCTGCTACTGTTGCCAACCAAATATTATGCTCTTTATCTTCTACAATATCACAGACTCTATCATCAATCAGTGTTTTTGGATCATTTTGATTGTGGAGATAGTAACTGAATTTGTTCGTTAGTTTATCATACATGTTCAGGCCGCCATTTGTTGCTATCCATAAATTGCCATACTCATCTTCCATTAGCTTACTTATATAGTCATTCCTTATGCTATGTGGATCTTTCGAATTATTTTTAAACCGGATAAATTTTTCTTTTTCCCTGTCAAACTTATTTAATCCGCCTCCCTCTGTTGCTATCCAAAGGTTGCCATCATGGTCTTCAATAATATCCTGAACAGTATTTTGACTGAGACTATTTTCATTTTCTGCATCGTACTTGTAAACGGTGAATTTGTATCCGTCATATTTATTAAGGCCATCCCGGGTGCCAAACCACATAAATCCACGGCTATCCTGGAATATGCAAATCACATTGCTTTGGGATAGCCCCATGTTAGTGCCTATATGCTCAAATTTTATATGCTGCGCCTGTGAGAAAGAATTGAAACTAATTGCCAGCAGAATTAATAAGTGTGGATAAGGTAAAGCCCTTCCCTTTATTTTACTTAATAGTTTCATGATGGATTATGTGAACGTAGCAATTACCTATAGAACGCCGGAGGGATGATATTATTACTTAGGGCTTTTTTTACTGCTCAACCGATAAACAGTTTTGAAGAATTTTTAACGATAATGCTACAGGCGCTCTCAGGCAAAATGCTTTTCATAATTTACTGCTATTGGATTTATAACCACAATGGTGTGGATCATCAATACAGAATTTTTCTGTAATAACTGGCGACTGTTAAAAATCGTGAATCGTTAATAGAAAAATAACTATCCCTGGTAATATTGCGGACAGCGGGTCAATAAACAAGTAAAAAATTTATAACCTTATTTCATTAAGAATTTTATAGTTAAGCTTGTCAGGTTTGGCTTAGTAATGCTCAGGTTATATACGCCTGTTATAAAATTTTTATTAAGCTCCAGTACTTCTGAACTGTTGCCGTTCTGATGCTCAATTTTTTTAGTGTACATCACCTGCCCCAGGTTATTAGTTATACTTATTGCATAACTCCCCTTTGGCATATTTGCCATTTGAAGTATAATTTTATTATTGGTTATTATATTTGTTGTTAAAGAAATTTCCTGCTTATCCGCACCAATAAACACTTTCATTACAGGGCTATATTGAATTTCTCCATTAATGCCTATACTTTTAATACGATAATAGTTGTTCCCCTGCAAAGCTGTTTTATCTAACCAGCTATAATTTGATGAACTGTAATTGGTGGCAATAACCGTATTTGCTTTCACAAACTGCTGGCCGTTGAAAGATTTTTCAATATCATATTGCTTAATATTTGTTTCATTCTCTATCTTCCATTCTACTCTAATATCACTATTTAACTCAAACGCCTTCGTATTACTAAATGTAACCGGGAGTACAGTTGCTTGTTTAAGTACGATCTGAAAACGATTCGGATTCCATGAGCCCGGAACATTTATTACATTAAAATTAAACATTGTAGACCCCTGCAGATTGACAGGAGTGCTGGTATTTAAATAACTATCTTCCAAAAATGCACTTAAAGCGCTATTGCTAAAATTATCTGCTTTAAATTCAAATTGATAAGATTTTACTTTAAGCTGCAGCATATTCAAAAAGATAGTATCGGAAGAACTCACGGGCAGTCTCCTTTCTACTACAAGTAATTTTCCTTCTCTCTGGCTGGAAAGACTTTCTGAAAAATTACTAATCTTTACTGCATCATATTTATCTACGCTATTTGAATACAAGGTTGCAAAGCTGTTTAAAATACCATCAACTATGGAGGTTGTTCCATCTGCATTGAAAGAATACAAATTGGTCTTTAGTGTTGATGAGGAATTGGACACAGGTCTTGCACCCATACCCGAAGCGGAGTATTTATCCGTTTCATTTATCACTAATGTGCCGGATGTTATTCCATTTAAGGTTTTGGCAAGAAATGCATAACCGGAATGTACATATTCATTTAGGCCACTCCCGCCTGATGATGGGGTAATGTCATAAGAGCTGCCATTCCAACTCACATTAATATAACCGCCTACCCCGTTTGTGCCGGTAATTTTAGGGTCCCACAAATAAAAATTGTCCTGGATGTTGGTTGAATTAGATTTTGCCACATCATAAAGATTTATGGGTGCAGCATAAGGGTTACCGATAACAGTGAAGCCGGTGGCGGCCACGGTATAGCTTTGTGAATTAGTTTTTAAAAGACCTATCGAACGCAAAACAGTATTAGTAGGTGTTGCATTTACACCCTGGCTTAAAATAACATCTCTGCCACCTCTTACAAAAAGCATATAACCAGGCTGGTTCGTTATAGATGATGCATTTGTATTTGGGATGCCCACCCATGCGTTGCCGGCAAATATTTTAAGGGATGGATTGAAATTAACGCCCTGGTCAAAACCATTTGCAATACTGCCGCCCGTAATTTGTGTTCCGAATCCGGGGAGTATATTACCAGTTGTCTGGCCTTCCTGCCAGGCGTCGTTAATAGTTTGTGCATTTGCAATCACCGGTGTTGTTAATAATCTCCAGGCACGCCGTGCTTCTACAAATCTTTCAACTTTCACATTACCTGTTATTGCATTTCCAAAAGTTGAACCGCTATTGGTTATATCGGCGACCTTTGCAGTATATCCGGATGTTGATTTTAAGGTGAGTAGTCCACTCGTTGCAAAAGTTTCATTACTGCCACCAAAAGAAAGTATTCCGGTTAAACTATCCTCACCGGCCAGGGTAACATTATTGCTTATTATCAAATTCTGAATTTTGTTAGTTGTAAAGGCATTGGCAGGTATCGTTTGTGAAGACGATCCATTCATTTCAACTGTTCCGGCTGTTACATCGAAAATGCCTGAGCTATTAGTAATATTGCCGGCAATTTTAATTGTGGAGTTGTCTATGTTTAGTGTGCTTGTGCTTGTTAGTGATACATCTTTGGTTACCACATAGGCTGAATTTATCACGTTCATTTTAGCCCCATTCATTATTATTTTGCCCTGGGAAAATGATATAAAGTGTGCAGAGATAAAAATTATCAGGGCTATAATTTGTCGGGGCTTCAGCATATAAATCATAATATAAAATTGTTCAGATAAGAATTTGTTATGTGTTAGCGCATCAATTCTTTGAACTTATTTTTTATCTTTTAGTACCTGAATATCTTTCTTCAGCGCATCAATTTGTTGTTGTTGTTCTTTTATGGCATTAATAAGCACCGGCACTAGTTCAGCGTAGTTCATTCCAATATTTTCTTTGGCCTCATCCCCAACAACCACTTCAGGAATTATCTTTCTTACATCCTGTGCTATTAAACCAATTTTGTTTTCAGCATTAGGATTTGCCTTCCAATTATATCTGACAGGCGACATAGCAAGCACTTCTTTTAAACCATATTTTAAACCTTCTATATTTGTTTTAAGTCGTCTGTCAGATGTTTGTATAGTTCCGTTAGTGGCATATACCGCAGTCCATTTGAGAGAAGAAGTACCCAGGGAATAATTATTATTGGAACCGGGCTGCAAAGCAGTACTGTTAATACGAAATCTTTCTGTACCATCAGCACCAGTGCCCCCGGTATTAGTAAAAAAAATTAAGTCTTTATTTTGCGCTCCGTTACCGATGTAAAAATCACTGCCCGTAGCGTATAAATAAGCTGAATTGGACCCATTAAGGATGCTGCTATTACCGGAAATATATCCCTGGCTGTTGATCCCCATATCAATGTAAACTGTGCTCGATGATCCATTGTTTGCTGTGGCCACAACATCTGAGCTGGCAAAGTTTCCATTATTTTCATTTTGAACATTTATTTGCAAATAGGAGTTTACGTCGCCTTTTCCAGTTATGACATTTGATGTTAATGCATCTGCGTCAACAAGTAACCTATCTCTGTTGCTGGCATCAAATACAGGTGCAGAGCCAATTGCAACATACCCGAGACTATCTAATAAAATTCCTTGCGTATTATTTGTTCTTATTTTAAAACTTTTATTATCTGTTGTTCCAATAAAATTTGTGCCTGATGCAGTTCCTGAATTTCCCGCTGTACCCCACAAATTTGCAGAAGATGTAAAAGTAGACACTGGAATTTTACGAACCAGACCGCTTGTTATAGTCAGGATACTATCTGCCGACGTCGCTGTTCCTGTTTGAACACCGGTGAGTGTTAATGGATTTGTGCCATTAATATGTAATTTAGTAGAAGGGCTTACCGTACCAATACCTACGTTACCATTCCCATCAATACGCATTCTTTCATTCGCTGAAGCAGTGCCACCTGTAAACAACATCAGGCTTTTACTGGCAACTGCATTGCCTATTGAAAAGTCGCTTCCTGTGCTATATAAATAACCGGTATTTGCTCCGCCTAATACACCTGTACTTGTATTACCACTGGAGTTAACCCCCATGTCAACAAAGTTTAATCCATTCGCCTCTGTTCCTGCATCATTGGTGGCTACAACATCAGAACTTGCTGAAGTTCCCGAATTATTATTTTTAATATTCAATTGAAGATAGCTGTTAAGATTGCCCTTACCACTTATAACGTTATAAGAAGTGGTGCCTGCATCTACCAGTAACTTTTCTGCATTGGAGCCATCTACAACTGTTGTACCTATGCCGAGATTGCCACCTGCACTAAGCCGCATCTTTTCTGTATTATTAGTAATAAAAGGGAAATCAAAATTTGTTGTTGTTCCAATGTTTTGCGCTGATGCAACACTATTTCCTCCTATGCTCCACGTATTAGCAGATGTTGCAAATGTGGAAACCGGGAGTTTTTGTACCAAACCACTGGTTATAGTTAGTACACTATCTGCAGAGGTAGTTGTTCCCGCCTGCACACCTGTGAGCGTTAAAGGGTTTGTTCCATAAATATGTAATTTAGTAGAAGGGCTTACCGTACCAATACCTACGTTACCATTCCCATCTATACGCATTCTTTCATTAGCTGAAGCTGTACCACCTGTAAACAACATCAGGCTTTTACCGGCAACTGCATTGCCTATTGAAAAGTCGCTTCCTGTGCTATATAAATAACCGGTATTTGCTCCGCCTAATACACCTGTACTTGTATTACCACTGGAGTTAATCCCCATGTCAACAAAGTTTAATCCATTCGCCTCTGTTCCTGCATCATTGGTGGCAACAACATCAGAACTTGCTGAAGTTCCTGAATTATTATTTTTAATATTCAATTGAAGATAGCTGTTAAGATTGCCCTTACCACTTATAACGTTATAAGAAGTAGTGCCTGCATCTACCAGTAACTTTTCTGCATTGGAGCCATCTACAACTGTTGTACCTATGCCGAGATTGCCACCTGCACTAAGCCGCATCTTTTCTGTGTTATTAGTAATAAAAGGGAAATCAAAATTTGTTGTTGTTCCAATAGTCTGGGCAGAGGCTACACCATTGCCTCCTCTTGTCCACGTATTTGCTGTATCGGCTTTACCATTAAAGGTGTTCCAGTCCGCACTGCTTATGTACCCGGCGGTTGAGGCGTTTGCCTGTGTAATACCTATAAGCCCGTTTGAATATGTTAAGGGAGCACTGGCAGAAAATAACGAACGTACTATTTGTGAGAAGCCTGCAATGTTTGCCGTATCAAAAGTAACCCATGTTGGCGATGTACCGGCGCCATTTGATGTAAGAAATGTACCCGCAGTTCCTGCAAGATTATTAGGCATAAGTGCACCGCTAAATCTTATATTTCCGGCTACATCCAGTTTTTGGGAAGGGTTCGTTGTACCAATACCAAAATTGCCAATTCTTATTGCTGAATTACTGCCGGTGCCCGCAGCGCCGACTATCATTGTAGGGCCGCCATTAACCAAATCCGGCTGGCCGATTTGCCATTCGGTAGTGTTGCCAGTTACCTTTTGTTGAGAAGCTCTGGTTTCAAAACGCAGGTTAGTTACAACCGGTGAAGCAACAGTACCGGTTTTAAAAATAAAATCTACCAGGTAGGCTCCTGATCCAGCTCCCGTTGTTTCAAATATTGCCCCATTTTCACCGTTGCGGTTTCTAAGGCGCAAAATAGAGGGGCCATATAAATCGCCATCTTCACGCAGAACGAATTCCTTTGCAGATCTGAATGTGCCCGAAGTTGCGTCGCCAATAGTAATATCTCCGGTTGTACCGGTTTGAGCGCTCACCCCGTTTACAATTCTCATGCGCTCCACATTGTTCGCTTTAAAAACCATATCCTGCCCATCGGTAGTTCCTAGAAAATTGTTTGAAGAAACTGTTCCGCTGTTGCCAGTTAAACCCCAGGCTGATGAAGTAACAGCAGACCATGTGGGTGCAGACCCGGTACCATTTGATGTAAGAAATGTACCCGCAGTTCCTGCAAGATTATTAGGCATAAGTGCACCGCTAAATTTAAGGTTGCCCGTTATATCCAGCGCTTCCGTTGGTGTACTGTTGCCGAGGCCAAGCCTGTTATTTGGTTCATCATAAGCTGAAGTGCCAAAAATAATATTGCCTTTTGTTGCATTTGAAGTTGAAGATAGTGTTAAGGAATTGCCTGATGCAGTACCGCCAACGGCGGTTTGCCCGCCTGCGATACCTGTAATAAGGTCATTCCGAAAATCAGTTCCGGAAAGCGTGATACCATTACTGCCGGTATAAGTAGTGCCCGCCTGTTGGTCTAACTGGTAGCGTGTAGCACCAACGCTGCCATAAAAGTGCGTTCCATTAAACTCCATGGCGCCGGTTACCGGAACAGTTAAATTAACACCTGTTGTAAATATCAATGGAGCCGAGCCTGCAGCTGCCGCACCCGCCGCAAGCGTAATATATTTTGGAGAAAGCCTGGTACCTGAATAAGTGAATGCGGCTGTATTTGTCAGCCTTCCATTGGTGGTAACATAAGGAACATAAGTTGCAGTTAGTGCAATGTCATTTAGCGTAACTTCTTTTCTTGCCGCACTGGTTGTTATGGTACCATAAAATTTATCTGTAAGAAATTCCACCGCACCGGCAGCAGCGGTTGTCAATAGTGCACCAGATGTAAATTTTAACGGGGCAGTATTGGCAGCGGCAGTGCCGGCTTTTAAATGTAAAAGCGCTGTAGGTACAGCTATTCCAACTCCCAGGTTACCACCTGCACTAAGCCTCATCTTTTCTGTATTATTGGTAATAAAGGGAAAATCAAAATTTGTTGTGGTTCCTATATTTTGAGCAGATGCTACTCCGTTGCCGCCAATACTCCAGGCATTAGCAGTAGTGGACGTAATTAAAGAAGACCATATAGGGCTTAGGGGCGTACCGGTATTAACCTGGAATGCGTTTACCGTGGTATTAAATACTGCCAAACCTGTAGCAGGTAATACAATACCGCTTTGCTCAGCAGTTGTCATCCGCGGCGCCAAAAAGCCTTTACTTGTGCTGCTTACGTCAAGCATGGCACTAGTGTCAGGCATATTACCAGTAGAATTTATGGCAACGTTTTGGGAGAATAATTTTGGCAATATTGCTAAATGTAACATTACCAGTAATGTGAGGATGCGGTTTTTCATGTATTACAATTATAATTGGATCTGAATTTTACTTAAACATATTGGAATTATACCCTAACGGGCACATTATTCCAGATGTAAATTATCTGTATCCAGAATTAAACGTATTAGAAAAGTAATTATTATCGTATGGAAAAAAAACTACAGTTTAAATTGTTTTAAAATTTTCTTATAGTAAGCTTTAAACTTACTTAGTGTTAATCTCCAGACCCCATAAACAGGTTTTTGATTAAATTACAGTCTTGCTGTTTCAGTTTGTTGCGTAGTAAGAACGGTAGTTAAACCTCACTAATGAAAAAAATATTTATTGTCTTGCTTCTTACTATATACTCTTATATTGCGTTTGCCAGCCATATTACAGGGGGGGAGATGATCTATGAATATCTAGGCCCGGGCAGCCAGATAAACACAAGGACATACCGTATCACCCTTAAATTGTTTCGCGATGAAAACACTACCGGGGCCCCAATGCCCGCAAGTGTATTTATTGGGATTTTTAATAATGATAACAATAGTCAGTTTCCTGCAAATAATCAACCCTTTCCGGTTTCTATTAATTCAAATGATGAGGCGGTAAAAATAAATCCTTATCCGCCCTGCGTAAAAAATGCACCACCATTAGATTATCATGTTGGTATGTATTCGCTAACAATTGAACTTCCAAATAATACAAAGGGATATACTGCAGCCTATCAAACATGTTGCAGAGTAGCCCCCCTGAATAATATATTCATCAATGGCAGTACAGGGGGAGGAGGAACAGGATCTACCTATGGTTGTATTATTCCTCCGCTTATAGATTCAAGCCCAACATTTGCAAGCAGCATTGATCTTATATGCTACAACAGAGATTTCACTTTAAACTTTAGCGCTGCTGATGTTGATGGAGATTCTTTAGTTTATTCTTTTGTGGAAGCATATAATGGCGGTAATACTCAAAATGCAAATAACGTAAACCCGGCCCCTCCCCCCTATTCTTCTGTATCTTATTTAAGCGGATTTTCCGCTACTACACCTTTGGGTGACCTGGCCGCTATTAATCCATTGACAGGTGTTATTACAGGTATTGCTCCTCTTCCCGGTAAATATGTAGTAAGTGTTAGCGTTAAATCATACAGAAATACAAAGTATGTCGGAGAACATAGAAAAGATTTTATAGTAAATGTAGGAGATTGCGATGTACCGGGTGCCGAATTATTGCCTAAGCCTGTAGTATGTGATGAGCTTTCCGTTACTTTTTCAAACGATAATCCCTCACCCCAAAACCAAACATTTTTTTGGGATTTTGGGGATCCTAAAAGTGGCATACTCAATACGTCGACAATGGCAGCGCCCCTACATCAATTCAGCGATAGCGGTGTTTTTGTTTATAAATTAGTGGTGAACCGCGGGCTGCCCTGTTCAGACTCTACAACACAAATAATAAAAGTTTATCCTGGATTTTCTCCCGGATTTACCTACGCCGGCAACTGTAAAAGCACACCTATACAATTTACAGATACGAGTAAAAGCAGGTATGGAACGGTGGATAGTTGGGCCTGGAATTTTGGAGATACTCAAAGTACATCTGACTCGTCACACTTACCTAACCCATCATACCTATATACTGCCACCAATAACTATAATGCCCAGCTTACAGTTACCGACACTAAAGGTTGCGTTGGCACGGCAACAGTGACAGTAGTTATAAATGATAAACCTGATTTTAGCATCACCACCGATACTTTAATATGTACAATAGATACTTTGCAATTAAACGCTACTGGTACGGGCACTTTTTTCTGGACGCCTGCTTACAATATTAATAATCAAAACATTGCTTCTCCATTAGTAAGCCCCGATCTACCCACAAAATACTACGCTAACTTTTCTGACATTTATGGCTGCAAAGGAACCGATTCTGTTTTTGTAAATGTAAAGAGTTCTGTAACCTTAGATGCTGGCAGCGATACCACCATTTGCACCACTGATACTTTATTGCTAGCCCCCTTGAGCGATGCCCTGAAATATGAATGGAGCCCTGCAAACACTTTAAACAACAGTTCCCTGAAAAATCCCACCGCAACGCCATTAAACACTACAATATACAGCGTAACCGCTTCAATAGGTAAGTGCCAAAGCACTGATGCGATAATTGTAAAAGCAGTGCCTTATCCTTTTGCGGATGCTGGAGATGATTCGACAATTTGTATTGGAACCAGTATCCAGCTAAGTGCATCTGGCGGAAGCTTATATAATTGGTCACCGGCTTTCTTTTTGGATAATCCAAATATTGCTGCTCCAGTTGCCAATCCCATAAATGATATCAGGTACACGGTAACCGTATCTGATACGTCGGGATGTCCTAAACCTGTTAGTGACGCAATATTTATACGTGTGCTTTCTATGGTTGCAGATGCCGGACCGGCTGATACGTCAGTGGTGATAAATCAGCCTTTACAACTAAATGCATCTGGCGGAGAATTTTATTTATGGACGCCGCCTGTTGGATTAACCAACCCCAATATAAGCAACCCAATAGCTAATTTAAGTAACTCACAACAGTATGTGGTAACGGTTAGGCAGGCAGGTTGTTTTGATACAGATACTATAAATATAACTGTCTACAAAGTAGCGTCCGGGTTATATGTCCCAAATGCTTTTACGCCTGATAATGATGGACGGAATGATGTTTTGAGGCCTATACCAATAGGGATGAAAACGCTTTCTTATTTCAGGGTGTATGATCGATGGGGGAAATTAGTTTTCAGCTCTTCCAAACTTGCTAAAGGCTGGGACGGCATGTTTCAGGGTAAACCGCAGACTGCCGGCGTATACGTATGGATTGCTGAAGGAATAGATTATCTTAATAAAAAAGTTACTAAAAAAGGCTCTGTAGTATTAATTCGGTAACGAGATCGTAGTCCGGCCTGATAAAAA
Organism: Ginsengibacter sp.; assembly: GCA_039919615.1. GTDB lineage: Bacteria > Bacteroidota > Bacteroidia > Chitinophagales > Chitinophagaceae > Ginsengibacter. The sequence goes on along the minus strand of JBDSFG010000010.1, from coordinate 20,253 downwards.
TAATTTTTATCGAAATGATCTTCTGACAGCAAAAATCTCCACCACATTGATACGGGTAAATTATAGGCGCATTCAAATCAATTTATGTTAACGGAAAACAATGTTTAAAATAAAGTTTATCATTGTTTCGTTATAATAATATTGTAGTAGTACAAATATGATTTAATACAGGAGCACGTTTCCTATTTGGAAATATATTCTTTAACATTACCCTTCCGTATCCAAAAATGAAAAACCACCTGAAGAATCATTTATTGATTTTTTTGCTTTTTACAGCACTAACGTCTTCCATTCAGGGCCAGGATAGAATCCGCCAGGTTTCATGTTTTGATTCCACGTTAAAATTTCAGGCGGATAGTTTAAAATCTTCTTTATTTAAACAAGGATTTATTGTAGTTAAAGAGGCTACAATGACAATGGAGAGTGAGTATGAAATGCCCGTAATTGTACCCTTAGCTGCGGGAACATGGTACAATATTGTTTTCATAGGAGATATGACCTCAAAGTTATATGAAGTAAGAATGTTTGATTTTGATGAAAGGCAGGTTGTGTATCAAAAACATTTTGGCCAGGGGATGGAAAGTAATATAATCAGCTACTCATACATCCCAAAATTCTCTGAATATCATGTTATAAAGCCCGTTCAGGTAAATAAGTTGAAAAAGAAAAATATTTGCGGATATATATTACTTTTTAAGAAGGTAAAATAATCGTCTGAACTGGGATTTGTGGGTCGGGAACCGCCATACCAGATCATTAAATGTTTTTTACCATGATCTCCATTTAGTCTCTCTGATCACCTCCAAACTCTTGCAGCCTCAGTTTTTCCCGTTCTTTTGAAAACAAAAAAGGCAATTGAAAACTTATTTCAATTACCTTCTTTAAAACTCTGGCGGGTATTAATTTTCAACGAAATCTGACAATCATTACTGACCATTATTTCGCTTTTCAATTGTATACCTATAAAGAAGTTATCTTAAAAATAATAACTCCCTGTATTTTGGCAACTCCCATAATTTATCATCAACTAATAATTCCAGTTTATCAACATGATAGCGGATTTCATCAAAGGCTGCTTTAACTGTATCGCAATAAGCAATGGCTTTTTGCCTGGTATCAGCAATTTCATTAGCTACTTTGCGGGCCTCTATCACAGCTTCTACTTTATCGCTCATTACATTAATGTGCTCTGAAACTTCTTTAAGAATCTGGAATTGATTGGCATAAGCGCTTTCGGCTAACCCAATTTCCTTTAATCCTTTAACGTTTTCAATAAGTGTATTTTGATATTTAACTGCTGCCGGCAAAATATGATTAATAGCAAGATCTCCCATTACCCTGGCTTCTATCTGAACTTTTTTAATGTAGTTTTCCAAAAGAATCTCATGCCGTGCCTCTAATTCACCATGGGTTAGTATTTTATTATTTTCGAAAAGTTTTTTTGCTTTTTCTGTTACAAATGCGTCTAACGCAAGAGGAGTTGTTTTTACATTAGGTAACTTCCTTTTTTCTGCTTCTTTTTCCCATTCTTCGCTATAGTTATCTCCTTCAAATAATACAGATTTACTGTCAACTATATACTTCTGTATTACCTGCATAAGGGCAATTTCTTTCTTTTCGCCTTTTTCTATAATAGCGTCTACATCTTTCTTAAAGGAAATCAGTGTATCAGCCATTATCGCATTTAAAACCGTCATTGCCATGGCACAGTTTGCCGATGAGCCAACGGCACGAAATTCAAATTTATTGCCTGTAAACGCAAAGGGGGAAGTCCTGTTGCGGTCCGTATTATCCAGCATTAATTCCGGAATACTTTTATGAATATCAAGCTTTAAAATTGCTTCGTCCTGTTCGTCAAATTTACCACCAACACGTTTTTCAACCTGGTTTAGTACATCTGTTAAGTACTTACCTATGAATATAGAGATAATGGCCGGGGGCGCTTCATTTGCTCCCAACCTGTGATCATTTTCAGGCGAAGCAATAGCCGCCCTTAATAAATCAGCATAGTCATGTACTGCTTTAATTGTATTAACAAAAAAAGCAAGAAACATCAGGTTGGATTTTGGTGTTTTACCAGGAGAAAGAAGGTTAACCCCTGTGTTTGTGGCCATGCTCCAGTTATTATGTTTTCCGCTGCCATTAATACCCGCGAACGGTTTTTCGTGTAAAAGAACAACCAATCCATGTCTCTTGGCAACCCTGGTCATTATATCCATTAGCAGAGTGTTATGGTCCACTGCTAAGTTTACCGATTCAAAAATGGGGGCACATTCAAACTGAGAGGGAGCTACCTCATTATGCCGGGTGCGTAAAGGGATACCTAATTTATAAGCCTCTGTTTCATAATCTCTCATAAAGGCATATATCCTTTCAGGAATTGAGGCAAAATAATGGTCTTCGAGTTGCTGACCCTTTGCCGGAGCATGCCCAAAAACGGTGCGGCCTGTCATTACCAGGTCAGGCCGTGCATTGGCTAAGCCGGCATCAATTACAAAATATTCCTGCTCCCAGCCAAGTGTTGGTGTTATTTCTGTAACATTTTTATCAAAATACTGACCTACTTCCACAGCGGCTTTATCCAGGGCCACCAATGCTTTTAATAAAGGTGTTTTTGTATCTAATGATTCTCCAGTATAGGAAACAAAAATGGTTGGTATACATAAAGTTTTCCCTTCGCCGATTTCCATTATAAAGGCAGGAGATGACGGATCCCATGCAGTGTAACCGCGAGCCTCAAAGGTTGCTCTAAGCCCTCCGCTCGGAAATGAAGATGCATCAGGTTCCTGTTGTATTAAAGCTCCGCCATCAAATTCTTCTATTGAAGAGCCGTCCCCCTTTATAGTAAAAAAAGAATCATGCTTTTCAGCAGTGGCGCCGGTCAACGGCTGAAACCAATGAGTGTAATGCGTTACGCCTTTTTTTTCGGCCCAACCTTTCAGGCCTGCAGCTATCTGCTCGCCCATTTTTCGATCTATTTTAGTACCAGTTTTGATAGAGTTTCGTAAGCTTTTGTAGGCTTCATCACTTAGGAAATCACGTGCCGTATTTACTGTGAAAACATTTTCGCCAAAAATTGCAGTAATCTTTTTGGATCCTTCAACTGAAACTTTTGTAAGATTTGTAGTTAAATTATTAATTGCTTTTAATCGTAGGGACTGCATAATTTTTTTAGTTTTGGCTGTAAAAAAACGAATATTTCCTAAGAAAATCAATTTTTTTTTTAATAAGAACTCCAAAAAATTTGCTCCACCCAGCTAAAACTAAATATTAATTTTAAAAATATATCTCTTCACCCTGTCTAGGTCTATCAGGCAACTGATAGGTGTAACTATGAAAGGCCAGTAAATGCTCCTGTATCTTACTAAGGCTCCCAAAATCGGAATGGTATAACCAATAATGAGATACATAGAAAGCGTAAAACAAATACCGTAATAAATAAATCCGGTAGATCCATTCCTTTTTACGGAAAAAAAGATATAAGCTAAAAAAAGAATTTCATATGCTAAAATTTCCATAGCCGGGGGGATATATAAAAGGGTTTTGATTTCTGAAAGATATGGCCTCATTAAACTGTGATTTAAGGCCTGCGGGCTATTATTAAAAAAACTGCGAAAATCAGGAAAGAGCGGGTTTATATTTATTGCAGAAGAAGCGCCCTTGCCAAGTTGTGCAAAAGCCAGTTGCCGGGCAGAAACATATTGCGGTAAATCAAGTTTTGGATGAATAAATCTGAGCGTAAAAAACATAAGCGTAAAAAAAACATACACCAGGATAAAGGCGGGTAAAGTGGCTTTTCGCTTTTTTTCAGCAATTATCCATGCTATTAAAGCCGGTACCATTGCTATGAAAACAAAATTTCTCAGCAAAAAGATCAGGGATAAGTTCAAAGAAATATATACAATTCTTTTTAAGCTTATTCTGTCATTTTTTACCATTGAAAACACATTCAGAGAAATAAATGCAATTGCAAGAAAGATCAGTCCATCACGATGGATGCTACTTGTAAAATAGAGGAACGAGGGCAAAAGAAACAGCGTGACTATCAGCGTATTTTTTCTTTCAGGGAATATTTGTATAAAAATTTTGTACAAAGAAACCGAGCCAAAAAAAACAAAAAAATTATAAAAGAGAATATTTATAAAATAGTTGCAATTGCTAAAAATGTTAAACAGAGAAAGGAGCTTGATTATTATATTACTTCTTAAATTATTCCAGAATGAATCAGTGGTGTCAAATATTGCTCCATAGGAACTTTGTGTATTATTAGTAAAAAGATTTAATAAATATTCCTTAGGATTTGTAAACAGAAGATGATATTCAGCAATGCTTTCTTCATGGAATCCTACGCTATCTGAAATTGAATAAAGGTGAAGGTTTATCCACCCGTTCACCAAACCTGCCAGTATTCTTAATAAAAATAAAATAACAATTGTACTGCTTCCGACACTTGTTTGATTTATAAATTTACTTTTAGTAAGCAACAAGCAAAGCAAAAAAAGATATATAAAAAAAAGCAGGTAATTCAAATAGTAAAATTTTGATGTGGGAAGTTAGTTAAAATAATTACACGGCTTTAGCGCTCTAAAATTTACAGACAATGTATGTTTGCTGACATTTATTATAATGGAAACTACAATTACAACAGCGGAAAAGTTAGGCTTGCGCCCGGAAGAATTTGAAATGATAAAAAATATTTTGGGGAGGGTACCCAATTTTACAGAGTTAAGCGCCTACTCAGTTATGTGGAGTGAGCACTGCAGTTACAAAAATTCAATTAAGTGGTTAAAAACATTGCCCCGCGACGGATCAAAATTATTGGTTAAGGCCGGCGAAGAGAATGCAGGGCTCGTGGACATAGGGGATGGATATGGTGTTGTTTTTAAAATTGAAAGTCACAATCATCCTTCTGCCATTGAGCCTTTCCAGGGCGCTGCTACAGGTGTGGGAGGCATACACAGAGATATTTTTACAATGGGCGCAAGACCGGTTGCAGCATTAAATTCTTTACGGTTCGGTAATTTAAAAAATAGCAAAACGCAGCATCTTCTTAGCGGCGTAGTTCATGGTATCGGGCATTACGGAAATTGTTTTGGTGTGCCAACGGTTGGCGGCGAAATTTATTTTGAAGATTGTTATCACACTAACCCACTGGTAAATGCAATGAGCGTAGGCGTTGTACGGTTAGGTCAAACCGTTAGCGCTACTGCAGAAGGTGAAGGCAATCCCGTTTTTATTGTTGGCAGTGCAACAGGTAAGGATGGTATGGGAGGGGCCGCATTTGCCTCAGCAGACATATCAGAAAACAGTGTGGAAGATCTTCCGGCAGTGCAGGTGGGAGATCCCTTTCAGGAAAAGAAATTATTAGAAGCCTGCCTGGAAATTATTCCCACCGGGGCTTTGGCAGGTATGCAGGATATGGGTGCGGCAGGTATCATTTGTTCTACAGCAGAAACAAGCGCCAAGGGCGGCACCGGGATGAGGATTGATCTTGATAAAGTTCCCGTTAGGCAGATGAACATGAAGCCATGGGAATTATTATTAAGTGAAAGCCAGGAAAGAATGTTGCTCATTATTAATAAAGGCAGAGAAGATGAAGTTTTGAAGATCTTTGAAAAATGGGATATTCCCTGTGCACAGATCGGTGAAGTTACCAACGACCAGGTACTTAAGTTTTATATGCATGGTAACTTAGAAGCTGAGATGCCTGCCGAAAGTTTAGTGTTAGGCGGAGGAGCTCCTGTATATGAACGGGAATATACTGAACCCCGTTACTTTGAAAAAATACAAGCCTTTGCCGGCATTGATTCAATAACGTTACCAACTGATTTAAAAAGTATCGCCTCTAAAATTATTACCCTTCCGAACGTAGCTTCCAAACACTGGATATATGACCAGTATGATAGCATGGTGGGCACTGGCAATACCAACACAAATGCCCCCTCTGATGCAGCAGTAGTAATCGTAAAAGATACCCAAAAGGGTTTGGCTATAACAACAGATTGCAATAGCCGGTATGTATTTGCTGATCCATATAAAGGCTGTATGATAGCGGTAAGCGAGGCAGCCCGTAACATAGTATGCAGCGGCGCAATTCCATTAGGGGTAACTAATTGCCTCAACTTTGGCAACCCATATGATCCTGAAGTTTACTATCAATTTGTTATGGCCATAAAAGGCATGAGTGAGGCTTGCAAAAAGTTTGATACACCTGTAACGGGCGGCAATGTTAGTTTTTATAATCAATCACCGGATGGCCCTGTATATCCTACGCCCACCATTGGTATGGTTGGTTTATTGGAAGATATCAATAATAAAATGACTTTACATTTTAAACAGGCTGGTGATATAATTTATCTATTGGGCGAAAGCAGGAATGATATTAATTCCTCAGAATATTTACATAAAATATGCGGTATAGAATATTCCCCGGCTCCTCATTTTGAATTAGAAGAAGAATTCAACATACAACAGGTTTTAAGCAAATTGATAAGCAACAAAATTATTCAATCGGCTCATGATGTAAGTGAAGGAGGATTATTTATCACTCTTGCTGAAAGTGCATTCAACTTTAACCTTGGCTTCAATGTTAGTCAACAAAAACTATCCATCAGAAAAGATGCCTACTGGTTTGGCGAAGCACAAAGCAGGATTATTGTAACCGTAAAAAAAGAAAACGTAGATAATTTTGAGCGCATGTTACAGGATATATCTTATGAAAAACTGGGAGCTGTATCACCCGGGGAAATAATATTTGAGAAAGAAAGTTGGGGGGATATTAGTTACTGGAAAGAAAAATATGATACTGCTATAGCGATATATTTTAAGGATTATCTACCGGAATAGCCAAAACGTTTCCAATACAACGCCACGATAATATCCTTATTTATTTGATTTGGCTTAATTACTCAATAAATTAAAAAGGTTAAAAATTTAAAAGTGAGTAATTGTACCTGAAATCGTGAAAAGTTATTAAGTAAATTTGAGGTTCACCTAACCTCTGATGTGGTATGAAACTTTCGCAACAAATTCACCGGTCAATCCTCTTTTTTTTATTGCTGCAATTATTTTTCACTAAATCCTTTGCCCAATACAAAGAATATAAAATCAGTGTAAAACACGATACCATTAATGCAATTGATCAACATAATTTAAAGCAGGGCAAATGGGTAGTTTCTATGCCTGAATTAAGAGGTGAGCCAGGCTATGAAGAAGAAGGAATTTTTAAGGAGGGTAAAAAAGAAGGTGTGTGGCGCAGATATAGTTTGAACAGCGATATTATTGCTATTGAAAATTATCGGTTCGGCGGCAAAGATGGTTTGCAACAATATTTTACAAACCTGGGTGATTTGGTAAGACAAGAAAATTGGCGGGCATATAATCCTGATGCTCCTTTTGATACTATCCCCATTTATGGAACAGGCAGTAATGAGATCATTAATTACAAAATTGTAAAAGCTGAACAATACAGTGTGCGAAACGGAGAATGGAAATTTTATGATCCGTCATCCGGCAGAGTTATCAAAAAGGAAATATATGACAGAGGTCACCTGCAAATTCCAACAGATAATACAACAGCGGCAACTGATGATAAACCAAAACCAAAGGTAAAACCCCAGGAAGTTTTAGAGTACGAAAAGAAAAACAGCGGGAAGAAAAAAGTTAAGGTCAGGGAGGGCCAAACGGGTTTATAATAATTCCCGTCTTTTATAATTCTCCTATAGTTCTCCGCAGCAGTATAGCTCTTTTAAAATAAATTAATTTTTCAGGAATGTACCGCTAAATACAGAACCATCCTGCTCCTGTATTTTCAGATAATAACCACCTGGGGTTAGCCTTTTTACTTCGATCCCTTTGTTATTTAAAACACCTGACAACACTAATTTACCTGTACTGCTGATAATAGTATAATGAATTCCTGTTCTGTTTACAGAGCTTTGTAATGTAATTTTATCTGCAACAGGATTTGGACTAATTTGTATTGAAAAACTTCGCTTACTGATGATAACGGTTTTGATGTCTGAATACGTAATCTTGCCATTGATATCAGTTTGCGCAAGGCGATAAAAATGCCTGCCCGCTGAAATTCCTTCATGCCTGAATTGATAAGAAGTGAGGCCCTGTGCATTACCTGTACCTGTAACCTTTCCAACAGGTAGAAAAGAAGTGCCATCTGCGCTGTGCTCAATTAAAAAGAAAGCGTTATTGAACTCCTGTGCAGTTACCCACTTTAGTAATGTTCCGCTTTTTATTGGTATTGTATTAAATGAATTCAGCAATACCGGGGTAGGACCTGTAACAGTATAAGTTACCGATAATTGCGGACGCTGAATTGCGGTTGGATTTTCACGGGACGCAAAACGTTTTGTAGTTGTAGAAATGGTTTCATCTCCAATTAATATCCATCCAAAATTAGTGGCAGAATTATTCAGCCAGTTTTGTACATCACCTGTAACCTGCAATGAAGTCCAGTTATAAGCTGCACCACTGCCTCCAACAACCGAAGTAGCAGAGGCTGTTGAAGTAAAATCTCCCCCCGCAGAACTCCAAAGACTTGATAAAGTAAAACGGCTGACCCACGTAGCATCATTGGTTGCTGCAGCAGTGCCACTACCTTCGTTGGAGGCCGCATCAGAACTGCCTTCACCCCAATCTGCCAATAGCCCGTGAATACTTATATCAGTATTACTGCCAATTGTTTTATTACAAAATAAGGTAAGCGTTGCTGAAGTTATGGAGGCCCCCGCAGGTATTTGAGCAGCAATATCAAATTTTATTAAAGCTCTTCTCGGGCTGCTGACGGCAGTATTACCCGAAAAAAAATTTTCGCCGGCACCATTACTATTGCTGGTTGCATTCTGATAAATGGTGTTGTCTTTAGTTGCATTTAAAACAACAGTGGTTTGTGCATTTGCTATAAAAAGAAAAAAGATGCACAAAAACGTAGGGTAGTAAAATTTAAGCATATACGAATTTTTCGGTTAATTTTTTGTTTTGGCAGTTATATAGAAGTCTGTATTTTAAATGGTTTTCAAATAGATTTACTGGCCTTTAATTTATATCTACCTATAAAGTATAACGCAAATTTTTACAAGAGGTTTCTTTTAATTAAACAAAAAATAACCTTTTTTTTCAAGAGCGTGTAAGGGTAAGCAGCGTAAGATACTACTGCTCCTGATTTTATTGCTGTATTAAGATTAAATGTATAATTTCCTGCAGTATTTTGTACAAAAAATAACTGTGATGACTCCCCAGAAAAATACACAGAGATTGCTTTCGCTGGATTTTATGCGGGGCCTTATTATGGTTTTCCTGATGCTGGAAAGCACAGGTTTGTATGAAAATCTTTTTGAGGTAAGTGCAGGTTCAGCCGTGCAGGGTTTTATGCAGCAGTTTTTTCATCATCCATGGAATGGCCTACGATTTTGGGATTTGATACAGCCCGGTTTTATGTTTATGGCGGGTACCGCTATGGCATACTCCCTGCGCCGACAGCAACTTAGTGGTATGAGCTGGAGCCAGTCTTTTCAAAAAGTATTAAAGCGCTCGGGCTGGTTATTTTTCTGGGGCGTACTGGATTATGCTGTTCGTCCAAAAGGATTATCATTTGAGTTGTGGGATGTATTAACACAATTATCTTTTACCACTTTAGTGGCTTTTTTAATTTTCAAATGGCCAGATACAGTACAGATAATTTTTAGTATTGGCCTGCTGGTATTAACAGAAATTCTCTATCGCTATACACATATTCCTGGCTTTGATCAGCCCTTTACTGACCAGCATAACTTTGGAAATTATGTTGACCTTTTGCTGATGAATACGATAAATAAAGGAGGCTGGGCAGCCACCAATTGTATACCTACGGCTGTACATACTATCTGGGGAGTGCTTGCAGGCAAATTATTATTATCAAACAAATTAAGAAATAAAAAAATAAAATGGTTACTTATTACAGGTATAGCCTGCCTCATTACGGGGTATAGTATGAACCTGACTATTACACCAATTATAAAAAGAATTGCTACCAGTTCCTTTGTGCTGGCCTCTGGCGGATGGTGCCTTTTGGCGCTATGTTTATTTTATTGGTGGATTGATATGCTAAATCATAAAAGGCACCTGCAATTTTTTATTGTAGTTGGAATGAATTCTTTATTCATCTACCTCTTCTTTGAAATTGTTGGCAGGCGCTGGTTCAACAGTTATATCGGGGCATTAAGTAACGGGCTGATGAGTATGGCTGGCATACCTTCTGCGTTGATGAACATTATTACTTCCCTGGTTATTTTTGCATTGGAATGGTTGCTTTGCTGGTTCCTGTATAAGAAAGGAATTTTCTTTAAAATCTGATGAGGGTATACTCTCTATTACAAATAATTCCAGGGGATAATTTTTTTATTAATACCGTGTTTTTTTAAATTAACTGTCATGCGGTTAGCTGTATATTTTCAATTTGGCAAACGCTTATACAACATTATATTCGTATCACTTTTATGGTAACAAACTGGTTACACAAAATTATTCCTTATTAAACAAAAAATTATGAATCCCTATAATAGAAGAAAATTTATCAGGCATTCTGTTTTAGCAGGGGCAGTTTTATCTCTTCCCAAAAACCTGCAAGCTTTTGCTGAAGAAAAGAAAACAAAAGTGAGAATTGGGTTCATTGCTGTTGGCCTCAGGGGGCAAACACACCTGGAAGAAATGCTGAAGCGTGACGATGTGGAAGTTGTAGCCATGGCCGATCCGGATAAAAAAATGATGGCTATGGCACAGGCAAGAATTTTAAAGCGCAACCGCAAAGAAGTTAAAGAATATTCCAACGGTCCGTATGATTATCGCAATCTTTTAAAACACGAAGAGATAGATGCTGTATTTGTTGCTTCGCCGTGGGAGTGGCATTTACCGCACGGCGTTGAAGCAATGCAGGCGGGCAAAAAAGTAGCCATGGAAGTTTGCGGCGCCATGAAGCTTCAGGATTGCTGGGATTTTGTGAACACCTCAGAAAAAAATAAAACACCATTGATGATGATGGAAAATGTTTGTTACCGCCGGGATGTGATGGCAGTGTTAAACATGGTTCAGAAAGGAATGTTTGGTGAACTCCTTCATTTGCAGGGAGGCTATCAGCATGATTTACGCAGTGTGCTATTTAACGATGGGCAAACTGCGCAGGGACCAGGAGTTGAATTTGGCGAAAAAGGTTTTAGTGAAGCACAGTGGAGAACTTTGCATTATGTAAATAGAAATGGAGAACTCTATCCCACACATGGGCTTGGACCTGTTGCTTCAATGATCGATATCAACCGCGGAAACAGGCTTGTAAGGCTTTCTTCTATCGCCACGAGGCCTAAGGGATTACATCGTTATATTGTTAATAATCCAAAGGGTGGCGAAGGTCATCCAAATGCAAAAGTGAATTTTAAACAAGGAGATATTGTAACAACACAGATACAATGTGAAAATGGGGAAACAATTGTTTTAACTCACGATACTTCATCGCCACGTCCATATCACCTGGGGTTTAGGGTGCAGGGAACAAACGGTCTCTGGCAGGATTATAATGAAGGCCAGCCCGATGCAGGATTTATTCATTTCGAAGATAAAAGCCCTCACCACAAATGGGAGAACTCAAAAAAATATATAGAAGAGTTTGACCATCCACTTTGGAAAAAATATGAAAAAGAAGCAATAGGTGCTGGGCATGGCGGAATGGATTTTTTTGTTGATAATGCTTTTATCGAATGTATTAAACGTGATATACCTTTTCCGCTGGATGTATATGATCTTGCGACATGGTATGCCATTACACCCCTCAGCGAAAAATCTATCAAAGACAAAGGACAGTTGCAAATTATTCCCGATTTCACTAAAGGCCAATGGAAGAACCGTAAACCTGTTTTTGGCTTACACGATGAGTATTAATTCTCTGCACTTTCAATATGATATAACCTTATTGATCTTCTTTTTATTTTCTTTAACATGGGTTATTTAACGAAAACAATTGCTTTAGATTAGTGCAATAGTAAAAATACTTATTTACAAAAGTTTTAGTGTTGATATTATGGAAATCTACGTGTCACTTGATTAAAAACCGCATGTTGTAATTTCTTTATGATTTCATTTACGTTGTTGGTAAGGTAATTGTCCTTTGTATAGAAATTTAAATAAATTATATGAAAACAATTAAACTCAAAATCCTGATACCTGCCGGTTTTTTGGCAGCTTCACTTTTATTATCGGTTGATGGTTTTTCGCAAACCAAAAGATTACCTGATGGAACAGTGGTGTACAATGATGGCAGCAGAAAGCTTCCCAACGGAACTGTCATTTATAAAAATGGAACAGTTAAAAAAAGAGTTGCAACCGCAAAGTTACCCGATGGCAAAGTGCTATTACCCGATGGTTCAGTAAGATACCCGGAGCACAAAAGTTATAAGCACCGCAATAACTCCAGATTCATACCACCAGGTCAGGCTAAAAAAATGTATGGCGGACGTGCTGCTGACTATGCACCCGGTCACCAAAAAAAGTGGAAAAAAGGTCACAAAAATCACAAATAATGTGATCCTAAATATTTGCATAAGCTGTCTTAACCGACAGCTTTTTTTTTGATATTTTTTATGGACTTTTAGTTGTTGCCAATAAGTTTTCTTCCTTATTTCTTTTCGAAATAATATTCGTAACCGCTATTGTACTTGTTGTTTTTCAATTTAACTTTCGCACCAGAAATTAGTTAAAGTTGAAAATATTTACAATGCCGGAATCTAAATCGTTTCACGTATTTTGAAATAAATTTCCTAATGATTGATAACATAAAAATTATAAAAACAGATATCCTTTCAAAAAACTGGTATACACTCAAAAAAGTTACTTACGAATATGCAAAAAAGGATGGCACTTTACACACTCAAACAAGGGAAGCTTATGACAGGGGTAATGGTGCAACAATCTTGCTATACAATAAAGAGCAACAGACGGTAATTTTAACCAGGCAATTTCGCCTGCCAACTTTCATTAATGGAAATGATTCGGGAATGCTTATAGAGGCTTGTGCAGGCTTACTTGATAAAGACAATCCTGAAGCCTGCGTTATACGTGAAACAGAAGAAGAAACCGGTTATAAGATTGCAGATGTGCAAAAGATATTTGAAGCTTATATGTCACCGGGCTCGGTTACAGAAATTTTATATTTCTTCATTGCCGAATATAATAAATCTATGAAAGTTAATGAAGGTGGAGGGGTGGAACATGAAGAAGAAAATATTGAGGTGTTAGAATTAAATATTCAGCAAGCTATGATATGATTAATAGCGGGGAAATTAAAGATGCCAAAACAATCATGTTACTTCAATATGTAAAATTGAATAACTTGTTGTAGCGTGTTGGCGAAATCATTATTGAAAAGAGGGCCGCACAAGAAAGGCTCAGCCGGTTATTCAAACAAATGGCAACAGGCAAATAACCTGTGATCTATATCAATATAATTTATTATCATACCTCAACAGTGCACTTGGGTATTGATCGTAGTTTTGCTTACGAACCCGGAAAAAAATTAAGGAAAGATATTTAACCCTCGCATTAATTTTAACTTATAAAATCAGTAAACATGTCATCATCAAAATGGGTCATTGATCCTTCACACAGCGAAATTGCATTTAAGGTTAAGCACCTTATGATAACAACAATTACAGGGCACTTTAACGCATTTAACCTGGAAGTTGAAACCGAAAACGGAAATTTTAATACGGCCAAAAAAATTGAATTTACGGCTGATATTGATTCGATAGATACAAATAGTACTCAAAGAGATGAGCACCTTAAGTCTGCTGATTTCTTTAACGCTGAAGATAATAAGCATTTAAAATTTACCGGTAATAAATACGAAGGTACTGGCGATGAGGCAAAGGTGTATGGCGATTTAACCATCCACGGAATAACCAAACCCATAACAGTGAATGTTGAATACGGAGGCACTGTAGTTGATCCTTATGGTCAAACAAAGGCAGGCTTTACGGTTACAGCTAAGATAAGCCGCAAAGATTTTGGCTTAACATGGAACGCTATTACCGAGGGCGGCGGCATTGTGGTAAGTGATGAAGTTAAAATACATGGCGAGATACAATTAATAAAGCAGGCATAATACAATTAGATAAGGTAATGGACAAAATTTTAGGGCTTCATCATATTACTGCTATAGCATCTGATGCAAAACGTAATCATCAATTTTACACAAAGATTTTAGGATTAAGGCTCGTAAAAAAAACCGTAAATTTTGACGATCCTCAAACCTATCATTTATATTATGGAGATGAGGTTGGCCATGCCGGAACCATACTTACATTTTTCCCCTGGCCGGGCATAGGTCGGGGTCATACCGGTACGGGTATGGCTACTGATATTGGCTATTCTGTACCAAAAGATAGTCTTCAGTTTTGGGAAGACCGCTTTAAACAGTTCAATGTTATTCATGATAATGTCAATGAAAGATTTGGAGAGCAATATTTGTCTTTCAAAGATCCTGACGGATTGAAGATTGACCTTATCGTTCCTAAAAATATTGATGACCGAAAGCCATGGGAAACAGGCGAAATAAATGCACCTGTAGCTTTAAAAGGATTTAATAGTATTACACTAACCCTCAGAAATGTAAAGCCTACCGCCACTATCTTAACCGGTATACTCGGCTATACTTTACAGGAACAACAAGGACCCCGTTATCGTTTTGTTACCGACGCCATTGATACTGCAAACATTATTGACATAGTTGAATCGCCTTATGAGACAAAAGGCTCCGGCGCTGCAGGAACTAATCACCATGTAGCTTTCAGGGTAAAAGATGATAATATTTTAATGGACTACCGGGAGAAAGTGTTAAGCAAAGGATTAAATATTACGCCGAAAATAAACCGGGATTATTTCTTCTCCCTGTATTTCCGGGAACCGGGCGGTGTGCTTTTTGAGCTGGCAACAGATAACCCGGGTTTCACTATAGATGAACCTGCAAATGAATTGGGCACACGGCTTAAATTGCCGCAACGGTATGAAACTTCCAGGGCTCAAATAGAAGACGCACTTCCGGCATTATAAGGTTATTATCATCCTTAGCTTAAAAAAAATCCATACAAAAATCAGATGCATACAAAAAATATATTAACAGCCGGAAAGCAGTTAAGCAGTACAGGCAAAGTTTTAATAATGTTACATGGCCGTGGCGCTGATGCACAAGATATTTTATCACTATCCTCAAACCTTGATGTGAAAGATTTTACATTGATGGCACCACAGGCAACAAACAACTCATGGTATCCTTATTCTTTTATGGTGCCGCCAGCGCAAAATGAACCCTGGCTTTCTTCTGCATTATCAATATTAAAAAGCATGGTTAATGATATCGTCAACGAAGGTGTTGCGGAAAAGAATATTTATATGTTGGGCTTTTCCCAAGGCGCCTGCTTAACCCTGGAATTCGTGGCAAGAAATGCATCGCAGTTTGGCGGCGTAGTCGCTTTCACAGGTGGGCTTATCGGTGATAAAATTTATACAGAAAATTATAAAGGAGATTTTAAGGGAACTCCTTTCTTTATCGGCACCAGTGATCCTGACCCTCATGTTCCGGTGGAGAGAGTTAATGTAACGACTGCTGTTTTAAAAAAAATGAATGCCAGTGTTACTGAAAAGATATATCAAAATATGGGGCACACTATAAACCAGGATGAAATAGACACTGTCAATAAAATCATATTTAATTAATCACAGGTAAATTATGCAACAAGCCCGGCAGCGCATTTACTGCTAACTGTTCAACAACTCCTTCCTGCCATTTATAAAAAAATTTTTTCTGCATCCGGCTTAATTTTTATCTTCCTTTTTAATTAAATAATATCTATGCGCAAATTATTTATTTGGTTTAGTTTAATTATAGCTGCATTTGCTTCCTATTCTCAAAATCTATATATGCCGAGAGATGTACAACTGGCTTTTAAAAAAGGGACAAGATCTCCCGATGGAATGCCCGGAAAAAATTATTGGCAGAATACCGGGAGATATAATATTACTATTACAGCTATGCCTCCTGACAGAAATATAAAAGGTACGGAGCAGATCACGTATATAAATAATAGCCCGGAAACTATCAGAAACCCGGTAATAAAACTTTTACTCAATATTCATAAACCCGGCGCAGCCCGTGATCGTACTGCATCGCCTGATTATCTTACAAGCGGTGTACACATCGATGCTTTTACTGTTAACGGTCAGTCAACTGCGTGGCGTGAGTCGCAGTATTATTCAACTTTTCAGTCCTTCAGGCTTTCGCAACCACTTGCTCCTCATGATTCAGTAAAGCTTTCCTTCGATTGGCATTACCAGATATCCCTGGAAAGTAGCCGGGAAGGAATGATAGATTCCACAACTTACTTCATCGCCTATTTTTATCCACGTGTGGCAGTGTTTGATGATTATAACGGATGGGACAGAATGGAATTTACCGATGGCAAAGAATTTTATAATGATTTTAATGATTATGTACTTAATGTAAAAGTTCCGGGTAATTATGTGGTGTGGTCAACCGGTACTCTGCAAAATGCTGCAGAGGTATTGCAACCTCAGGTACTGGCAAAATTTAATACATCATTACGCAGCGATTCTATAATACACATAGCAACATTTTCTGATGTTATCTCAAAAAATATTACCATACAAAAGCCAATGAATACCTGGACGTGGACAGCCAACAATATAACTGATGTCACCTTCGGACTTAGCGACCATTATGTATGGGATGCATCAAGCGTAGTTGTGGATAATCCCACTCACCGGCGTGCAAGCGTACAGGCAGCTTATAATGATACTGCAAAAGATTTTCACAGTATGGTGGAGTTTGGAAAACACTCCCTCGACTGGCTTTCTAATAATTATCCGGGTGTTCCTTATCCTTTTCCTAAAACAACCATTTTCCAGGGTTATGCCGACATGGAATACCCTATGATGGTAAACGACGGAACGCAACAAGATCCAATATTTACAAGGTTTATAGCCGAGCATGAAATTGCACATACCTGGTTTCCTTTTTACATGGGTATAAATGAAACACGTTATGGATTTATGGATGAAGGCTGGGCAACCGCCCTGGAACTGCTGATCGGCAGGGAAGATCTTGGCGTTGAGCAGGCGGAAGGATTTTTTAAACAGTTTAGGGTTAGCGGCTGGATACAGGATGCCTCACAGGAAGAGGATGTACCCATCATAACACCTTCCAATATGTTAAACGGAGCAGGGTTGGGTAATAATGAATATGGCAAACCTGCTTTGGGTTACCTTGCTGTTAAAGATTTATTGGGAGATGCTTTATTTAAGAAATGCCTGCTTGCTTTTATGGAGAGATGGCATGGCAGGCACCCCATACCCTGGGACTTTTTTAATACTTTCACCAACGTGTCTGGCCAGAATCTTAATTGGTTTTGGAACAGTTGGTTTTTTACAAACGGTTATATTGATATGGCCTTAGCTAAAACAACTAAAACAGGTAATAGTTATGCAATTACTGTAGATAACACCGGTGGTTTTCCTGCTCCATTTGATTTGAAGGTTACCTATACAGATGGTACTGTGGAGAGCATGCATAAAACACCGGCTATATGGAGTAATAATCAAAAGCAGGCCGTAATAAATTTGGTATCCAGTAAAGAAGTGAGCCAGTTGCAAATAGACGGAGGTATTTTTATGGACGCCGATGAAAGCAATAATAGCTGGAAAAAATAAATAAATACATTCGGCATATTTTATAAAGAATGCCTTAATTCGCAAAACAAATCGAACAAAAACCGGAATACAGGATGTTGGTTTTTAGATTTAGATTTGACCCTTAATCATTATTAATGATAAGGCAATTATTTAACTGGAGAACAGGCCTTGCTCTTTTGGCAGTAGCTATTGTAACAGGAACTATATTCTATTCCAATTTACTGGCAAAAAAAATTGCTGTTGAGGAAAGAAAAAAAGTGAACGTATGGGTTCAATCATTAAAAACAAGAGCCACAACCACCGAACCTTCTGCACTGGATCTTACCAATATCATTACCAATGAAAATACGGACATCCCCATTATTGAAACAGATGAAAATGACAAAACCTCTGGGCAGGGATTAAACCTTGACACTATCTTACTTAAATCTGACACCAATTATTTAAAAAGAAATTTAGCAGAATTTAAAAAAGCGCATGAGCCAATATTGGTGGAAATAAATAAAGACCCGCTTATTTATAACAAATATTATTATGGAGATTCCCTCTTATTAAAACAGGTCAGGTATTATCCCCTTGTTCAATTATTTATAGTTGCGCTGTTTATTTTCGTAACATTATTTGCTGTTACAACCCGAAATAAATCTACCCAAAACCAGGTATGGGCAGGCATGGCGAAAGAAACGGCACATCAACTCGGTACACCAATTTCTTCATTACAGGGATGGGTTGAGATGCTGAAAGAAAATAAAACAGACGTAAATATTGTAGATGAAATGGAAAAAGATGTTGACAGGCTCAACCTCATCAGCGACAGGTTTGGAAAAATAGGCAGCACGCCAAAGCTTGAAGAAAAAAATGTTGTAGTGCAGGTTGAAAATATGGTCCGCTATATTAAAAGGCGTTCTACAGATAAAGTGTCTTTTAAGATCACAACAGCAGGTGAATCGCCGGTGATGGCAATGATATCAGGACCTCTTTTTGACTGGGTAATTGAAAATTTATTAAAGAATGCCCTTGATGCCACAGAAGGATCGGGCGCAATAAACATAAAAATAAAAGATGAGGCTTCCCTCGTTATCATTGATATATCAGATACCGGGAAAGGAATTGCTAAAAGTAATCTTTCCAAAGTTTTTAAACCTGGCTTTACTACAAAAAAACGGGGCTGGGGTTTAGGTCTTTCACTTTCAAAAAGGATCATTGAACAATATCACCAGGGAGAACTTTTTATAAAATCATCTGAGCCTGCTAAAGGAACTACTTTTAGAATTTTATTAAAATCACGTCTTCACAAAAGAGGCGGCACGTGAATATTTTTATTTTTTAAACTACAGATGACTGGGAATTATTATAATCACCAAAAGAATTAATTTCGCAAGCCCTTGATAAAGCACCCGTGAAAAGTAAAACAATTGAATAAATGCGGAGGTGGCGAAATTGGTAGACGCACTACTTTGAGGTGGTAGCGCCTGAAAGGGCATGGGAGTTCGAATCTCCTCTTCCGCACACAGAGGGGCAATGAATGTTTATTCGTTTGCCCCTTTTGCTTTTTATAAAAAACGCTGAATAATTTTAAGTTCATCTATCTGTTAAAATGAAATATAAATATCTCTGCCTCTTTTTCTTTTGGGTATGTATGTGTTTTTCAGCTTCGCTCTGCAGCCAGGTTCCGCAAAAACATTTTAACCGGGATAGCCTTACTGAACAATATTATTCAAATTTGAAAAAAGAATTTGGGAACCATAAAAAAATACCTGCAGCTTTTGAAAAGCCTATATTGATCGCACTTTCGTACTATCCTGAATTGAAAAATACGCCTATCCGTTTTCGTGTAAGAAGAAGGCATACACCTTTGCAAACAAGATCCACCTGGACTGGCCTTTTTAAGAGAAGAGAAATAAGAGATTATGTAATTACAATAAGTGACAGTACTGAGTCTGCGCTTAATCCCCTCCTTTTCAAAAACGTATCCTTTAATGCACAAACAGGAGCGGCTGGCCATGAGTTAGCGCATGTGGCAGATTTTTCAGGATATAGTTTTGTGCGAACATTGATACATGGCATCAGGAATCTTTCGCCAAAATATTTAGACAAGTTTGAATTTAAAACAGACAGCATCTGTATAGCCCATGGCCTCGGATACCAGTTGTTAGAATGGAGCAATAACGTAAGAAAAAAAATGAATACTATAAACTGGCGTGGCCCGGATTATATTCATAAACCTCAAAATATTGAACGATACATGAACCCCTCAACAATTTTACAAAGAATAAAAGCGAACTCCTTTTATTTTAACTCTAATAAATAATATTCTTTAGCCTCTGCTCATATTGCAAGTAGAATAACATTTATTTTTACAGTTAGCTTTCCTGTAAATAAAAGGGTGCATTCCAAATTGTCGCGGCACCAAATGGTTTGTGGGGACACAAACCACGGCCCAGGATGCCCAGCCTCGGTCGGTGTCCACACCGACCGAAATCATGAGGAATAACATTTATTTTTACAGTT
>JBDSFG010000360.1:0-7141 GCA_039919615.1 Ginsengibacter sp. | reverse complement strand
AGCATTAATTGAACCATTTCGTCATTGCACCGAAACCTCTTTATGGCAAACTGAATTTTGGGGAACCTCATTCATAACCCTTAGCGACCAGGCATTAGAACTGTGGAGGAGGGAGAAAGTTTTTTGCAAAAATATACTACCGCAATAGATTGCACGAAGTGACCTTAGATGTTTCCGTGTGGAGATTTTTTTGTGAAAACCGGAGGCAAGCGAAGTGATAACGGAGCACAGACTTTCGTACGACGGAGCAGTTCAATATTTTTGCGGCAGGGCGCTCGAATTTATTTGGTTCCATGTCCCAAAAACCAAACTTTTATTCACAAATCGCTTGATAGAATGCCCTTCACCAAAAACACTTGACCAGGCAATCATTCCTGTGGAATCCACAAAATGTCCGTGTCCCCCAACTATGGAACCGTGAACATGTCCTTTAAAAAGCTAGGAGTGTCGCTGTAAATAATAATAGCAGACTTAAAAACATTTCCGCAACATGTGGTTGCATTGTAGTATCAAAATTGTTTGAAGTGTCCACTTCTAATATACCATGTTTGGCAGTATACGTGATACCGTTTCCATTGGCATAATTCCCAATAAGATTATTTTGTGCCTTTGCTGTAAAATCTCCATTATCATAAAACCTGAATACTGGTTTTGTTGCAGGATCATTTAACGAGCCTCCTATGGAAAATTTTCCGTTTAAATATTGGTACCGATTGGCAGTAAAATTGTGTGTGCCAGTTCCGGAAATTGTACTTCCTAAATATAAAGAGTCGCCAACTTTTAATAATTTAATTGGACAAATAGCAAATAGATAATCGTTATTTTTTTGGAAAAGTTAAACCAGACACTGCAGATAAATTAATAAGGGCTGTAAGAAATGTTTTAATCCACGAGGAAATTGAAAAGGGATATGAACTGGAAGAACTAAAAGATCAACTCATAAACGCAAAAATTGAGTGTTTAATTGAAGAAATAAAGAAAATTTTCTATGAAATTGAAAACATCTATCCTGATCAGGAAGATGACCAGGGAGATGAGGAAGAAGATGAACCGGAACCAGATCCATTATTACCGAAATTAGCCTTTATTTAATAGTGAATGGTGGTATCATTTCACCTCAATTGCTTACATGATTTCACGCAAATTGCATATTACCCGTTATCCTAAAATACATACCCACTAAAGGTTTAAAAGATTTTCCCATCATATTAAAAGCGAAAATAAAAATTAGTCGTTTCACCTTGGTTAACTTTTAAAAAACTAATAATGACATCAAAAGAACTTTTGCCTAAGCTATATCCATCAGATAGAAACCTGCATAAGACTTGGTACGTAGAATTTACAGCCGATGATGGCCTGCGAAAAAAAAAGTATGGCAAGCTTAATCACTTCACAACTTTACAGGAAGGGGAAGTTCAAGAAAAGCGGCTGATTGATGATATCTTAAATAATACAGTTTCAAATGATAGCCACTTCCATGATCATTCTAAAAGTAAGCGACTGCCAGAATGTTACCCTAAGAATAAAGATTTAAACAGAACCTGGTATATTGAATACACTCATAAAAGTGGCCGTAGAAGAAAAATCTATGGCCAGCTCAATCACCTCTCGACCTTGGCGCAAAAGGAAGAAGAGGCAAAAAGAATTATGAAAAGTATTAAGCCTACAGATGTGATAAGTCTAAAAATAATTTCTAAAACTGCAGGCAACCAACTTATAAATGATTTAAGCAAAGTATTTGATCTACGGAAACCAGGATGAAAGCCGGCAAGCCTCAAAGCTTACACGAATCATTTTAACGCTTTTGCCTGGTGGTTTAGAGAAAATGGTTGCCCTAAAATGGATGTCCTATCAGCAAATAAATTTTTAAATAATATTTCTGAAAAAAAGAAAAGTAATACCACACGCAACATATACCGGAATAATTTAAAATCGTTGTTTGGAGATTTAAAAAAAATTTTTCCAAACAGGTACCTTGATAATCCTTTCACCGAGGTAAGAAAGTGAAAGGAATCCCGTAAAACTAAAGAGTGGTTTAGACCTTCGCAAGTTCAAAAGCTTTCAACAATAATAACTATTGAGGATCCTCAATTATGGCTTGCCTGTAAAATAATGTTTCATTGCTTTACCAGGCCGAATGAACTAAGACAACTAAAAATTTCAGATATCAGTTTTGAAACAAAAAAGATTCGTGTTGAAAGTAGCATTGCTAAGACTTCAAAAATAAGATTTGTAACTATTCCAGGCGAATTGTTGAATGATCTTGAAACATTAATAAAGCATCCCGATCACTTTTATGTTTTTGGCACTACAGGTGTACCCGGGGAAAGTATAATTGCAAGAGACACTTTGAGTAAACGGCATGAAAAATTTATGCGTAAGCTGAAGTATTCAAAAGGATTCACATTTTATAGTTGGAAAAATACCGGTGCTGTAAAAATGCTAATGATGGATAGAAAGCCTATGCGCTATGTAAGTAAGTGTATGGGACACTACAGCTTGGACATGACTGATAAATATTTTCAAAGCCTGGGAGTAGATGAAATGGAAGAAGTTATAATCTTCCCTGCTTTAAATCCTCCGGATAGTAAACAAAAAAACCATGACTTATTATCGGCCTGTAATTTTCAAATTTTTAAATGGAGCGATTTCTATTAACCCGGTAATTTGTATTGTAGAGACTTTACTACAAAGTAGTTGACAATCAATTGCTATCTTTCAGTCTTAAAGTTTAACCCAACCTTAATTTATTTTCAAGTTGGTATTGTTGTAAATTTGATTTTCTTTTTATGATATTGGCATAAATTTCTACAAAACTATGGGTGGGTTTCATGTATTTAGCGTTTTAAAGGATCCTATTATACAGGAAGATTCTCTTCACATCACACAGGTAAAAGCAGGAAAGAAAATAAGGAGTGCTCAATTAAAAGGTATCTTGAATGTTTATAGGTATAGAGATAAGGATACCAGACAAATAGTGGCTTATTTACCATCATTAGAAATATCAGGTTATGGAGCGGACGAAAAAAAAGCCAATGAAATGCTCCAATTTTCATTAGGTGAATATTTTGAGTATTTAGGCTCCTTACAACCCAAAAAATTACATGCTGAGCTCGCTCAATTAAAATGGAAACAAAATCCATTGAAACATAAGGATTACTCCATAGGAGTTGAAAACGTTAAAGGACAATTAGAGGCTTTAAATGCAGTAGGTAATAAAATTGAAAGATTAACGCTGCAGGCCAAATAATGGGAAATTTCAGACCATTACCTACCAAATGCTGGGAGCTATTTTTACAATCCAAAGGTTATAATTATTGTAGAACAAAGGGAAGCCATGACCAATGGACCAAAAGAGCTTTTAGAACAATACCAGTATGGGGTGATGAAAAGGAAATTCCTGCACAGCACTTAAAATCTTCATGCAGAATTATAGGATGTACTTTAGAAGACTTATACAATTGGGCGGATACCAATTGTTAATTGGTTATTACCGCTGACAGAGATTCTGATCCTTAAAACTTCACCGAGTAAATTTCTTTTTCCTTTTTCTTTAATCAGTTAATCATTTAAGCATAAACTGTCAGTGGTATAGTCAGTTATTAAAATTAAAAAAACCGTTGAACGCTTATCTGTATTACGTTTCAACGGTTTATTAGAGTTGTCCCACGAGGATTCGAACCTCGACAAACAGAATCAAAATCTGTCGTACTACCTTTATACTATGGGACAAATTGGTGTGCAAAAGTAAGGGTATGCAATAAATTTACAAACTCAAAATTGTTGGTTGATATTCCCGTTCTGGTATAATTTTCAATTGCCTTCTTCTTCTTTTAAGCTTTTTATGAAGGCAAGCGCATCTGGTATTACGTCGCACATAATGGTTATAAATGAGCCGGGTTTTGCATTTTTATAAGCATGAATTATTGCATCACGTTCGTTAGCCATAATCGTAACAGGAATATCTCTTATTTTGCCTTCATTAATTCCTTCCACTAAAAGATTAATAATTTCATCAGCAGTTCTGCCACGTAAATTCTTGTCCTGCCTGATAATAATTTCATCAAAGTTTTTTGCTGAGATCCTTCCAATTTCCCGTATATCGTTATCTCTTCTGTCGCCGGTTCCGCTGATAATTCCTACCCTTGGCGATTCTTCAAATTTATTTACAAAGTCACAGAGCAGTTCAAGGCCGGCGGGGTTATGTGCAAAGTCAACAAGGAATTTAAAATTTTTAAATTGAAAAAGATTTAACCTTCCCGGGGTTTGAGATGGAGAAGGGATAAAAGTATGCAATGCAAGTCTTATGTCTTCAGCTTTTATATTGCGGAATAAATAACAGGCAAGTATAGCGGCCAGAGTATTCTGGATATTATGCATTGCCTTTCCCCCGAAAGTAATAGGCACATCAGCTACTTTTTCAATTCTAATTTTCCAGCTTCCCTTCATAAGTGTAACATAACCGTGTTCAAATACGGCAGCCATGCCCCCCTTATTGCAATGTTGTTTTATTCTTTTATTATTTTCATCCATACTGAACAAAGCAATTTTGCAATTGAGGTTTTTTCTAATTGCGTACACGAGATCATCATCCGCATTTAGTACAGTGAATCCGTTTGGAAAAACTGTTTCAGCCAATACAGCTTTTACCCTGGCCATCTGCTCAATATTTTCAATACCGCCGAGCCCTATATGATCTTCAGTAACATTGGTGATTACGGCAATATCGCAATTTGAAAAAGCCAGGCCACTTTTTAAAATTCCTCCCCTTGCAGATTCCAATACGGCAAAATCAATTGTCGGATCTTTTAAAACAAATTCAGCACTTCTTGGGCCGGTGCAATCTCCCGTCATCATTAATTGGTTTTGTATGTACACACCATCAGAAGTAGTGAGCCCCACTTTATGTCCTGCCGTTTTACAAATGTGGGCAATAAGCCTGCTGGTAGTGGTTTTACCATTAGTACCTGTAATGGCTATTATGGGAATTCTTCCAGTAGAGCCTTTTGGATAAAGCATGTCCACTAAAGGCTCAGCAACATTCCTGGGTAAACCTTCTGAAGGTTCCACATGCATTCTAAAGCCCGGCGCTGCATTTACTTCCAGAACTGCTCCGCCATTTTCAGAAAGAGGGGTACGCAGATCAGAAGCCATCATATCAATACCGCAGATATCCAGACCAATTATTTTTGCGATTCTTTCCGCCATAAAAATATTTACAGGATGCACGTCATCTGTAACGTCTGATGATGTGCCGCCGGTTGAAAGATTGGCTGTAGGTTTTAAAAGAACCAATTCATTTTTTGCAGGAACAGTTTGCAAATTATAATCTTTATCATCCAACATTTTTTGTGTGAAATCATCAATCTTAATCTGCGTTAACACTTTCTCATGGCCAAAACCTCTCCTGCTGTCTTTATTGGTTTCATCAACCAGCCATTGTATGTTATGTTCCCCGTCGCCTGTAACAGATGCCGGGGTGCGTAATGCGGCACAAATAAATTTATAATTGATCACCAAAACTCTGAAATCGAAGCCTGTAATATATTTTTCACAAATCACATTGCGGCCAAATTTTCTTGCTCCTTCAAGGGCTTTTTCTGCCTGCTCTTTCGAAGTGATATTGGTTGTTGCTCCCTTGCCGTGATTGCCATTAACAGGTTTTATTACAAATGGAAATCCTACTTTATTCATAGCGTCCTCTGCATTGTTGTCGCTGTAAATAATGATGCCTTTGGGCACGGGAATTTCTGCTGCACTTAAAAGGTTTTTGGTTTCTTCTTTATCCCCGGCTATATCTACTGCTATTGATGAAGTGGTACTTGCAATAGTAGCCCGGATCCTTTTTTGATACATCCCATAACCAAGCTGAACAAGGCTTTGCTTATTTAACCGGATATAAGGAATTCCTCTTTTAGCTGCTTCGTCAACAATGCTTCCGGTTGATGGGCCAAGGCGTGTATCTTCCCTTATCTCTCTTAATGTTTGTATGTCCTGGTCCAGAGTATATTCTTCACCCTTAATTAATGCTTCTACTAATTTAAAGGCTGCTTTTGCTGCATATGCACCGGCTTGTTCTTCCATATAATCAAACACTACAAAATATTCTCCCTTTTTGCCCGTTGTTCTTGTACGCCCAAACCCCATGTCCATCCCTGCCAGGGTTTGTAATTCCAGCGCCACATGTTCAATAATGTGTCCCATCCAGGTGCCTTGTTCTACTCTTGATAAAAAACCTCCCGGCACTAATTCACTGCAACGATGTACATATAAACCGGGTAATAAATTTTGAAGCCTGTGTTTAAAACCTGGTATTTCATTGGAAGGTTTTTCTTCCATTTCTTCAAGGTCAATTTTCATTTGAATAAGCTTAGGCCTTCTGATACTCCAATAATTAGGGCCTCTTAAAATTTTAATTTCTAGGATCTTCATAAATCAATTTTAAATAAATGGGATAACTTTTATGAACAACTGTAAACCGTTTTCCCATACATTGGAAGATAGCAAAAATTAGTTACGCAAAAAAAATCACATCATACTGCAATCCTGTCTTCTTCAATTGCGTTACTTTTGTTAATAACTTTTTTTTACAGTAATGGGGAAAAGAAGATTGAAAATGAAAGCCGGATCCTCAATAATTCATTGCTGTTGTTACGAAAATAAAATTCATGCAACATCCCCTGGGGAAACTTTTTGCCATAGGAGGCGCTGAAGATAAAGGCGTGGAACCGGAAAAAGAAGAAATGGTAAGAAGTAACCTCAATTTTTTTGAATTAGGTATTTTGCGCAGAATAATTGAAGAGGCAGGCGGCCCGAATATACGCATGGAAGTAATTACCACTGCATCCATGATCCCTTATGAAGTTGGCGAGAATTATTTAAATGCCTTTGGTAAAATAGGCTGCACTAATATTGGTATAATGCCAATAAGAAACCGTGCTGATGCTATGGATGATATGTATATTGAACGCATGAAAGCATGTAATGCGGTAATGTTTAGCGGGGGAAACCAGTTGCGGCTATCCTCCACATTTGGTGGCACGGAGCTTTTGCGAATCGCTTTGGAAAGATACAATGATGAGGAAAATTTTGTTGTTGCCGGCACTTCTGCCGGTGCAATGGCAATGAGCAATACAATGAT
>JBDSFG010000347.1:0-13809 GCA_039919615.1 Ginsengibacter sp. | reverse complement strand
GATTTTTAAAACGCAAAGAAGAAGCAAAGGGTCCAGGTAAGAGCCGCAAAATGAAAAGATGAATAAGATGAAAAAGTCTCTTTCGGGATTTAGGGCCTCTTCCCTATCTTTGCAAATGGCTACAATCAACAACCCAACTCCCATTTCAAAAAAATTTTTTGGTGAAGGATTAACTTTCGATGATGTGTTACTTATGCCTGCGTACAGTGATGTATTGCCAAGAGACGTAAGTACTGAAACTCAACTCACTCCATCGATCAAACTAAATATTCCAATGCTCTCTGCAGCAATGGATACTGTTACTGACGCATCACTGGCTATTGCTTTGGCAAGAGAAGGCGGCATTGGAATTCTCCATAAGAACATGAGTATTGAGCAGCAGGCTGCACAGGTAAGAAAAGTAAAAAGAAGTGAAAGCGGCTTGATACTTGACCCTATCACACTTTTAATAGACGCTACTATTGGGGATGCTTTGAGGCTGATGAAAGAAAATAAAATTGGTGGTATACCGATAGTTGATGCCAATCAAAAGTTAGTAGGAATTTTAACCAATCGTGATCTTCGTTTTGAAGAAAATTATAAAAGAAAAGTTAGCGAAGTGATGACAAAAGAAAATTTAATTACAGCTCCTGAAGGCACTGATCTTAAAAAAGCACAATTGATTTTAAGGAAACATAAAGTTGAAAAATTGCCGGTTGTAAGCCGTTCAGGAATTTTAAAAGGGCTTATTACTTACAGGGATATTTTGCAGGTTCATAATCATCCTTTTGCTGCTAAAGATTCTTTTGGAAGATTGCTAACCGGTGCTGGAGTTGGCATAACAAAAGACATTAACGAAAGAGTAGAAGCTTTACAACAGGTAGGCGTTGATATCGTATGTCTTGATAGTGCACACGGGCATACCAAACTAGTTATCGAAGCACTAAAAAAAATTAGAAATAATTTTAAGAATCTGCAGATAATTGCCGGCAATGTAGCCACAGGTTCAGGTGCAAAAGCTTTAGCTGATGCCGGTGCAGATGCCGTGAAAGTGGGCATTGGCCCCGGTTCTATATGTACAACAAGAATTGTAGCAGGCGCCGGAGTGCCACAAATAACCGCTTTGCTGGCAGTTGCTTCTGCGTTAAAAAATAAAAATGTCGGCATTATAGCAGATGGCGGTATTCGCTATACAGGTGACATGGTAAAAGCACTTGCCGCAGGGGCAAGTTGTGTAATGATGGGTGGTGTTTTTGCAGGTACAGAAGAAAGCCCTGGTGAAACTATTATTTACGAGGGCAGAAAATTTAAACAATACAGGGGTATGGGTTCTTTAGGCGCAATGGCCCAGGGAAGCAGCGACAGGTATTTCCAGGGAGCTGAGGAGGAAGTAAAAAAATATGTACCAGAAGGTATCGAAGGCCGTATAGCATATAAAGGATTCTTGAGTGAAGTAGTTCACCAATTTACCGGTGGGCTTAGAGCCGGGATGGGTTACTGCGGAGCTAAAGATATTAAAGCGCTACAACAGGCAACTTTTGTAAAAATTACCAATGCCGGCATGCGTGAGAGCCATGCACATGATATTGAAATAACTAAGGAAGCGCCGAATTATAGCAGGTGACGTCTGAACCAGGATTTATGGGATTAATTGGAATTGTGGGAACCTTCATTGTCACTTAATAGGGCAAAGAAATTCCTGTTCAGTCTTAATTGAAATTATCAATTATGGTACAATACACCTTTAGATGCGTTGTATAATTTATACCAATCCTGTATATCGAGGTTGATATCAAATGCACTTACAATATTCCTTATTCTTTGCTCACTCGTGGTACCTATTAACGGCAATGCTCCAAGTTTTATCAGCCATGCTACTGCTATGGATTCAATATCTGCATTATATTTTAAACTTAATTCTTTCAACTTTTCCCGAACATTATTGGCTAAGTCATCTTTGCCATTTTCAATCCGGCCGGCTGCTAACGGGGACGATGCAAGAGGACGCATATATCGTTGCTTTATGTAATCAAGTTGCCCGTTATCAATTGCAGAAGTATTTAATAAATTAAGTTCGATATGATTAGTTACAATGGGCACGTTTAAATACGATGCTAAAAGCTGGTGTTGAAAAACTGAAAAATTAGAAACGCCAATATTTTTTATTTTGCCCGATTCTCTTAATTGCCGTAAGGTATATGCTGTCTCTTCCAGATTTGAAACGTGGTCAAGATGATTTAATAAAAAGATATCAATGTAATCCGTTTTTAATTTTTGCAAAGAGGAATCAACACTTTTTAAAATGTGGTCTTTTGAAGTATCGTAGTGTTTAACTTTCACTTCAGGCTGGCTTACATCGGGAACCCGTAATCCACATTTGGTAAATAAAACAATGTCTTCTCTTTTAAACGACTTTTGACCCATTACTTTCCCAAACAATTCTTCGCATTTGTAAGAGCCGTAAACATCCGCATGATCAAAGGTATTTATGCCTGCTTCGAGACATACATTGATTATTTTTTCCATTGCCTTTGCAGTGTTATCCACTTCGGTTTCCCAACGATAGAAACCATATATAGCCGGTGAAACTTTAGGGCCTGAATCGCTTAAATAAATTTTTTCCATTACATTTTTTATTGATCTTATAAACTTAGTCGTTAAAACTAATCATCTTTTTCATTTTAAAACACATGTGAATAATTTAATTAGTTATCAATAACACAAACAAATAAAAAAACAGAATAGAACAGAACACGTTCTATCCAAAAACAACTATATATAATCATATTTTTTTAACCCTGCACAAGATGAATTAATATTACACAATTTTAATCAGTTCATATGTTGCGCCATTGGCTGCTTGTTTCATTTTTTATTTTTACTTTTTCATTTTTAATTTCTGCTCAAACAGATACCAGCCATATACGTATATCTTTATTAACCTGCACTCCCGGAGAAGATCTTTATTCAACATTCGGACACAGTGCACTTCGTGTAACCGATAGTATTGCTCATGATGATATCGTATTCAATTATGGAACATTTGATTTTAGTGAACCTGGTTTTTATACCAAGTTCATAAGAGGTAAGCTCATGTATTATCTTTCCACAGAAGATTTTACTTCTTTCAGGGATTTTTATAAAGAGAACAATCGCGGTATAACTGAACAGGCGCTGCAATTAACATCATCTGAGAAGAAAAATATAAGAAGATTATTACAGAAGAACCTTGAAAGCCCCAACAGGTTTTATAAGTATGATTTTTTATTCGATAATTGCACAACAAGGCTTCGGGATTTGATAGAGAAAACTGCTGACTCAACCATAATTTATGGCCCCGTTTTAAAACAAAAAACAAGGTTCAGGCAACTCATTTATGAATATCTTGATTATGGAGATAAGCAGTGGAGCAAGCTTGGAATTGATCTTTTATTGGGCAGCAAGACTGATGCTATAATGACCAACAGGCAGGTGATGTTCTTGCCAGATTATCTAATGAAAACATTTGACAATACAAAAATTGGAAACACATCTCTGGTTCTCTCTTCACAAAATTTATATGCCACCTCTCCACAAAACATTGGCAAAAATTATATTACTCATCCTGAATTTATTTTTAGTGTTTTGCTTGTTGTAATTGTGTTGCTGAGTTTTTCAAAAAAGGCTTCTGTTGAAAAATTTATTTACTATTTTGATAGCTTGCTATTTTTGAGCACCGGACTATTAGGAATTCTAATTCTCATCATGTGGTTTGGCACTGACCACATAATGTGCAGGGATAATTATAATTTGTTGTGGGCATGGCCAACTCATGCAATTGCTGCATTTTATATTAATGGCAATAAATCAGCAGCGAAAAATTATTTTAAATTAACGGCTTTTATAAGTTCTATTTTATTATTAGTATGGTTTTTTTTACCGCAACATATGAACATATCTATGATACCTGTTGTTATGTTATTGATATTTAGAAGTGGAATGATTGTTTATAACAGAAAAAATTTTATAAGCTGAATGGAAAATAATCAGAGCGTATCATTTAGAAACTCCACAATTTTGTACAGGCTTTACGGCACCGGCAAACCTGTTATTTTAATTCATGGCTTTGGAGAAGATGGAAATGTGTGGAACTATATCGCTGAAAATCTGAAGACTAATTTTTGCTTGATAATCCCCGATCTTCCGGGCAGTGGAGAATCAGAAATTTTAAAAAATGATAATGACCAAATCACTATTGATGATTATGCAGAAGTGATCATTCAGATTATAAAAAAAGAATCGGCGCATGCGTGCACAATAATTGGCCATAGCATGGGAGGCTATATTACGTTAAGTATTGCAGATAAACATCCTGAACTTTTAAATGGATTCGGCTTTTTTCACTCAACCGCTTTTGCTGATGCTGAAGAGAAAAAAAAGGACAGGTTAAAATCAATAGAATTTATACAAAAGCATGATAGCATTTCATTTTTAAAAACAAGCGTTCCCGGATTGTTTGCAGATAAATTTAAACAGGAGCGTTATGATGAAGTTGAAAAATTCATTGATTCAATAAAGTATTTTACCGGCGAAGCATTGATACAATATAGCACTGCCATGATAAACAGGCCAGAGAGAGTTAATGTTTTGAAAACAACGCCTTTACCTGTTCTTTTTATTATTGGAGAAAAAGACTCTGCCATCCCTTTAGAAAAATCTCTTCAACAATGTCATCTTCCTGCTACAGTGTATGTTAATATTTTGCCGGAGGCGGGCCATATGGGTATGTTTGAAGAAAAAGAGTCGAGTACCGGGTTTATTTTATCTTACCTGAACAGGCTGTAAAGTATCAGCCTCTCCAACAGCAGCTAAATTTATTATTTAATTGGTCAAATATTTTTTTCTACAAAAGACAACTCGCCCTTTTCTTTAATTACTAACGACCATTTTTCAAGCATATTTACAAGCTGTACCAATTCAACAGGTTTGCTTATGTAATCATCCATACCGGCCTGCATACAATCTTCCCTGTCACCCTGCATTACATTTGCCGTCATAGCAATAATAACAGGTTGAATTTCCAGGCACACGCGGATCATTTTGGTTGCCTCAAGCCCATCCATTTCCGGCATCTGCACATCCATAAGGATCAGATCATAATGCTCATGGCTTACAATTTCCAGTACCTCTTTACCATTGTTGCCCATTTTATACTTGTAACCTAACCTTGTAAGTATTTTGGTTATCCACTTCTGGTTAATAGGATTATCCTCAGCTATAAGAATCCGCAAAGGATACAACTGTGAAAATTCAGCTGTCATCTTGTGCGTTACATTTTCGTGCGCTGTTGCTTTATTTTTATGCCTTAACTGGCTCAGGATATTATCAAACAATGTATGTTGCCTGACAGGCTTATTTATAATGGCTCCAAAAATTTCAGCATCCTTTTTATGTCGCTCATCATTTAATGGGTTCAATAAAATAATAGGTATTTTAGGATATCTTTCTTTTATTTTACGGGCAAGTTGAATACCGTCCATTTCAGGCATATTCAAATCAACGATCACCAGGTCAAACGAAATCTGTGTTAAACTTTCCAAAGCCTGTTTGCCAGTATCCGCCAGCACAGGCATTAATTTCCACTGTTCAAGCTGAGATTTAAGTACGTTGCGTGAGGTTAGGTTATCATCTACAATAAGAATATTCTCACCTCCAAATCCTATCATATTTTGTTTGCCATAATTTTGCGGTTCATCACATTCATCGGCCACAATTGTAAATTTAAAGCTGGTGCCATTTCGGGCACGCTTTTCTGCTCTTATTTCTCCGCCCATTAATTCAATAAGCTTTTTGCAAATAACAAGTCCAAAACCGGCACCAACCTGCTTATTTTTTGTTGAATAATCCGCAGGTAAAAAGGCTGTAAAAATTTTGTCTGATGTTTCTGCATCTATTCCTATTCCGGAATCGGTTACTTCAAAAGCAAGTTTCACCTGATCATTTTCTGTATTTAATAACTGTACCCCCACAAATATTTCTCCTTGTTTTGTAAACTTGAAAGCGTTTTCTACCAGGTTAATTAATACCTGCCTAAGCCGCTTTGAGTCGCCAACAATCTGTTGGGGAATATTACTATCAAGTTGGTAAATAAGGTCAATGCCTGTTTCAGCTACTTTACCGCCAAACATATCTAACACTTCTTCAACACAGTTGCGCAAATCAAATTTTTTGTTATTCGTTTCACCATTGTTTGAATCAATTTTAGAATAGTCCAGCATATCACTAATCAAAATATCATTTACTTTAGTTAACAGGCCTTTGCCACAACCTAGAATTGTTTCAGTATATTCTCTTTGTTCTTCATTTAAAGTTGTTTCCGCTAAAAGCGTAGCCATGCCAATAACACCATTCATAGGGGTTCTTATTTCGTGGCTCATTGAAGACAACAGCTTGCCCTTGGCAATGTCAATCTTTTCCGCACTTTTTCTTGCCAGCGATTCTTTCTCCATTGAAGATTCCAATTGAAGCCTGAGCTCATCAACCTGGTGTTCAAGTTCAGTGTTCTTGTTTTTTACTTCATTAATGCCGGCACGAAAAAACCTGAAAGCAATAAAAAGGATCAATACAAAAACACCTGAGAAAACCAATAAGTTTGATAAGGACAGTATGAGCAAAAATGCTCCTGTTAAAAGCGTGATCATAAAAATTAATTAGCGTTTCAAAAAAAAAGTTTTGCAGGTAAAATATGTATCAGCTACCTGGCATTATTAGTTGTTAATTTTGTTCCATTCTATATTTATTCCCAATACAAAATACCTGCTATTATTCATAGGATTAAATATATACATCGGGAATGTCCAGTTATTAAAGGAAGCTCCTGTCATAAAACCAGGCTCTATGCTGCTCGTTGTTTTATAAAGCCGTGTTACCTGCAACGCAAGGCCCGTATATATATTGCCTGTTACCTGGTATCCTAGCTCTGACCAATTATAAAAGAAGTTACCGGTCCTGCTTTTTGCCGAAAAGGCGTACTGGGATTCCGCAGTAAAAAATAACTTTTTATAATCCAGTTCTCCATTTAAACCAAGTAAAGCGCCAGTTGATTTTCCGGCCATTATCCCTGCAATTGGCGTAACCGTATAAGAAATTATATCGTCGTTTGAAAATGTTTTACCGGCATTAAATGAAATAGTTTCCAGGTCATCATAATTATATCTTACCTCGCCATACCAGTTCTTTTTATTCTGAAAATATACCCTGGGAACGATAGCAGAAATTCTTTTATTTCCTGGATAATAGTATTGCTCAACGCCACCATGTGTTTGTGAAATTGTTACATTATATAACATTGAAAAAAGTATTATGAAAATGGTGTTACGCATCTTTGGTCATTATTACTTCAGCCGTTGCCAGCTTATTAATGATAGAGATTTCTTTTAAATGCGGGTTCCAGCAAAAAATTAATTTATCAATTGGCTGCCATAAAATTACCCAGCTAAAAATATCTATTCCATTCATAAGAGCAGAATGAATTCCCCCTTCATCATGCAAAATGATTGGCACCACCCCATGGCATATCATTACTATGCCAAGACTTGCAAAAAGTACTTTATAGCTGCGGCGTCTAAATTTTTCAAAAACAGCAACCTTAAGGGCTTTTTTTGTAGCAAAGTGTCTTTTGATAGCATAAATAAACGGGTCAGTATAGTTTTTATCGCTTTCCGTTTTACACGTAACCTTATAATAAAAAGCAGAATATCTTTTGGACGATTCTATTGAATTCATAATATATTGCTCAAACTGGTGACTGAGTTGTCGTTTGTAAATTGGCGCCGGATCATTGGGGTTAAAATGCTCCTGAATGGTGTGCTGGTTTACCGTAAGGAATATATTTATCTTATCAGTTAACGCTGTATCATCAACAACCGCTTTTTTAAACGTGATTGCTTTAAGTAAAGTGGATAAAAAGTTTCTCGGCTGATAAATAGCTATGGACATGGCTTTTAGCGTTCTTTAGGGTAAACATTCCATATCATCTGAAAGGAAAAATATGTAATAAGATATAATCTTTTCATATACGGATATGTATGTAAGAATAAATTAATGAACGGTTAATCAACGTGAGCTTTACAGATCTTACAACAAAAAATCAACTTTACGTGACAGTTATAGCGTAATTGAGCTTAACCTTCCATAGTATGTTTTCCATTATTAAACGGCTAAAAAAGAAAAATAGTATGCTGCCGCTATTTATGCGCTATAGTTTCTAAAAATTTCTATCTTTGTTAACCAAATGGTTAAATCGTTTGGTTAATATGGCAAAAGCACATAATGCTGAAGAGAAGATTATCGCAGCCGCGAAAAAGATTTTTTTAGCCAAAGGTTTGGCAGGCGCCAGGATGCAGGATATTGCCGATGAAGCAGGCATCAATAAGTCGTTACTTCACTATTATTTCAGAAGCAAGGATAAATTGTTTGAACATATTTTTACCGGGATAGCCGGAGCTTTTTTGCCAAGGGTAATAAACATGCTGGAATCTGATAAAACTATATTTGAAAAGATTGAGATCTTTTGCCAGGAATATATAAGCCAGGTAATTCAAACACCGTACGTACCGATTTTTATTTTGAATGAGATCAACCGGCAGCCGGAGGCGTTTTTAAAAAAAATGTTTGGTGATAAAAAACCTCCTGTAGACACTTTTCTAAAGCAATTAAAAAAAGAAATTAAAGAGGGAAAGATAAAATCAATCAACCCGGTCCAATTGTTTTTAAATATAATGGGACTGTGCATTTTCCCTTTTGTTGCAAGGCCAGTCATCGAGCTAATGACAGGCAAAGACAAAATACAATTCAATGCATTAATGGAAGAAAGGAAAATTGAAATTCCTAAAATGATCATTGCTTCAATAAAAAAATGATTTTATGTCACACTTAGTTATTTTGTTAAGTAAGCCAATTTGTAAAATTTTAGTATTAGTTATTATACTGAGTTTCGGCAAAGTGTCGGCACAAAAAACGCAGCTAACGCTTGATGAAGCTTACCAGCTTTCCCGTAAAAATTATCCGGTTACACGTCAGAAAGATCTGATCAGGCAAACAGAGCAACTTAATATTGAGAATTTAAATACCGCATTTCTTCCGCAAGTAAATTTTAATGGCCAGGTTAGCTACCAATCTGATGTAACCAGGGTGAATATTTCCCTGCCCGGCATTAAAGTTCCATCTCAAACCAAAGATCAATACAGGGCCACTGCTGATGTAAATCAGTTAATTTTTGATGGCGGCGTTACCAGGGAGCAAAAAAAAATGGAGCTGTTAAACAGTGCAGCAGAGGGAAGTAATGTTGAAGTAGAGCTGTATGCTTTAAAGAACCGTGTTAATCAGCTCTATTTTAATATTCTTTACCAGGATAAATTATTAAAGCAAGCAGAGCTGTTGCTAAAAGACATACAACTGGGTATAAATAAAGTAAAACCCCAGGTAGAAAATGGAACAGTGCTCCGCTCAAACCTGCAAATTCTGCAGGCACAATATTTACAAACAGCGCAGCGGGTGATTGAAATAAGCCACACACGCAAAGGCCTCACTGATGCCCTGTCTCTATTAATAAATCAGCCTGTTACAGAAAATACGGAATTGCAGATTCCGCTGTTTCAATCAGCTATTGATACAACCTTAAATCGTCGGGAAGTAAAGTTTTATGAAGATCAATCCCGCCTTATAGCTGGCAGAGAAAAGTTAACCGATGCCAAAAATCTTCCTAAAGCAAGCGCATTTATACAAGGTGGCTATGGTAAGCCCGGCTTAAATATGTTATCCAATAAATTTGATCCTTTTTACATTGCAGGGCTTCGCCTTAATTGGGCAATAGGAGGCTTGTACAATGCTAAACGCGATAAACAACTGATAAATATAAGCAGGCAAAGAGTAAGCATACAAAAAGAAACTTTTGTGCTAAACACCTTATCAAATTTAGAGCAGCAAGGTGCAGAAATAAGCCGCTATGCTGACCTGGTTTCATCTGATAAAGCTATCATTGAAATACGCAATAAAATAAGTGAGGCTGCCAAAGCGCAATTGGAAAATGCTGTTATAAGTGCCAATGATTATCTGAGAGAAATAAATGCCGAAGACCAGGCAAGGCAGGCAATGGCCACACACAGCCTGCAACTGTTGCAGGCTCAAATCAATTACCAGATTATTTCCGGCAAATTATAAATCATCTTTTATGAGAAATTATTTTCTTCTACTTTTCGCGGTCGTTTTCAGTTTAGATGCCTGCCATCCCAAAAAGGAAAAATTTGATGCAACAGGGAGCTTTGAAGCAGATGAAGTGATTGTATCTTCTGAAATTAATGGCCAGTTGCTTTCTTTTAATGTTCATGAAGGCGATAGCCTTAAACAAAACCAGGTGGTGGGCACTGTTGATGCAGAAAACATCGTTTTGCAAAAGGAGCAGGTTGAAGCAAACATTCAGTCGCTCTCAGAAAAAACCTCAAATGTAAATCCGCAGGTAGCGCTTTTAAAGGATCAGCTAAAAGTGCAGCAGGCTCAATTAAATAACATGGTGCATGAAAAGGGAAGAATAGAAAGATTAGTAAAAGCAGACGCCGCTACCGGTAAACAATTAGATGATATTACGAACCAGGTTGATGTAGCCGGAAAACAAATACTCGTTACACAACAACAGATTTCGGTACAGCGGTCAAATGTTGCCACCCAAAACCGAAGCATTTTAAGTGAGGCAAAGCCGTTGCAAAAAAGAGCTGAACAACTACAACAACAATTATCTAAATCAAAAATCACTAACCCACTTAATGGTATTGTTATTACTACCTATGCAGAAAATGGTGAAGTAACTTCACAAGGCAAAGCGTTGTATAAAATTGCGGATCTGTCTGTTCTTACCCTGAGAGCTTACATAACAGGCGTTCAATTATCACAGGTAAAATTAAATCAGCAGGTAACGGTGCTGATAGATGACGGCGCTGATAAATACAAAACATATCCGGGGGTAATATCATGGATCTCAGATAAAGCTGAATTTACGCCCAAGACAATTCAAACTAAAGAAGAAAGAGTTAACCTGGTGTATGCTGTAAAAATAAAAGTAAAGAATGATGGCTTTCTTAAAATTGGAATGTATGGGGAAGTAAAGCTGCAACAGGAAGGAAGTGATAATTGATAATTGTCAACGCAACAATGTAAGCATGGGAACAGTTACTGCAAATAATTTAATTAAGTATTATAAAACGGGCAAGAATGAAACTGTTGAGGCTGTCAAGGGCATTTCATTTGATATAAATAAAGGGGAGTTGTTTGGACTTATTGGCCCCGATGGCGCAGGAAAGACTTCATTGTTTCGCATGTTCACCACTTTGCTGTTGCCTGATGGCGGAAGCGGCCTGGTTGATGGTTCTGATATAGTAAAAGACTATAAGGCGATACGCAAAAAAGTAGGTTATATGCCTGGCCGCTTTTCATTATACCAGGATTTAAGCGTTGAAGAAAACCTCGAATTTTTTGCTACCATCTTTAACACAACAGTTAGGGAAAATTATGATTTGATAAAAGACATTTATGTACAAATAGAACCGTTTAAAAAGAGAAGGGCGGGAAAATTATCTGGTGGCATGAAACAGAAGCTGGCACTTAGTTGTGCATTAATTCATCGCCCCGTAGTGCTGTTTCTTGATGAACCCACGACAGGTGTTGATGCAGTATCAAGAAAAGAGTTTTGGGAAATGCTGCAGCGTTTAAAAGAACAGGGTATAACCATTTTAGTATCTACTCCTTATATGGATGAAGCGGCTTTGTGCGATCGTGTGGCGCTCATGCAAAATGGCGAAACCTTATCAATTGGAACACCAAAAGCAATTACAGGAGCGTTCCCACAAACCATTCTAGCAATTAAAGCTGAAAAAATGTTCTCCCTGCTGCACGACTTGCATGAATGGAAGGAAGCAGAAGACAGCTATGCTTTTGGAGAGTACCACCATGTTGTAATACGAAATAGAGTTAATGAAGAGGAATTAAAAAGTTTTCTTCAAAACAAAGGTCATTCAAAAGTGGAGATGTATGAAGCAACACCAAATATTGAAGATTGTTTTTTGCGCCTCATGAAAACATGATGATAACAGAAAAAATTATTTCAACACAAAAGTTAACCAAGCGATTTGGTGATTTTACTGCCGTGGATGCTATTTCTTTTGAAGTAGAAAAAGGAGAAGTGTTTGGCTTTCTAGGTGCGAATGGTGCCGGAAAAACTACGGCTATGCGAATGTTGTGTGGCCTTTCACTGCCTACATCAGGCGTTGCAAAAATAGCGGGCTTTGATATTTATAAACAGACAGAACGTATTAAAGGGAGCATAGGTTATATGAGTCAAAAATTTTCTTTATACGAAGACCTGACAATAAAAGAAAACATCCGGTTCTATGCAGGTATTTATGGAAAGAGTGACTCATTCATAAAAGAGAAAACGAATTTTTTGTTGGCCCGGTTGCACCTTGAAAAAGAAGGAAATAAACTGGTTGGCTCTTTGCCGTTGGGCTGGAAGCAAAAGCTTTCTTTTTCGGTCGCTATATTTCATGAGCCACAGATTGTTTTTTTGGATGAACCTACAGGTGGCGTAGATCCGGTAACACGAAGAGAATTCTGGAACCTGATTTATGAAGCAGCAGCGACGGGTATAACCATTTTTGTAACCACCCACTATATGGATGAAGCGGAGTATTGTAACCGTGTATCAATAATGGTAAATGGAAAAATTGAGGCGCTCGATACGCCCTCAGCTTTAAAGAAAACTTATGGAGCATCTACAATGGATGAAGTGTTTTTGAAATTGGCGAGAAACCCGGGCTAACCAGATGACTGGCAATTTTAGATAGAGGTAAGATGATTAATTGCCACGACCTTCAGGTGGAAAATAAAATATAAGCCGGGCTTTAGCCAAACCGTACCGGCGAGTGTATGTGTTTGAAAGGTGTCTCTGATTGGATGTTTCTTTGGCTAAAGCCCATTACTCTTATAACTATCCACGACCTGAGGTCGTGGCAATAAAAAAGAGCATTGTAAATGACGAGTACAAAATAATTTATGAAACAATTTCGCTCCTTTGTAAAAAAAGAATTCTTCCACATCTTCCGCGATAAGCGAACGCTGCTGATATTACTTGGTATGCCCATTGTGCAAATAATAATTTTTGGGTTTGCACTTACCACCGAAGTAAAGAAGGCAAAGTTTGCTGTGCTTGATCAGTCAAAAGATGTATCAACCCAGGCCATAATCAATGAATTGGATGCAAGCCATTATTTCGATTACCAGCAACCCGTATATAGTTATAAACAAATTGAAAGCCTGTTTCGTAAAGGACTGGTAAAAATAGTCGTGGTTTTTCCTACATCTTTCAATGATAACCTGCAACATTTTAATACAGCACAGGTGCAACTTATTGCCGATGCCTCTGACCCGAACACCGCTACAACGCTCAGTGGTTATGCTACCACCATTATTAAAGATTACCAAATGCGGCTGATGCAGGCCAGAAAACTCCCCTATACTATCCATACTACGATAAGAATGTTATACAATCCCCAGTTAAAAGGTGCATACAGTTTTGTGCCGGGGGTAATGGCAATGGTGTTAATGCTGGTTTGCACTATGATGACCGCAATTACTATTGTTCGTGAAAAAGAAATGGGCACTATGGAAGTGTTGCTGGTATCACCTATAGCTCCATTCAAAATTATCGTGGCAAAGGCACTTCCTTATTTATTATTATCAATTATTAATATCATCAGCATTTTGTTATTAAGTGTGTTTGTGCTGGAAGTACCAATAAACGGA
>JBDSFG010000310.1:0-21140 GCA_039919615.1 Ginsengibacter sp. | reverse complement strand
TGACTGATTAAAAAAAACTTTTACTTTGTCAATCTAAAGGAACTTCATTAATGAATAGAATAACTTTTAAAATCCTGCCTCATGTAATTGCCGTGGCCATATTTGCAATGGTGGCAATAATTTACTGCAAGCCTGCACTGCAGGGCAAAGTGGTGCAGCAGCAAGATACCCAAGGCTGGCGTGGAATGAGCCAGCAGTCAGTTGAGTTTCATGATAAATATGGCTTTTATCCTTTGTGGACCAACAGTATGTTTAGTGGTATGCCGGCTTACCAGATTGCTTTTGATACCCGAACTCCCATACAGGTTGGTTATGTTGTGCCGGTTTTAACGTTAGGGTTTCCAATACCTGTTAACTTTTTTTTTCTCGCTTGCCTATGCTTCTATATTTTATGCATCGTTGGCGGTGTAAATCCGTGGATAAGTATCCTTGGGGCGCTTGCTTATTCGTACTCCACTTATGATCCTATCATTATTGCTGTGGGGCATAATACAAAAATGATGAGTATTGCCTATCTGCCCGCTGTTCTTGCAGGGTTGTTGTTATTGTTTCAAAAAAAATATTGGACAGGTTTTGCGGTTACTGCATTATTCTCAACGCTACTTATTGCTCAAAACCACCTGCAAATT
This sequence comes from Ginsengibacter sp., assembly GCA_039919615.1. Classification (GTDB taxonomy): domain Bacteria; phylum Bacteroidota; class Bacteroidia; order Chitinophagales; family Chitinophagaceae; genus Ginsengibacter. The sequence continues at coordinate 20,511 of JBDSFG010000310.1, read as the reverse complement.
GTTTATTATACTTTAATAATTGCAGCTTTTTTTACCATAGCTTTCCTGGTTGACGCGTATGGAAAAAAAGATATTATTTCCGCTGCCAAAGCTTCGTTGCTGGGCCTTGCTGCAGGATTATTAGGCTTGGCATCCAATGCTGTGGCTAACCTTCCAACTTATGAATATGCTAAAGAGTCAATGCGGGGTGGAAGATCTGAATTAACCATCGGGAAAGATAAAAACGTTAGAACTGAAGGGGGCCTGGATAAGGATTATGCCTTCACTTATAGTGTTGCCATTCCTGAAACTTTTACATTGATGATTCCGGGGATTTATGGAGGCAGCAATGGGGGACGGGAATATAAGTCGTCCTCAAAGTTTGCAGAAAAATTAAGTGAAGCCGGCGTACCCGAAGATAACGCACTTCAGATGGCAAATCAAAACTCTTATTGGGGCGAACAACCCTTTACATCAGGCCCCGTGTACCTGGGATGTGTGATATGCTTTCTTTTTATTTTTGGCCTTGTATATTTAAAAGGCTGGCATAAATGGTGGTTATTAGCCGCAAGTATTTTTGGAATTTTACTGGCATGGGGAAGTAACTTCCAGGCATTTAATTATTTTTTATTCGATCATCTTCCGTTCTATAATAAATTCAGGGCGCCATCAATGGCACTTGTTATCCCACAATTCTGTTTTCCTTTTCTTGCTGTATTAACGCTTAATAAACTAGTAAGCGAAATTGATGTTACTGCCGCCTGGAAGAAGCTAAAGTTGTCAGTAATAATTACCGGGGTTATTATGCTTTTACTTTGTGCATTTTATTTTACATCAGGTTTTAGCGCATCAAAAGATAAGAATCTGAAGGAACAGTTCAGGCAAAGCATGCTGCAGCAAATACCTGCGGGAAAAGAACCACCACAAGAATTACAGCAACAGGCCGATCAATTCAGCAGAGATTTAGTTGCGGCTTTGCATACCGACAGGAAAGACCTGATGGGCGGTGACCTTTTAAGAACGATCTTATTGATAGCTTTCGCAATAGTGTTGACCGGGTTATTTTTAAAGAAGAAAATAAACCCAAAGATATTAATAGGGGGATTGATAGTTCTTTCAACCTTTGATCTGCTTAGTGTTGATCTAAGATATTTGAATGAAGATAATTTTGTTGAAGATAGTGACTTTGAATCTGCCTTCAACGCTACGGAAGCAGATCAGCAAATTATGAAAGATCCGGACCATGCAAACTTTAGGGTATTCAATTCTTCTGTTGATGTATTCAATGATGCAAGTACTTCTTTTCACCACAACTCTGTAGGTGGCTATCATCCTGCCAAGCTCGGCTTATACCAGGATATGATTGAGCACCAGCTTAGCAAAGGAAACATGAGAGTGTTCAATATGCTAAATACAAAATATTTTATCGTTTCAAATCCGTCAACTGGCAAACCTGTCGCACAACTGAATCCTGAAGCATTTGGTAACGCCTGGCTGGTAAAGGGCATTAAATATGTGAATAATGCTGATGAGGAAATGCTGGCATTAGACAGTACAGATCTTAAGGACACTGCAGTTATTGATAAATCATTTGAAAGTATTATCAAAACACAACCGCAATATGATTCAACTGCATCAATCAAATTAAAACAAAATTTAAACGATAAGATCATTTACGATTATAACAGCAGTATGCCACAGTTTGCAGTGTTTAGTGAAGTATATTATAATCATGGATGGAGCCCTTATGTAGATGGAAAAAAATCGCCCTACGTAAAAGTGAATTATATTTTACGTGGAATGAGCCTGCCTGCAGGCAAACATGAAATTGAGTTTAGATTTGAGCCAGCGTCGTTTACAACCGGAAGATTGATCACTATATGGAGTAACATTCTTATTATACTTGTTATAGCTGTTTCAATTTTTTTATATTTTAAGAAAAAAAATAAGCCTGATGTGCATATTTTATAAAACATTTGAGAGGCTTTCCCAAACCTGATCGGCGGTTTTTTTTAAAAATCTTGAAACCGAAAATTATGTACCAAGGTTTTAAATCCCGGGGAATTACAAATATTTATTTGCTAATTTAGGATAGAAAGATAATTTTTAAAAGCGCTATGAGGATATTAATTACAGGATTTTCAGGTTTTGTTTCTCACCACTTTCTTGATTTTCTTGAAAGTATGCACATTAAGTTTATTGTTTTAGGGACCGATAAAAATATTCCTTTATTTGAATTTACTTCTTATAAAAATTTGCAGGTAAGCTTTAAACATGCAGACCTTTTAAATAAAGAAATAGCCACTGAACTTATAAATGAATTTCATCCTGAATATCTACTTCATCTTGCTTCTTCCAGCAGTGTGGCAAACAGCTGGAGGTATCCCATAGAAAGTATAAATAACAATCTTAATATTTTTTTAAACCTCGTTGATGCTATACGTCTAAATAACATTAAATGCAGAATCTTATCAATCGGCTCCTCGGAAGAATATGGTAATGTAGCACCGCATCAACTTCCCCTGACAGAAGAAAATAATTTAAAACCTGTAAGCCCTTATGCTGTCGCAAGAGTATCTCAGGAGATGCTATCAAAAATATATGCCGATGGGTATGGGTTAGATATAGTTATAACCCGGTCGTTTAATCACATAGGGCCAAGGCAAAAAGATATTTTCGTTATTTCATCTTTTGCCAAACAGTTGGTAACTATAGCCAATGATGCATCCAAACCAAATCGGCTAACTACGGGTGATATTTCTATTGTTAGAGATTTTGTTGATGTAAGAGATGTCGTAAAAGCATACTACCTTTTGTTTATGAATGGTAAAAGCGGAGAGATATATAACATCTGCACCGGTATTGGTATTTCTTTAAAAGAGATTATTAATAAAATGTGCTTCCAATTAAATATTCATATTGAATTATTAACAGATAAAAATTTAATAAGACCTCAGGATAATAAGCTAATAATAGGTTCTTATCAAAAAATTAAACAGCAAATCGGATGGGCACCAACTATATCAATTGATGACAGCCTGCATGATATTATTTCTTATTGGAACCAAAATATCAGGGCAGCTCAGTAACTTTTATTATAGAGTTCCATAATAACTTAGCGGTTCTGTCCCAGGTAAATAGTTGCTTTTGTTTTAAGCCTTTTTCAATTAACTTATTTCTAAGGTCATCTTTATTTTCATAGACATTTACCATAGCATCGCATATATCTTCAATATTATAGGGATCAACAAGGATAGCGGCTTCGCCGGCAACTTCTGGCATAGATGTAACGCTTGAACAAATTACGGGTACCGCACTTTGCATTGCTTCAACAATCGGTAATCCAAATCCTTCAAATATGGGAACAAAGCTTAAGGCATATGCTGCCCCCAGCAGATTTGCGAGTTCCTGATCATTCACTCTTCCTGTAAAAAAAATGTCATCTTTAACAGGATTACAATTGTATTCTTTCTCTATTTCATCTTTACTCCATAATATATGACCGGCGATTAATAACTTATAATCAGAAAAGGTTTTTTGTTTGAATAATGTAAATGCTTTCAAAAGTCTCCGGATATTTTTACGGGGATGCATGGAGCCTACAAAAAAGAAATAAGGTTTATTATTGCTTACCTGCCTTCTGATTTCTAAAATTTTCTCATTGGGCAAAATGGAAAAATTTGAATTGATGCCACAGGAAACATTATCAATTTTGTTTGGAGAAATTTTATAAAATTTTATTATATCAGTTTTGCTGTATTCAGAAATAGTCGCAATTCTCCTTGCCTTACGTGCAAAACGGTTAAAGAAAAATCTGAAGTATAACCGGTTTTTCAATTTCAGATCTTTTGGAAAATGCTCAAAATTTATATCATAAATAATAGACAGTTGCTTTGTGCCAGAGAGTAAGCTTAAAAAGCCATCGGCAGAAACAAACACATCAGGCTTATGTTTTTTAAGGAAAAAAGCAACCACAATTTCCATATAAAAAATATACAGCAATGGATGTCTGTAAGGTGGAAAAATATAATGTTTAGATACATTTTTAAAGTCAAAATAATTTTCAGTAAAATTTTTATCGCATAAAATCTGAAAATGAACATCGGGATGTATCCTTATTAACCTTGCAATTGTATTTACTGTAAAATAGCCCATACCGTCAAGTTGTTTATTTCTTAATACCCAACAATTAATTGCTATTTTCATCTTGATGTTATTGTTAGCTATATACCTAATATTTTTTTTCAGCAAAATAACTGCGAACAAAAAGATCGGCTTGATACTCTATTTTAAACCAAATTATATTTAATAAGGCATATTTAACAAACGGAAAGAAAAGATTATTATCAATAACCGGAACAAATAAAAACCAAAAGTCTATTTCAGATCATCAATAACAATATATTTCATCGTATTATAAGTTACCCATCCAATGCCGTCCATATTATTTTTCCTCAGTCATCTGGTATTTACAACTATTTTCAAACTTATTTTTTTATAATGATTTTAGTATAATAAAATTCGACAAATTTGCGTTTTATTTTTTTACTATAATTAATTAGATGAAAACAGCACTAATAACAGGTATTACAGGCCAGGACGGCGCTTATCTATCAGAACTATTGTTAAGCAAAGGATATGAGGTACATGGTATAAAAAGAAGAAGTTCTCTTTTTAATACACAGCGGATTGATCATATTTATGAGGACCCTCACCGTCCTCATCAAAAATTTAAATTGCATTACGGCGATCTTACTGATTCCACAAACATTATACGCATTATACAGGAGGTGCAGCCCGATGAAATTTATAATCTTGGAGCAATGAGCCATGTGCAGGTGAGTTTTGAAACGCCTGAATATACTGCTAACGCAGATGGCATTGGCGCCCTGAGAATTCTGGAAGCAGTTCGTTTATTAAATCTTACCAAAACCAGAATTTACCAGGCCTCTACTTCTGAACTATACGGATTGGTGCAGGAGATTCCGCAAAGTGAAAAAACGCCTTTCTATCCCAGGTCTCCTTATGCTGCGGCAAAGCTATATGCTTACTGGATCATTGTAAACTATCGTGAAGCTTATAAGATGTTTGCTTGTAATGGTATTCTGTTTAACCATGAAAGCCCTCTCCGCGGAGAAACATTTGTAACAAGGAAAATTACGAGAGCGGTGTCCAAAATTGCATTGGGTCTCCAGGATAAATTATATCTGGGAAATTTAGATGCACAAAGAGATTGGGGGCATGCCAAAGATTATGTTGAGGCTATGTGGTTAATGTTGCAGCAGGATACGCCGGAAGATTATGTAATTGCTACAGGCGTAACCACGCCGGTAAGAGAATTTGTGCGAATGAGCTTTGCAGAAGTTGGAATTGAAATTGAGTTCAGAGGATCTGGAATTAAAGAGGTTGCCGTAGTAAAAAAATGTGCTAACGCCGAATACGTGATTAATGAAGGTACAGAAGTAGTAAGTATTGATGAACGCTATTTCAGGCCTACAGAGGTAGAATTATTAATTGGTGATGCGACAAAAGCAAAAAACCAATTAGGCTGGATTCCTGGTTATACATTGAATGAGTTAGTAAAAGAAATGGTTGCCTTTGATATTGATGCGTTTAAAAAAGAAAAACTTCTTATCGATAGCGGATTTAGGGTGAAGAGCTCTATTGAGCATTAGTTTATAATGAACTACTAATATTTATCCGTTAAGTATAGGGGAAAGTGCTATGAAACAAAACTCTCCGCGAAGTGTTTACCAAATCTTTTTTCTATTAAACACCTAAATTGACTTAAGAACAATCAATGCTTTTTGTAAAAAATTTTACTTTCAATTTTCTTGTAAGTAACGAATAACATTCTTCCAATAGCAAACTCATCAAGTTGCATGGCGAGTTTTATTCTAAATTTTGCCAATGGTTCAAAAGGCTGACCGGGTATTAAAAGGGCGGCGAAATGTTTACACTTTTCTAAAAAATCCCTCACCTTAAGTTGACGTTGTATTAAAGATGTCTTTAGTAATCGATGTGATAAACTTTCAGAATAGTACATTAGCATATCCTTTCCATATCTTTCAACAGCCTCGTTTATTTTGACATTTTGTATTGTACGTTCCTTTATAAACAAAATATATTTTTCAAATGCCTCCTGGTAATTTTGAGCGCCTGTTAATTTTGAAGTACTTGAATGCAGGCGGTACGAAAATGCTTCAATAAAAGATGTGGCTTTATAATTTAATAACGCCAAATCTATCCACAATGCATAATCGGCAAAAATGAGGTTTGGATATTCAAGTGATATACCTCCCAGATTATTATAATCTTTTGATCGCATCATATACCCTGTTCCCATACTATCAATCGTTCTTGTAAATTGCGCAGCTACAAATTCATGTGCATATTGCACTTCTGTCATTGGCAAACATTTTCCTACTTCTTCACCTTCAGCATTTACAAACTTGTAATGCGTTTGATATAAGCTAGCACCAGAATGTTTTTTTATTAAATCATCCATGGTTTGTAAATAGTGTGGGTGCAGCAAATCATCATGCCCGATCATGGTCATGAACTCATTTTTATTTACACTTAGTATTCTCCGCCAATTTTCTTCAATACTTAAGGGTTTTGAAGAGGGATAAATTGCAATTCTATCATCGGCAAGAGATTCTATATATCCTAAAGTTCCATCTGTGCTGCAATTGTCTAAAATAATTAAATTAAAATTATTTATGGTTTGTGAAAGAATGCTATTGATGCATAGCTTTACATGTTCACCTCCATTTTTAACAGGCAATATGATGCTGAATTTTTCCATAACAACTAAATCTTATTCAGTTTTTCTGTAAAAACAAAAATGGATTATCGCAACTTTTTATTTTAGATATTCATCATTTTTGCGAGTAAATATATATCTGTTTCAGGTTTCCAGCCTAGTGAAAAAATAGTTGATGGATCTGATACCAGTATTTTATATTCAGGAATAAAGTTTTGCAGGGGCTTAACAAAGTTCTGCCAGTTTAAACTATACAAAGCAAAACATATAGCAACCCATTCTTCAATTGAGTGAGCTACCCCGGTTCCAATAACGGATTCAAATACTTTTTCCTGCTCAATTAATGTGAGTATGCCTTTTACAATATCACCGGCGAAACCGAACTCTTTTTTTATAGATAAGTCTCCGATAAAAAGTTCTTTACAGCGCCCTTGAGCTATATTTTTTACTGTTTCAATTATTTTTTTATTGATGTGCCTTTCTGTTCTGTGAGGACTGTCATGATTAAAAAAGTAGCCAATATAAACTTTTAGCCCTAACGACCTGTAGTATCTTGCAGCATATACCGTTTGAATTCTGCTAACGGCATACATACTGGTTGCCGCAAAGGGATCTGTTTCCTTTATTGGTCTGCCTTTATTCTCAAATTGAAGTCCGCTGCCAGATAAGAAAACTTTTGTGAGAGGTGAATAAAGCTTTACCCCCTCCAGGATATTAAGGGTTCCGGTACTGATGGTTTCATGATTTTGTTGCCATACCTCATCCCGGGTTGAAGAGTTTGCAGCAAGATGAAAAATATATTCAGGATTAAACTTTTTTATAATTTTTTCAACAAATTCCAGGTTACTAATGTCCTCCAATTCAGAATTATTTCTTTCGATGCTTATTACTTCATTGCCTGCTTGTTGAAGAAGCAACCTTAAATAAAAACCATCCTGGCCGCCTCCGCCAAATATTATTGATGTAGGATTATTCATTTAAAAATATCTTTTGCAAAACAGAAGGATAGTAAAACATGCACAAAACGGTTTGACTCAAAATAGGGGATTTTTATTTAAGGCTAAGCCTCAAAATTAATAATTGCGTAAGAGTAAATTGAGTTATGAAAATAAGGGCGGCTAGTATTTTAGATTTTTCAATGTTATTTTTTATATACTTCTAACTTCGGAAGCGGAAAAATTAAGCCGGTTCCCTTTTCAAGAATTTCTTTTTCTCTTTCTAAAAACTCTTCTTTAAAATGCCATGGCAGTACAAGATAATAGTCAGGGTTCATAGCTCTTGACTCTGCCTCGCTTATTATTGGAATATTAGTTCCTAAAGTGCTGGCGCCATATTTTTCAGGGTTTCGTTCAGCAGCATATTCTACAAGTGTATGATCAATATTGCACCATTGCAAAATAGTGTTGCCTTTAGTTGAAGCGCCATAGATATGTACTTTTTTACCTTCTTTTTTTAGCTGTACTAAAAAATCATGCAGTTCATTTTTTAGTTTAATGATTCTTTGCTGGAAAGCAAGATATGGCTTATCGGTATCTAATTCCATATCAAATTCTTTCTGCCGTAGTTCATTAATTACATTAAAGTATTCTCTTTTGTCAAATGAACTATTTTGCAAATGAGTGGCATAGCATCTAAGGCTTCCACCATTACTGTCATTAAACTCGGCCCTAAAAATTTTAAGACCTGCCTTTGCTAACACGATCTCTAACACTGCTAAACTATAATACTCAAGATGTTCATGGCAAATTGTGTCATAGCTGTCTAATTCCAGCATCGATGGCATATAGCTCATTTCAAAAAGCCAAACTCCCTGCGGTGCTAGAAACTTCCTTATCCCCTTCACAAAATCCACCGGATCTTCAAGATCGTAAAACATGGCAATGGAAGTTATTATATCCAGCGTTTTACCTTCAAGAAGTTTAAACAAATTTTCAGAAGGAAAAATATCCTGAATCACAATAGCGCTCTTTACCTCCCGGGCGATATCACTGGGATCACAGCCAAATTTTACAAAAGATTTTGGGTAATAATCTAAAAGAGTTCCGTCGTTGCAACCTATGTCTAATACAAAAGCATTTTCTTTTGTTGGCGTTAAGGAAGTTACAGCATCCACTATACCTTTTAAATGATTTCGCATTGTATTGTTAGTGCCCGATCTGTACCAGTATGCTGAATAAAGTATTACCGGGGGCACTGAATGTAACATTTGTAAAAGGCCACAGGCATTTTCATCTTCCTGTGGATTACAGCGAATGAGAGTGCAATCAATTCTGCGGTTTGAGGGCATTTCCTTACCCGGCTTAATAAACGAACCTTGTAAATATTGCGGACCAAGCTCAATCACCTGATTTAAGGCTGAAGAGCCACAAACACGACACGTATTTCTTTTTCTTATGTGCATCGTTAGTTATTTTTCCTAACAAGATCAGCAAGCTGTTGGTTGATGGAGTCTATACATTTAGTTCTTTCTAAATTTAAAAGAGCAAGCTGTTTTACCACTGCATCCTTTTCAAAAGGAGGCACCTTTTCAAATTCATAAACTTTTTCCTGCTCATGCCATAAACGGCAATTTACACCAGCTAACTGATAAAATACCTCTGCTATATTTCCTTTAACTTCTTTTACTTCGTTTCCGTCCTTTTTAAATACTTTATTAGCTGCGAAAATTAATTTGTCAGTCGATATTTTCCCGTTTACAGCGTCTGAAATATATTGATCAATTTCTTGCTGTAAAGCGTTCGCCTGTATATTAAGGCTCTCTAGCCGTACTGCATCCTCAGTATGAAATTGTTTTAGCTTTACGATTGTAAGTTTATCGCATAACATTCCCAACGTTTCGGCCATGATGTATTGTTTTGCGCAGCGAAAATAGAATTTTACATTCTATTTTGTCTTATTCAATTAGCCAGGAATATTTGCAAAAGACTTTTGAAGAAAAAAATTCATAGCCTTTTTTTTGTCTTCGTCAAGTTTGTAATTTATAAAAGAGGTGTAATATGCCCTAAGATCAAACAGTGTAAAAGGGTTCTCGATAATTATTTTGTCAATATTCTGTAAGCCGGCGGTATTTGCTTTATTAAAAGATTCTAAAAAAGACTGTGCTAATTTTTTATTGCTTACCCATGCTGCAAAAACAAATGGCATCCCGGTATGTTTTTTCCATTCCAGGCCAAGATCAAACATATATTCTGAAATTTTTCGTTGTTCAAAAGCCCTGTCTCCGATAACAAGGCCGGCCGTTGTTCCTTTTATTTTGCTTTGATAATCTTGGGAGGTCATTTCGATAACCGGGTCAATTTCCCAGAAATCCTTAATCAACACCTTCACCAGTTCAACTGATGTACGGCTTTGGTAGTCCAATAAAATCTTTTTAATTTTTGAGAGAGGCACATCACTAAATAAACCAACGCTGCCTACTTCACCATTGCAACCTATGCAGTAATCTGAGATTAAATAATGCTCTTTTAATTCAGGAATTATTGAAATTGGCACAAGCCCTACATCAATTTCATCTTGCGCTAACATGCCAGCAATTTTGGAAGGATAATCCATTAGCAAATCCATTTCTTCCTTCATCATACCTTGTTCAAAGCCATATATCAGTGGTTTTGTGTTCAGATAATTAACAGCACCTGCTTTAATCTTTCTTTCCAAAATATTTTCTTTGCAACAAATTTAAGTTTCAATCGGGATTGATGAAATTCGTGGAAGGAATGAGATTAAAATCTTTTCCCGCAACTCAGATATAATCCAAAAATCCCAATTGAGATGATTACCTGCTCTGGCTCCAGTTTCTTGTTCTTCTAAAATTAGCATGGGATGCCGGCCTGCGGGAAAGAGGGTTTTGTTTAACCACTGGATTTTGTACAAACCGGATACTGCTGGGAAAAGGATGATCCTCCACAACTGGTATGGCCTGATCAATTAATTTATGAATATCTCTTAAATAATCTCTTTCTTCAGCATCGCAAAATGACAAGGCAATACCACTTAAGCCGGCTCGCCCTGTGCGGCCTATCCGGTGCACATATGTTTCAGCAATGTTGGGCAATTCAAAATTAATAACATGGCTCAGGTCATCAACATCTATTCCTCTTGCTGCGATATCTGTTGCCACCAATACTCTTATACGTTTGCTTTTAAAATCATTTAATGCTTTTTGCCTTGCTGCCTGGGATTTATTGCCGTGTATAGCATCGGCTTTTATATTGGCTCTGTATAATTCTTTTGCAATTTTATCAGCACCATGTTTGGTTCTGGCAAAAACCAAAACACTTACAAGTGCAGGGTTTTTTAAAAGATGGATAAGGAGCGAACGCTTATCATTTTTTTCTACAAAATATACTCCCTGCTCCACTTTTTCAGCAGTAGAAGAAACTGGCGTTACTTCTACTCTTACAGGATTATTTAATATAGAGGACGAGAGTTTTGAAATTTCAGGAGGCATTGTGGCAGAAAAGAATAAAGTCTGCCTTTTAGCGGGCAACTTGGTTATTATCCTCTTAACATCATGAATGAAACCCATATCCAACATACGGTCCGCTTCATCCAAAACAAAGGTTTGAATATGCTGAAGGCTGATAAATCTTTGCTCAACAAGATCAAGTAAACGGCCGGGAGTGGCAATTAATATATCAACGCCCCTTCTCAATGCGTTTGTTTGATTGAATTGGGAAACACCGCCAAAAACTACCAGGTGTTTAAGGCCCGTGTGCCGGCCGTAAGCAGCAAAACTTTCATCTATTTGTATGGCGAGTTCCCGTGTTGGTGTTAAAATAAGCGCCTTAATATTAAATGAATCTTTTTCTTTATGTTTTTGAAGATAAAGATTTTGCAAAATAGGAATAGCGAATGCAGCAGTTTTTCCTGTGCCGGTTTGGGCGCATCCTAAAAGATCTTTTCCTTCTAATAATACAGGTATAGCCTGCTCCTGGATTGGTGTTGGGATAGTGTATCCCTCTGTTGTAAGAGCCTTTAAAATTGGCTCTATGAGATTTAGTTTTTCGAACGACAATGTGTAATTGTTTAATGTAAATAAATGCTAACTACTGACCAGTTTTTTAAGCCGTGATATAGTTAATTTGTATATGCTCAACAACCTAAGACCTGATGAGCTTACATTAAAGAGAAGATTATCTAGTCAGCTAAGAGAGAGAATATGAAGCACAAAGATAGAAAAAATTAATCCGGTAAGCATTTATTTTTGAAATGAGTAAAGAGCCTATTTTCCAATGAATGTAACATAAATAGAATTGAGAATGTTTACCTAAGGATTCTAAAACGCGAAAACTGTTGATAAAATGTTGATATATTCAGTTTCGCGAGGAATAATATTACTCTACATTTATTTTGCAAAAACTTTAATATGTATCTTAAACTCATTACAGATAACCCTTATCCTCATTTTGATGTGTATGACGAAGACACCCTGCTGGTGCAGATTAAGGTTGATAAGGAAATGCAGGCTTTGAGAATAACTTGTAAAGAAAATCGCCGGGTATTTTTTATTGTGGAAGAAAAATTACGGAGAGGAAATGTTCTTAATCTTGTTAATGAATACAGTCAGCCTCTTGGCTTTCTTAATAAAGGTAAAGTTCAGGGCAATTCGGGTGAAATAGAAATAGAAGGCTTGAATTTGAATTACCGTTTAAGTTCTAATCCAGTTACCGAAATAGCTTTATTTGAAAATGATAAACGTAATTCAATTCTTAATTGCCGATTAAATGATGCCTTGCTTTTAGCGTATGGTGATTATATAAATTATTTCATATTTGCCTTATCATGGTTTACCTTTTTATCTAAAGACAAAAAGGAACTAATGCATTTTGCTGAAGCTTAGGGGTTCTGGCAGATTAGTTTGCCTTCCTTACTTATTTCCTGGTTGACGTATATTTTTTGTAAGAATTGCTGATACCAGTAACCTGATGATTTTATAATTCGTTTGTTAGTATAAAAGTCAATATGCACTAGTCCAAATCTTGGGTGATAACCCTCAGCCCACTCGAAATTATCCATCAAAGTCCAGATAAAATATCCGTTAATCCTTACGCCTTCCTGTTTTGCACGTAATACCTGGGCAATATGTTCCTGTAAATAATTTACTCTTTTCTCATCATAAACCTTATCATTTATAACTACATCAGTAAATGCAGCCCCATTCTCAGTTATTATGATCTCTTTGATATTTTTATACTCGTTATATTTTTTTAAAATAAGGTATAAACTTTTCGGATATATCTCCCAATTCATTAATGTTCTGTCTACACTGCGTTTATCTGCTTTAATAATTTTGGCTTTTAGCAATGGCATAAAATAATCGTAAGTCACTATCTCCCTGGTATAACTTTGTATCCCTATAAAATCCATATCAAAAGAAAGCTTTTGTTCATCTCCTTGTTTGATATATGTTCCCATACGTTCTAATAACTTTAAGTCATTTACCGGGTAGCCTAAGCCCAGTAAAGGTTCTATAAACATCCTGTTTAGCAGTGCATCAACCTTTATAGCTGCATTTATATCATTACCTGTTTCAAATAAGGGTTCAATATGTGAGCAGGAAAATGTGGTGCCCGCTTTACAATCACTCCTCACGGCACGGATAATTCTTCCACCTTCTGCCTGGCAAAGTGCAGCATGATGTGCTGATGCTAAAAAATTTGTAAGCCCTTTTTTACCTGGTGCATGAATGCCCAGGAAGTACCCTGCCCCGGTAAATACCATTGGCTCGTTTAAAACCATCCAGTGCTTGACCCTATCGCCAAAAGTTTCGATGCAAAAATTTACGTAATGGCCAAACCAGTGTATAATTTCACGATTTGTCCAGCCCCCCTTTTTCTCTAGTTCAAAGGGAAGATCCCAATGATATAAAGTAACCCACGGTTCAATGCCAAGTTCGAGACAAAAATCAATTACGCGGTTATAAAAATCAACACCCATTTTGTTAATACTTCCAATGCCGGTTGGCATAATTCTGCTCCATGATAATGAAAACCTGAAGTTGGGAATATTAAGCTGATACATTAAAGTAATATCCCTGGTGTAATGATTATAAAAGTTGCAACTGGTATTTGCATTATGGTTGCTGAATATTTTTCCTTTGGTATTGGCAAATACGTCCCATATTGATTTTCCCTTGCCATCAATACTGTAGGCTCCTTCTATTTGATATGCAGCAGTTGAAACACCCCATTTAAAATCATTACCAAATGCATCACTTGTTAGTAGCATATTTATTCTCCGGATTTAGAAATAATATTTTTTACATTGTAGTCTCTAAAATCTTTTAAGGAAGATATAGTTTGTCCGATTTTTGGAATTGTCATAGAAACAGCATGTTTTTTTATTATCATGTTAATAATGTTGGCAGTTATGTCTGGGTAGTTAACAGGAATAATTTTTGAAGTCCTGATCCATGCATTAATTTGAGGTACGTATTTCTTTTTAAGTGATTTTAAAACATCAACTCCCATTTCTTCTAATGCAGCGGCATTGCAATGTTGCTCATATTGCTTTTTCATGGGGATCACTATTAATTTCTTTTTTAAGAAGAGCGCCTCGGCAGGGGTTTCAAACCCTGCGCCGCAAAGCATTCCCCTGCATGTTGCCATGCTCTCAATAAAAGCATCATTTGAAATTGGCCTGATCATGAAATTCTTTTTGGTGTATGCTTTTTTTGAATGTTTTGAAAATATTTGCCAGTTAACCTGCTTTGCATCTTTAAGTACTTTCATAATATTTTCATCATCGTATGCCGGTAAATAAACGGTATAGTGCCCTTCGTCAACAGGAAAAATTTCTCTTATCTGGCTGCGAATTACCGGGGTAAAAATATTGTTATCATACGCCTTAAAATGAAAGCCATATTTATGTGCAGCGGGTGCATATTTCTTTAATATGGTTTTGCCAATTATATCGGTTTCTTTTGGCGAAGGAGCCTTTTTATTTGTAACTGCTGCCTGGTGACTCAGGGATATGCATGCTTTTTTTCTTATAAAACATGCCCAGGCGCTTACCGGTTCAAAATCATTTATGATTAGGTCGTATTTTTCAACAGCTAAACTTTTTATTTCATTGTATAGTTTTTTAAGATTGCTTTTTTTGTATGTGGAAAAAATATCTACTCCACCTTTTTTCCCGAAGATAAAACTCAGGCCTTTAAATTTATATTTTACGGGGTAGGGCAATTCAACATCAGCCTGTATTCCGCTTACTAAAATATCAACATCGCCCTTTTTTAGCAGCAATGGGATAATATCTCTTGCCCTGCTTAAATGGCCATTGCCGGTTCCCTGTATGGCGTATAATATCTTCATTGGGCAAAAGGTTTCATAAGATTAAATTCCTGCAACAGGTTATTAAAGAGTTCGCCGTTGTTCAATTCCTTTTCTTCGGCATGTTTATCATACAGCATATTAATGTTTTCATTTTCATCAAAGTGATAAATACTCCATTCCCCATTATTATATTCAAGAGCGGTTAAATTTTCTATCCAGTCGCCTGAATTCAGGTAAGTAACTGCACCTTCTTTGTTGGCAATGGTCTTCATTTCAGGGTGGTGTATATGTCCGCATATTACATAATCATATTTTTGAAAAATGCCAATATCAGCAGCCGTTTGCTCAAAATTATTTATATATTTTAAAGCGCTCTTTACACTATTCTTTATTTTTTTAGATAAAGACAGCTTACCTTTTTTAAAAAGTTTTTCTGAAATAAAATTAGCCAGCCTGTTTATCACAATCAATATATCATATCCTATTGCACCTAACTTAGCCAGCCATTTTGAGTGTTGCATAGTCACATCAAACACATCTCCGTGAAATATCCATGCCTTTTTTTTCTTATCGGCATCAAGCTCAAGAACCAACTTATTTACAATTTGCAAAGACCCCATTTTAAATCCTTCAAATTTGCGAAGCATTTCATCATGGTTTCCGGGTATGTAATATGTTTTTATTCCTCTGGTTACCCAGCCTAATAAATGCTTAATTATTTTTGTATGGCTTTTAGGCCAATACCGTTTGCGGAATTGCCAAACATCAATTATATCACCATTGAGTATTACTTTTTTTGGCTTGATGCTTTTTAGGTAATGTAATAGTTCTTTTGCATGGCAGCCATAAGTTCCCAGGTGAACATCAGAGATCACTACAACCTCTACTTTTCTTTTTTTTATGCTATCCATTTGCTTATGGGTGAAATTTTAAAGGCGGGTAAAATGTATAAAATTTGTATAAAAAAATCCGGGTTACCAGGTTAACTAACCAATAGCGTATGGGTTGCATAAATTTTTTTTAGATTGATTGTTAGGGATAAAAATACCGGGGAGATAAAAAGAGTGAGATATGATTAAACTCTTCGTAATTAAATGAGAGTGTACATTCATTACATTGCTTAGTAGTTATGCAAATAGATACAATTAATGTAAACGGGACTTTACCGGAACGTTACGTGATTGTTAACTCATCTCTTTGATTATATTATTGAATACCCGACTTTTGTTTACTATGACTCCGGAAAGATATGAACGCCTTAATGCAGTTTTAAAAAAACGCCAGCCAGACCTGACTGTTGTTTTGGAAAATGTTTTTGATCCCCACAATGTTTCCGCAGTAATGCGCACTTGTGATGCAGTTGGCATACAGGATGTTTTTATTTTAAATAACCGCATTCCGCCACATAGAAAATGGGGCTATAGAAGTTCGTCAACTGCTGCAGAATGGCTTACAATTCACCAGTTTACTGATGTTAAGGAATGTTTTAATGAGTTAAGAATGCGTTACAAAAAAATATACACTACTCATTTAACTAAAGCGGCATCGGATGTTTATAAACTTAACATGGCTGAATCCGTGGCATTAGTATTTGGGAATGAAAAATTTGGTGTAAGTGACGATATTCGTGAATTGGCAGATGGAGATTTTGTAATACCACAGGTTGGAATAATAAAATCGTTGAATATTTCGGTGGCTGTAGCTGTTACGTTATACGAGGCCTACCGGCAAAAGACATTAGCCGGACATTATGATAAAGAAAGATTACCAGTTGAAAAAATTATTTCTTTAAATAAAGATTGGGGTATAAGCGTTATAGATGTTCCATTGATAAATTCAGACAAAAATGAAAAATAAAACAGGAGTGAGTTCAATAATGATAAACTACGATTCAAAAAAGATTACTATCAAAAATAATAAGACTAATGTATGGTTGTTAAGCCTGGAAGCAGTGATATATATTATTGTTTTTTTTTCTCTTATGTTTTTTGTGATCTATAAAAGTCATTCTTCCCTTTTATCAAAAGTCACTGTTGTCACTATTTCTTCAGTGATATTTTTATTTGTTGTGTTCACGGATAAAAAAAGATTTTTGGACAGGGAATTTACTATAGAATTTTTAGACAAGGAAATAATGATTAATAATGTAGTTCAGGCGGAAACAAAAAAAATTGAAAGAATAATTATAAAGGAAAGCATATCCGGGTATTCAGCCAGGGCGTATTATGATATTTATGCGATTTTTTTGGGTATTAAATATTCCGTTATTAAAGATGTTTCTGAAACTGACAGGAGAGAGATAGTAAAGGCGTTTAAATCTTTTTTTAATATCCCTGAGTTGCCCGTGGAAATCAGATAGTTTTTTAATAAATACATTCCCGGAAAGAGCGGACAATTTCTTCGCCATCAAAATAGTTAAGCTTTAAAATTTTTCTTCAATCATTGGTATATGGTTCATGTATAATCCTTACTGGCGCAAAAGTTCTCCTAATTAATTATTATGAAATGATCTTAGCTTGAACCAAACTGCCTAATGCTCCGGGATTAATGATTAGAATAATGTATTTTTTAGAAAGAACAGGATTAATTCGTTACGATTTAAATAAAACTATTCTGAGTTAATGGTCAACACTTATCTTTGAAGATATTGTTTATACATCCTTAAAAAAGATTTTTTTGAAACACGCCAGGAAAAATAAATCTTTTATGTTTTGTATTATTGCTAAAATCTTTACAATTGTCTTTTTTGCCATCAGTTGCTATAGTTATTCTTAATTGGAACGGGAAAAAATTTCTTGAGCAATTTTTGCCATCTGTTACCGCATCAACATATAAAAATTACTCTGTTATAATTGCTGACAATGGCTCAAATGATAATTCAGTAAGTTTTATGGCAGAACATTATCCGCTGATAAAGGTATTGCATAACAACATAAACCAGGGATTTTCAAAGGGCTATAACGTGGCATTAAAGCAGGTTGTCGCAGATTATTATGTACTCTTAAACAGCGATGTTGAGGTAGAGCCAGGCTGGATAGAACCAATAATTGAATTGATGGAGCATGATAAAACTATAGCAGCTTGCCAGCCTAAAATATTATCTTATCACAACAAAAAAAAATTTGAATATGCCGGTGCCTGTGGGGGGTGGCTGGATAGTTTTGGATACCCTTTTAACCGTGGAAGGATTTTTGATATTTGCGAATTTGACCTGGGACAGTATGACAATGCGGAGCCGGTCTTTTGGGCCACGGGAGCGGCTCTGTTTATTAAGGCGGATATATATAATATGATCAACGGATTCGATGAATTTTTTTTTGCACACCAGGAAGAAATTGACTTGTGCTGGCGAATACAACTTGCAGGATATAAAATTTTTGTACAGCCAGCTTCAGTAGTATATCATGTTGGGGGTGGCACTTTGCCCATGGGCAATAAAAAAAAAGTATTTCTAAATTTCAGGAACAATCTTATAATGCTCACAAAGAACCTGTCTCCTTCCCAGGCCTTGTGGAGAATACCTTTTAGAATAGCACTGGATACCATAGCTGCCTGGAAAGGCTTGTTAACAGGAAGCAGTGTAACATTTGTTGCTATCACAAAAGCGCATTTTCATTATTGGCGATGGGTTTTTTTTCAAAAACGTAAAAGTAAGTTTAGTAAAAAAAAGAATAAACAATTATACGGGCTTTACCATGGCCTTATTATTTGGGATTACTTTGTACAGGGAAAAAAAATGTTTTCTGAAATCATATCCAACAAAAAATAATTTTTTAAGACCAATTCTGTTATTTTTGCCTTGCTAAAAATTATACAATGGAACAGCAAGTAATTGAAGATGATGCAGGCAGTGACTTTGCTCATAACTGGGTTTCCTCATCACGATTTTTATTTTTTTGCCAGGTTTTTTTAATCATAGCATTTATAACAGGAGGCTGCTACAGCCTTTACAAACACAGGTATATGGGCAAGCCGGAAGTAAATGTGCCAGGCAATACTTTGTATAATCCTACATACAAATAGTTTTGCTTGCGAAATTGTGTTTACCTATTTTTGCAATCCGATTTTTTTTAGTTCTTGTACATAAGCGGAAGTAGCTCATTTGGTAGAGCACGACCTTGCCAAGGTCGGGGTGGCCGGTTCGAGCCCGGTCTTCCGCTCTTATAAAGCAGGTAGCGGTTAGTTACCTGCTTTTTTTTCAAGCTTTAGTGTTTACCCGGGTGGTGGAACTGGTAGACACGCAGGACTTAAAATCCTGTGATCAGCAATGGTCGTGTGGGTTCAACTCCCATCCCGGGTACCTCAGACCTCAGAAGTTTTTGCTGAGGTTTTTTTATGTCATCCAGTTTGTAAAGATGTCAGCGCAACCAGACAGATGTATCAGTTGCGAAACTCCTACATCACCGCAAACTATTCGCATTAATTATTGCAGCACCAATTATTGTAGAACGGTGAGTAAAATGTAATAAAAGATAGCTTATATTGAAATTGTAGGATATATAAGATATAAAGGCAATTTTTAAAATTGATTTTGAAAAATTTATCCCAATTTATTTAATTACTTAAAATTTAATTTTATATTTGTGGCATCTACCTAGCTTACATTATTGAAACTTTAAATTCCCTACCAATTTAGATTTCATTCCAATTCCAGTAAAGATTTTTATTAGGCATCCAATATCTGCTTGTTTTTAATTTTAAAAAGTACCTAATTGTGAGAAAAATTTGCAGAGTAGTTTTAAAGAAAGCCACGGAATTATGTAGTATTCTTTTTGGCCCTTCTCAAATATCCTATAATTTGTTTCAAACTTAGCTCTAAATAAAGTTAGTTAAGATTAGTTCCAATCAATTCTTGAATTCCAGCTTTTTTAACGGTAATTTTAAAAAGAATCATGAAAAAAAACTTGCGTTTTAAACTGCAAAAAACAGGACACTTAATTAAGTTAAGCATAGGGTTTTTACTTTCACCTGTTTTGTTATTTCAGGCAACTTCCGCTTATTCACAGCCACCGGCTGCATTAATAACAAATATTACTGCCACTACAGCCAATAGTTATACTTTGGGCGAATTAGTTACAGGCGTTACCGTTTATTCTGACAGAACATATCAGGCTACATCTGTGCCGGCTTTTTTAAACAATGCCTCTTTTATTCAAACTCCCAATAACGATAAATCCAATTCAGCCGTCTCGTTACTCTCGTTTGATCTAACTAAAAGTGCCATAGTTTATATAGCTTATGATCCCCGGGCCAAAAGTTTACCCGCGTGGTTAACCGGTTTTCAAAAATTAACTTCCCGGCTTGGATTTAACGATCCTGCTATTAGCTATCTTGAACTATATAGTAAAATATATCCTGCAGGCCCCGTTACCTTAGGAGGTAATTTGGCAAGTCCTGCTGCAGGCTCCAAAGATAATTACCTTGTGATAGCATTACCTCAAACTTATAATCTGACAATTACGGCGATTGGAAGTGGTGGTGTAACTAAAAATC
>JBDSFG010000273.1:0-5280 GCA_039919615.1 Ginsengibacter sp. | reverse complement strand
AAAAAAATATTAAATTTTTTGCTATTGACGGGTAAGCAATTACTTTTTTCATGTTGGTCATGGGTTTTTAGTAAACTTTAAACTTTAAACTGATTTGCCGTAACCTATTTTTCTTTTAAATAATATTAATTCAGCTACTAAAAAGCTGTTGAAGGATTTACACATTTTAAGTACCATACGTTTAAAGCATCGTTAAGGTTTCACGAAGGCCTCATGAATGCACATTCTTTTATTAATGGGATATTCAAAATGGTTTGCCATGGAGCTTTTCAGTTCCCCCCAAGGTTTCCCAGAAGGGAACTCTGTGCCCCTCGCCATGGTTCGGTACCGGCGCATCTGCTTTGAATTTAAAGAATCCCCCTGTATGTTTTTGAAAAATCTAAAGTCATCAATGCAGCTTCATAAATTTTCCTGGGAAAGAATAATCAATGGGATCATTACATAATTTCCATTTCCTCCCTTCCTGGCAGGTGTCCTTGAGGCTGACCAAGCGTTTCTTGCCAAGTCACTGTGTCTCTCGCCAGTAGTAAACCCAGGCAATGAACAACAAATCAGCAATATCATATTTAAATTTGACAGCATAATTTTTTTTGATCTATTGGGACGCAATCATAAATTGTATACCTTCTTTTTGTATACCTTCTTTGTACATCTGCTAAAATTAACCAGGTTGAATAAAGCTGGCATAATCTTTTATAAAGAACAATATGATTGCGGGTAAAGAGTCATCTCATTAAAAAATATAAAGATGAAAAAGTACATTATCATTTGCTATCTGTCGGCTTCATTTTTTCTTATAAATTCTTGTGCAAGAAACCCTGTTACCGGAAAAAGCCAGATAGTTCTTATGTCTGAAAAGCAGGAAATAGCGATGGGGATAGAAGCGGATCCTCAAATTATTGCTCAATATGGCCTTTACGAAGACTCAGCGCTTCAAAGTTTTATTAACCGAAAGGGTAGAGAAATGGCGGCTATTTCTCACCGCCCTTCTCTTGAATATAATTTCCGTATTGTAGATTCTGATATATTGAATGCTTTTGCTGTGCCCGGGGGATACGTTTATTTCACCAGGGGAATAATGGCTCATTTTAATAATGAGGCAGAATTTGCAGGTGTACTTGGTCATGAGATAGGTCATATAACTGCTCGTCATTCTGTATCGCAGCAGAGTAAAGCAATATTAAGCCAGATTGGGCTGATAGGAGCCATGGTTATTAAACCCGAATTGGCACAATTTGGCGATGCAGCATCACAGGGGCTGGGCCTTTTATTTCTAAAGTTTGGAAGAGATGCTGAGCGGCAGGCTGATGATCTCGGCGCAGAGTATTCCAGTAAAATTGGTTATGACGCTCACCAAATGGCAGAATTTTTTAACACATTACAAAGAAAAGGAGAGGCAAGTGGCGCACAGGAACTCCCGGATTTTCTATCTACACACCCTAACCCCGGTGACAGGAATATTGCTGTTAATAAAAAAGCTACAGAATGGCAGAAAAAATTAAACCTAAGTAACCTGCAAATAAACCGCAACAGTTATCTTAAAAGGATAGAAGGATTAATTTACGGGGAAGATCCAAAAGGAGGCTTTCTGGAAAATAGTATTTTTTATCATCCTATTTTAAAATTGCAATTTAATGTTCCTCAGAACTGGAATTATCAAAACAATCCTGATCGTGTAGTAATGGCGCCGAAAGATGGCAAAGCAATGATGTTTCTTGCTCTTGCAAAAGGCTCATCACTGCAGCAGGCTGCCACTAGTGCAATGGAACAGTTTAAATTGCAGGTAGTAAGTTCAGGAGAAACAACTGTGAATGGTTTGCCTGCTATCATAGTTGAAGCAATACAGCAACAACAACAGCAGGCACAGCAACAACAGCAACAGCAAAGTGGCAGTGTACGCACTTTATCTTACTTTATTCAGTATAATGAAAACATCTATCATATAATTGGCGCTTCCTCACAAAATGATTTTACTTTATACGAACCGTTTTTTCTTAATACAATGCGAAGCTTTAAACAGTTACGAGATGCCGCAAAACTGAATAAAAAACCAGAAAGGGTAAGGCTTAAAACAGTACGTCAGACTACCACACTTGAACAAGCTTTACACAGTTTTAATATGCCTGATAAGCGTATTGAAGAACTTGCCATATTAAATGGAATAAAAAGAACCGACCAGGTTACGCAGGGAATGCTGATTAAGGTTTTAGAGCAGTAAATTACTTTAAATGACTCTCTTATAAAATCTCAGTAACCTCGTTAATGCAATGCGTTTGTTGTTCATCCTTTGTTCATTGGCACGGATACGCCAACACACTCTTGATCTGCTGGGTTTTTGCACCAGCGGAGGTGATATAGACGCAGTCACGCCTCTAAATAAAAATAAATCAGTTTGGTTTCTTGCTCTATGAAGAACCCTTATATTCGGGAAATGAAAAAGCCACGTATCAAAATACTCAGAGCTTACATACTCTTTTTATTTCTGCGTTTTGTTGAAGTTCTCAGACCTTATATCTTCATAGGACGACGCAATAAAAAATAATTCTGCGGAACAATTTGATTTTATCGAAGCCCTGAAAGCTTGCTCTAAGGACTGGATTGACGTAAATGCTCTGAATTAACTTGCAGGATAACTCCTTTGTTTTCGCAGGTCTTACTTTGATATTTCCTTTGAAAGTGATACGACTTCCTTCCTTCAAATCGGAAGCAACCTTTCCTCTAAGCAAATACTGTCTGGTCATTTTCAGGAGTAACGAGTGAGTTCATGCAGTGCCCGAAAATAGTAACTGCTTAACCGTCCACCTTAACTGCACAAGGGCGCTGCATAAACTTTTTCTTAGCGGTTCGTTTTTTTATTTCGAGCTTAAAACGAATTTTTTAATACTCAACATATATCCTAAATGCAAAGCCTCATGATAGTTATTGAATTCAAAAGCGTCTCCTAATGACGTTAAATGAAATCCCGTTCCTGTCATTCGTTCGTTAAAAGTTCTAAATACATCGTTTGATAAATCAATCTCGGTTTTATCAACAAGCACGGTCAAAAGATTTTTTAGTTCATCTATTTCAGCTTGAGATGTTTTCGATATCGGCTTAGTTCCGGGTTTGTAAATCTCCAATAGATCGTTTGAAATGTGCATCGGTAAATTTGATAATTTGTAAATAAGTGATTGTTGAGCAACAATTATATGTCCGATATTCCAAACTAAATTGTTGTTAAATCCTGTTGGTATTACATTTAGTTGTTCTAAATCATACTTGTCTAAAAAATCTAAATATTTATTTCTACTTGTTTTCCAAATCTTAATTATTGATTCCATTTTGTTATTGTTTGGTTTTCTTAAATGTTATATTTGAAATTACCGATAGCATCGGTTTGTTGTTTTTACTGTCAATTTAATTTGTCACCTTGTAAAGCTAGAAGATGTCATACGAACTGTCAACCAACATAATGTTCTTTACCAATGGCGGTATTTCAGGATTACTTGCTTTAAGTTCTGCCCGGAATTTTTTAAAGGAATCAAGCGTGTTTAGAATTTTACCGGCTTCCTCTGTATTAGTCAATACAAAATGAACGAATGATTTCTTATCGTCCAAAAGAAATGAACTGTATTTAAGGTCAGCATTGTTCAGCTGTTTTAAATCAATCATTACGTTGCTAATGTTTTCAGCGTTTTGTTTAGCGAATTCAATTTTTACGGTGTACTCAACTTTTGTTGCTTTCATTTTTTTTTATTAAAATTTTTAATAGTTACTGGATATTGGTGTCTTTACAATGGCGGTGCAAACGTCTATTGTGGATTTGCACCATTGCATACCTTCATCCCCATAATGTTGCAGTGATGAAATGTGATTTGGGGTAACTCATAATAGGATGCGTAAAAGCTTCGGGGGCAAGTTGCACCACAGGAATTCCTTGCCTACCTGTTTGAGGAATTCCCATTGCATTAAATGAAATGTCCGGTTCCCCTCTTTTTTAATTAGCCGTTCTAAATGGCTGTTCACTGCTATTTCATCAAGTGCATCCACTTGATTGGCTTTGGCAGAGCCATCTTTTGAAACGATGTCTTTAGCTAATGCCTCAATAGTGTCTTTTTTTTTACCTGTTAAAAACACTCTTGCACCTTCTTGTGCAAAGGCACGGGCAACTGCCGAACCGATAGCTCCGCCTGCTCCGTAGACTACTCCTGTTTTGTTTTTTAATTGCATCTCTTTGTTTATTTTAACGTTATTTTTGTGAAGTTGCAAAATGCAACTGGTTACAAACATAGTAAACTAATTTCAAAATGCAACTGGTTTTAAAATAAAAGTGAAAAATAAAATGGAAAATCATCGGTCAGGTTGTCCGGTAAATCTTATGTTAGAAATATTTGGAGATAAGTGGAGTTTAATAATCATCAGAGATATTATGTTTAACGGGAAACGATATTTCGGAGAATTGTTGCATTCGGAAGAAAAAATTGCGTCTAATATTTTAAGCGACAGGCTTGCAATGCTTGAGAGAGAAGGCATTATTAGTAAAGCTAATGACCCGGCTCATAAACAAAAAAATATTTACAGTCTTACGGAAAAAGGAATTGACTTGCTGCCTGTAATGGTTGAAATTGGCGGTTGGAGTATTAAGCACAAACCTGTGGATTTAAAAAAGCACAAACACGCCAAAGATTTAGTAAAAAGTGGCAAAGATGGATTAGTTCAAATGAGGAAGAATTTGGTAAATGAGCATATAAAATAATTCGATTGTTGGTTTTATAATCAGTCAAATTCCACCCGGGTTTGTTATCCGTGTCTTGATAATTCACCATATCCTTCCTGGCGAAGATTGGTTTGATAATTAATCTGATCGGGAGTAAGCCTGTCAAAAACTGATGGAGTTGTAGCGCTCACTCCTGCGTTTCCACTTAAGAAGTTACACCGTTAGCCAAAACGATTTATAGGGAGTTTATTTTAAAAACATTCTAATGGTTTTTAAATTCAGAGTTTAGTAAATAACTTTATGTTTATTGTTTTCAACTTAATTGAACTACTAAATGATATATTGCCGCTTAGATTTTAAGCACTTCAATAGTTGCTCAAGCAGTTACTTAAATCGTAATTCGTTATAAAAAATATTTGAAAAGTAATGAAATCTTATAAACTTAAATTTGTCGTTTTTTCAGTTTTATTGTATGGAGCTCAAACTATACAAGCCCAGGAATTAAGACATGTGCAGACCCGTACCGCTGATGGAATTGTGGAAGGCGTAGTAAGCGCTGATAACAAAGTACGCACCTTTAAAGG
>JBDSFG010000267.1:0-5138 GCA_039919615.1 Ginsengibacter sp. | reverse complement strand
ATATGGGATCGGCTGCGGCGGCCCGTGCCATTGAGCCTTTATGTATTTTATGGTGTATCCCGGGCTTCTTAAAAAATCAATGGACACATGCGTTTAAATTGCTGAAGCAATAAACCGGTTTCATACAAAAGGGCTACAAAAGCGGCTATAATTCTCGCAACTTTTGATTAGGTACTTCCTGCCTTAAAGTGAAGGATCGTTAATTACCGGTAAAATATTATTTACCACAAAAACATAATCGTTGTAATCTCCATTCTTTGCTTCTTCAAAACAAAGCAGGTATGTGTTAATAAGCAGCTTTCCTGTGGCATCTCTCAGGGGATAAATTCTTGCTGCATGTGCTACATTATGCGGATGCAATAATCTGTTCCATACATCTTCTGAATATGCAGTGTGCGTTGGACCTGTAGCATAAAAACCGAAAGCATTATTGCCGGGATCAAACGAATTGCTTCCAGAGGCAATTGCCGGGAACAACATCTGGTGTTCAGGATATTTTCCTGCTTTTGCCAAAATTCCAACCTGGTGTTTCTCCGCCATGGCGGCAGTATCAATATAATAATATCCAAACGGAAGCTCAAAATCCGGCGAATACCTTGCCACCGGAATAATTTCTACCCTTCCTTTTCCTGCTTTGCGAAAAAGTGAAGGAGGTATTTCGTCGCCCTGCAGTTCCGAAAGGCTATGGTTAGCAAGGCCTGTCCATCCAATATTTGTTTTATAGCCTAACGCATCAACAATGAATGAGAGCGGGGCTTCGTTCTCACCTTCCAGGCCGTTGGTGCTAAGCCCGGTAAGATTAATTTCCGCAATGGACTTAGCTGATGCGTTCATTACCAGTAATTTTGACCTCGCTATGCCAATAAAATTTACGGGCGGAATAAAAACAAGTGTGAGTTTTTTGTTTTTATTAGATAAGATTTTAAAACTGGTTGCATCTGCACCAGTAAATTTTATGGACCTGGTTGTTGCCGGAAGTATTAACGAAACCGGCTTACTTACTGTGCCTTTAATTGCAGAGAAAACAAAATTATTTTTACCTGGTAATCCTCCAATTTGCGCACTGCATATTATAAAAGCAAAAAAAATAATTGAAGCAGGAATGATTTTTTTTAAATAGTCACACACAACATGATCATTTTTATCACTAACAAAGAAAAGCTATTGTAAGGCACTTGCAATCTTATTTAACGCAATATTTTACCCCAGCATTATGCCTGGCTTTTACATAATGTATAGGTTTCTTACGCCAGCATCTTTTTTTTTAAAAAAATTTTAGTAACCGGGAACACAAATATGAGCTAATTGATCTTTAATAAAATAAGGATTAGTTTTTGAGGGTTATTCATGATATAAAGCTATTTTATAAGATAGCTGTTTACATTAGGATAACGCTGTTTACGATAATAATTGGCAGAGCTTCGCATATACAACTTATTAATTTGTCAAAAACTCTTTCGGTGAATGAAAAAAATCTGTACAAAAAAAGAGTTATTCTGCTGATTGCATTTTTCTCAATTGTCAGATTGATTATAGCTTCATTTGCGGATCTGGGCAATGATGAGTCATATTACTGGCTTTACAGCCAGGATTTGAAATGGAATTATTTTGATCATCCTCCCATGGTTGCTATCTGGATAAGACTTTTTACTGCTAACTTATTACTGGAAAAGTTCGTGGTTTTCTTAAGGCTTGGAAGTATAGTTGCGTGTGGGCTGTCAACATGGTTCATGTATAAATGCGTAGTCACATTAAGTACAGAAAGAGCCGGTTGGTTTGCCGCATGTTTATATAATGCATCTTTTTATGCAGGGATTACTGCAGGACTTTTTATTTTTCCTGACACCCCGCAAATGGTGTTCTACACCTTTAGCTTATGGATGCTTGCAAAAATTAGTTTGGAAGAAGATAAATGGATACCATGGATATGCTTTGGAATTGGTACCGGTTTGTGCATTATGAGCAAAGTTCATGGGGTTTTTATCTGGATAGGATCAGGCCTTTATATCTTATTCATTAAAAGGAGCCTTCTTACAAATATTCGCCTGTATGCCGCCCTGGCAATTGCTTTGGTAATAACAAGTCCGATATTGATCTGGAATATTCAGCATGACTTTCTAACGTATCGCTTTAACAGTGAGCGGATAATTACCAAAGGATTTTCATTAAACCGTAATAGTTTTTTCAGCGCTCTTCTTGCCCAGTTTATGATAAACAATCCGTTTAATATGGCGTTTATTTTTTTAGCATTTATTGGCTGGCGCAGGTATAAGATGTCTGCTATCCCCGCTTTATCAATCTACAACTTTATTGGAATATCACTGGGGTTGACAGTTCTTTTTATTTCTCTTTACCGGTTTACTTTACCTCACTGGAGCGGACCTGCTTATATAAGCCTGGTGCCGCTTGCATCAGTGTGGTTAGCAGAGGCAAGTAAAAAGCTTATCTCTCGTAAACTTATTTTATTGGCATTTGGGGGTAACCTGATTTTTTTAGCCGGGTGTATACTCGCCATAAATTATTACCCTGGTACTTTTGGAGATAAAACAAAAGATGAACTTGGTAAAGGAGACGTTACTTTAGATATGTATGGATGGGAGGAGGCAGGAAAAAAATTTGCGCTTATTTATGCGGATGAGGTAAAAAAAGGTATAATGCAGAAAAACTCGCCGGTGGTTTGTAATACCTGGTGGGGAGCGCATGATGAATATTATTTCTGCCGTGCGTCTGGAATTCAAATGATAGGGTTAGGCTCAATAACGGATTTACATGAATATATATGGATGAATGAAAAACGTAAAGACAAAGTGAATTTCTCAACAGCATATTGTATTGTACATTCTGACGAAAATTATAACGTGTACGAACGATACGGAAATTTTTACAGTAGGATAGACACTGCTGCTGTTATTGAAGTTTCACGAAGTAAAACGCCATCGCATAATTTTTATATTTTACGTTTGAGTGGATGGAAGAATCAATTACCAGTTGCCAGGTGATTTATTGAAACCCTTTAACTTTAATCTGAGTATAGGATGACATCCATAAATATCCATTGACGTTAATTTAGTTAAGCGTTTTGAGATTTATGTTAAGCCTTACATTCGAAATCCAATAAGTATAACCCAATTGGCCTACCAGAATTAATTATGAAACCGTTTATTCGAAATAGACACTTTTTTTATATTGATAGCCATAGTATTAAAGTAATAACGCTACTACAGAAAAACGCTAAAAAATTCAAAAGACTATGCTACCTTATTGGCTAATTGGGTAATAAAATCTACTTTTGCACCCTTTTATGAAGCCTGTCAGCGAATTAGTTCCTTTATTGCAACAACCTAAAAGTGCAGTGATTACTTTTCATCAGAAGCCAGATGCAGATGCAATGGGGTCTGCACTTGGCCTTTATCATTTTTTAATGCAATTGGGTTTTACCGTTACAGTAATATCTCCAACTAACTGGGCAGGTTTTTTAAGCTGGATGCCGGGCTGCAAAAAAGTATTGGATTTTGAGATACAAACAGTTAAAGCTAC
This sequence comes from Ginsengibacter sp., assembly GCA_039919615.1. Taxonomy (GTDB): domain Bacteria; phylum Bacteroidota; class Bacteroidia; order Chitinophagales; family Chitinophagaceae; genus Ginsengibacter. The sequence continues at coordinate 1,601 of JBDSFG010000267.1, read as the reverse complement.
CTCAGCGCTTGATAAAGCAGAATGGCTTTTTTGTCTTGATTTTAATGCCGTCGAAAGAACAAGGAAAATGGCAGATAAGTTGTCATCATTAACTTGCACAAAAATTTTAATAGATCATCACCAGCAGCCGCAGGTTGAAATATTTGACTATGGTATCAGCGATGTAAAAAAGAGTTCTACCGCAGAGATGGTGTATGATTTTATTGTGGAAAGTGGTAATGCCGACAAAATAAATGAAAATGTTGCTGAATGTCTTTATGCAGGAGTAATGACTGATACCGGCTCTTTTCGTTTTGCATCCACTACCTCAAGTGTACACACAATGGTTGCTGATTTAAAGGCACGTGGATTAAATCACAGCAAGGTTCATGAAAATTTATTTGATAATTTTTTAGAAAACAGGTTTCGTTTTTTTGGCCATGTATTACTTAACAGGATGGATATTTTTTATGAGTATAATACTGCCTTAATTGCTATACCACAAAGTGATCTTATAAAATACAATGTTAAAACAGGCGATACGGAAGGCCTGGTAAATTTCCCATTGAGCATACATGGTATAAAACTGGCTTGTGTAATAATTGACAGGGGAGATGAACGTAAAAGTTCTTTTCGCAGTAAAGGGGGATTTGATGTTAATACTTTTGCAAGAAAATATTTTAATGGTGGTGGCCATTATAATGCTTCAGGTGGTAAGAATATTGAGCCTTTAGATGAAGTGGTACGGAGATTTAAAGCAGCCATTAAAGAAAGTAGAGAACAACTAAGTAGTTATCAATTTTAAAAAATATATAAACATGAACAGATCATTTTATTTAATTACAGCAGTAATGTTATTTATTGCAGGTTGTAAAGACAATGCATTTAAAAAAGGCGCTGATGGCTCTGAGTATAAAATTTTTAGCAACGAAAATGGCAAGAGAGCCGTTGCCGGAAACTTTATACAAATAAATATATTAGCTAAGTATAAAGACAGTGTTCTTTTTAGCAGTGTTGAGAGCAGTATGCCCAGGTTTATGCCATACGATACAGCACAATTGCCTGTTTTTTTTAAAAAAATTAACGAAGGGGATAGTTTAATAATAAGAGTATCTACAGATTCACTTATAAAAAACGGGCAGGCGGCTCCTTACATGAAAAAGAATGAATACATCTACCAATATTTTAAAGTTGTAAAAGTTTTTGCCTCTCAACAGGATGTAGAGAAAGTAGCCAAAACTTTTGAAACAGCCGCAAAAGCAAAAGCGTATGAAAAAACTATTGAAGCGGTTACAAAGGAATTGGCAACCAACACGGCCCAGGTAAAAACAGACGACCAGATAATTGCTGATTATCTCAAAAAAAATAATATTACAGCCACCAAAACCGACTGGGGTACTTATGTGTCAGTTGATACACCTGGCGTGGGGGAAAATCTTAATGTAAATAGTATTGCGGTTATAAACTACACTGGAAGAACTTTAAAGGATAGTGTTTTTGATTCAAATACAGATACAAAGTTTGGGCATACTGCACCCTATGATGTTGACATGAGTGAGTTTAGTGTTATACCAGGCTGGATTGACGGATTAAAACTTATGAAGAAGGGAAGTAAAGGGAAA
>JBDSFG010000232.1:0-8632 GCA_039919615.1 Ginsengibacter sp. | reverse complement strand
CAAAAGAGACCTCACATCCAAAAAAGACCTCACAGGTTTTAAAAACCTGTGAGGTCTGCCAAAGGTTATGCTGCTTTTGTTGCCCCCGGGGGTAAGACGATTTGGAATGCACCCTAAAGAATTGGTGTCATTCGTGTTAAGTTGTTTCTTCGCAGATTCCCAATCCCAAAATATTTTTAATGAGCACAGAAATCTATTCGATCCCACTCAGGTACCGTAAAATGGAAAACCTTCATATAGTTTTCTGGTTGTTTAAAGATATAAGCTGGTGTATGATCTGGCGTCCATTGGGTATTGCAATGATATTTCCCACATTAATTATTGCTATTGTAATTGCCATTCGCACAAGAGCGTTTATAAGTGAAATATGCCATAATGTTGCCATAGTATTTTGGATAACTGCCAATGCATATTGGATGATCAGCGAATTTTTTCATTTTGATGATCTCATTTTATATAATAGTATCACGTATAAATATTTAGCTATTATTCCTTTCGGCGTAGGCATTTTAATTCTGGCTTATTACTACTTAGTATGGAAACCAATGCACAAAAATGTACCGGAAACTATGTAAGAACAAATGTCAAATCTATCTTCCCAACACCCGATTTATTTGCACAATTCTAATCTTAAAAAGCTCCTAACACAAGGAAAGAGCTTATACATCTCCGACTTTCTTTTTGAAGATGCTTTTAAAGTAGCCTTAAACACTCCTATTAAAATAGTAAGATTAATAAAAAGTCTCAGATATTCAATCCTGTAAATTCTTTATGGTAATAGGTAGCATATGGCTTCATCCTTTTTATTGTCAAATACAGAAATTAAAGTAAATGAAGTCCTTATTAGTTATTGTTGCCATACCAATGAACAAAATAACGAAAAGGTCTTAGTACGATTTGAAAGACAACTAATCAAACTTCTCCTAAAGATTTAGAAAATTGGAATATTCTGATAGACTATCTGAATAAATTATACACCAAAAGACTCATTAAGTAAGCGAGTCCTGTCATATAAATTAATTGAATGATTGGCCATTTCCAACTGCGTGTTTCTCTCTTAACTACAGCTAATGTGCTCATACATTGCATGGCCAATACGTAAAAAACCAATAGGGACAATCCGGTGGCAACATTATACACTTTACTTCCATCAATTCTTACTGCAGCTTCCATTTTTCGCCTTAGTGTAAGGTTATTATCTTTTTTATTATCGCCAACACTATAGAGTGTAGCCATGGTTCCTACAAAAACTTCTCTTGCCGCAAATGATGTAATTAAGGCTATACCAATCTTCCAATCATAACCCAAAGGTATAATTGCAGGTTCTATTGCTTTGCCAACAATGCCGGCATAAGAATTTTCCAGTAACGCAGTCTTTCGCAGCTTATTTATTTCATCGGCCTGAGATGGGTTTTCCATCGTAAGTTTCTCATATTGAAGTGTAACCTCATGCATTTTTTCTTTAGGCCCATAGCTGCTTAATACCCACAAAAGGAGACTTATTACCATGATTACTTTGCCCGCATTTAATACAAATACTTTGGCTTTTTCAATCATCGTATAAAAAATATTTTTCCATCTTGCACCGCGGTAAACCGGCAACTCTAAAATAAAGTAGCTCTTTTCAGTGCTCTTAATAAACCACTTTAAAACATATGCAGAAAGAAAGGCCATTATTGTTCCTAATAAATATAAAGCCATCATCACTAATCCCTGCAGATTAAAAAAAACAAAGGAAGAATCCTTGGGTATTATTAAAGCAATTAAAATAGTATACACGGGTAATCTTGCACTGCAACTCATCAGCGGTGTGCACATTATTGTCAGCAGGCGTTCCTTTCTATTTTCAATACTTCTCGCACTCATTATTGCAGGCACGGCGCAGGCTAATCCACTTATCATTGGCATTACACTTTTTCCATTGAGTCCCGCTTTCCGCATAACCCTATCGGTGAGAAAGCTTATACGTGCCATGTACCCGGTATCTTCCAGTAATGTAATCAGCCCAAATAAAATCATGATCTGGGGAACAAAAATCATTATTCCACTAAGCCCGGCAAGTACGCCATTAATTAACAGATCACTAAACCATGATGTTGGTAATACCTGTGCAAGGCCGCCGCCTGATTTGCTAAATATCCATTCAATAGCATCCATCGGGTATTGCGCCATCCAGAATATGCTTTGAAATAATAAAAACAGAACCGTTAGCAGAATAGCATATCCCCAAAACCGATGTAGTAAAATATTATCGAGCTTTTCAGTAAACAGCGCCTTTTGCAGTGGGTCTGCCTCAACTATTGTACGCTGCAGAATGTTCCTGATCTTTCCATATCTAAGCATTATTTCTTCCGCCTGCGTTTTTGTAGAATTGAACTTATTATCCTCTTCAATTTTTTCTATTTGCTCCTGCGTAGATTGATCCAGCAAAAAATTTTCATGATTTATAAGATAATGAACCGCTCTGTAATCACTAATTGCCGGTATTAAATCACGGGTATTTTTTATAGCCTCCGGGGCCAGGGCTTTAACGTCAATAAAATCCCGTGCAGGCGTTTTATATAGATTTTCTGCAGTTAGTTCAAGCGCCTTTTTAACTTGCAGTATCCCTTTATTTTTTCGTGGATTAACGATAATAACGGGCACACCCAGTTCTCTCTCAAGCCCATCAATATCAATCTGGATATTTTTCTTTTTAGCAAGATCCATCATAGTAAATGCAATTACTACCGGGATTTTGAGATCAATAATTTGCGAGCAGAATAATAAGTTTCGTTTTAAATTAGAAGCATCCGCTATCAATAAAATTATATCAGCTGTCACTTCCCTGTCCTGGTCAAGTAATACTTTATACGTTACCCATTCGTCATGCCTTTTTGGATATAAACTGTAAGTTCCGGGAAGATCAATAACATTTACAGTGAGCGTATCTGATAATTTGGCTATGCCGGTCTTTTTATCAACCGTTACCCCCGGAAAATTTCCGACCTTTTGGTTGAGCCCTGTGAGAGAATTAAAAAGCGATGTTTTTCCACTGTTAGGATTACCAACCAACGCTATATGTAATGGCTTCGACAAATGCTTTTGAGACAATTCGTAAAAATAATTGCAAACAGGCAGGTATCCCTTACGAATTAAGAAAAGACAATTCAGGTGCTGAATCTTTAACGTTTATGTATTACTAAAATCATACTATTTTTGTTTTCCCGCAACTCCAGCTAGTTAATGAAAAATTTTTTACTTTTTATTTTACTTTTTACCGAGGTATGTTTTGCTCAAAAGCTAAAAAAAGCAGACAAAGAACTCCTGAACAATTTAAAAACCCATATTGCTTTTTTAGCTGATGATAAGCTTGAAGGAAGAAGAACAGGTACGAATGGAGAAATGCTTGCGTACAATTATTTAATTGAGCAATTTAAAACTATCGGGCTGGTACCCAAAGGTGATAACGGAACATACTTGCAGCAATTTACTTTTGATGATGGCAAAGAAATAAATAAAACAACATATTTAATTATTAACGGAAACGATCTTGAGATTAACAAAGAATACTTTCCCCTGCAGTTCAGTGTAAACAATTCGCTGGAGGCCGCACCGGTTATGGCCTTCCAGGAAAAGGGCATGCCATGGTTCCTTGATCTAAAAGGCACACTTGATGAAAATAAAAACAATCCTCATTTTGAATTAAATGATTACCTGCATTTAAAGGCGAAGGAGTTGAATGATAAAGGAGCTACTGCATTAATAATTTATAACTCTTCTGAAATAGCCGACGATTTAAAATTTGATGGAAAGGAAAAATCTGAGGTAACAAAAATTCCTGTTATCTATATTAGTAAGAGTGCTAAAGAAAAATATTTACACGACACGAGCAGTGCATTAGATTTAAAATTAAAAATAGATATCCGGGATAAAATAAGAACTGGTGCTAATGTAGTAGGTTACCTCGATAACGGAGCGGCTAATACTATAATTGTAGGGGCGCACTATGATCACCTTGGTTATGGCGAAGACCACAATTCTTTATGGACAGGGAATGCTTCTATACATAACGGCGCTGATGATAATGCAAGCGGCACAGCGGCCGTGATTGAGCTTGCTAAAATGATAAAGAAGAAGAAAAATCTTAAAAAGAACAATTACCTCTTCATTTCTTTTTCAGGAGAAGAGCTTGGGTTATTGGGTTCAAAATATTTTACAAACAATCCAACAATTGATATCAGCATGGTAAACTATATGCTGAACATTGATATGATAGGGCGTTTAAATGATAGCACAAAATCATTATTAATCGGCGGCTATGGTACATCACCTCAATGGGGCAAAATTTTATCAGCCAAAGAAAAGCTATTTTCAATAAAATTTGATTCAAGCGGTGCAGGCCCAAGCGATCATAGTTCTTTTTACAGAAAAGATATTCCTGTATTATTTTTTTTCACTGGTGTACATAACGATTACCATAAACCCAGCGACGATGTGGAAAAGATTAATTTTTTCGGCGCACTTCAAATAGTAAAGTATATCTATAAAATTGTAGAAGAAACTGACCCGGATGGTAAATTGCCCTTTATAAAAACAAGAGAGTTGCAAATGACCTCACCTCATTTTACGGTTACTCTTGGCATTATGCCTGATTATTCCTTTAGCGGCAATGGAGTGAAAGCGGATGGAATCGTGGACGGGAAAATTGCCCAAAAAGTTGGAATTAAGGCAGGAGATATAATTACTTCTTTTGATTACAACAAAACTTATGACCTTACTTCTTACATGAAGGCTTTGGGTAAATATAAAAAAGGCGATGCCGCCAGAGTAAAGGTTTTAAGAGGTAATGAAGAGTTAACGTTTGATATAATTTTCTAACTTTTTTAATGAAGCTAAAAATAGATAACTCGGTTTTGGTTGATGAGTTTTTTCAGGATACACGCCTGCTGGGCATTGTAGCTCCTATAAAAGATTACCGCTTTTGCTGGCACCTTAATCAGTTACTGCAATTTGACTTTAGAATAAATAACAGCCTGGAAATTCAATTAAATAAAAAACAACGTAAATATTTTTTTTCCATTTACGAATATGTAGAAAAAGGGGGCACTATAAAGCATTACCTCTACAATAACCAGTTTGATGGTGAATATCTTTTACCTGAATTTAAGCACCTTGATTTTTTATGGCTGATCAAAGATGACATTATGCATGATGATGAGGTTGCTGTATTGATAAATTCTATTCGCAACATTCCGTCTGTACAGCTCATCACTGAAATGACAAATGAAAAGATCAGGAACAAACAGCACCTTATTTTTTAAACCTTACTTCGTCAAAAGGGGAATAAAAATTAACTTCACAATAAATAAATTTTTATGTGGGAAGAAAAAGACAATAAACTCTATAAAAAATTTGAATTTAAAAATTTTTCTGAAGCCTTTGCATTTATGACAAGAGTTGCTTTAGCAGCCGAAAAGATGGATCATCACCCGTTATGGACAAACGTTTATAATAAGGTGGAAATATGGCTTAACACACATGATGCAGGCGATGCTGTGACAGAAAAAGATCATAAGCTCTCAAAAAAAATTGATAATCTTGTGTAAGGCCTACGGTTGAATTTTTTAAGTATCAAACAATACAATGAAATTAAAACAGTAGTGGCGTCTGTCGTTTATTTTTATTGTGATTTCACTAGCCATACTTGCTTGCCCAGGCCAGGGTTACAGGCAAATCTTTTTCAACCCGGTCAGAAGTAATTGCCCCAATTGGAAAGACGGGCAGGCTGCAGCTTATTAACTAATTATTTTTGCGAACTATTTCTCCAGAACCAGTTTATTAAGTTGTTTGTTAATAAAATCAATCTCTTTACTGGTCAGTTGTATATTAATTGCTTTCGCATTTGGAACTGACTGTTCAGCATTCCTGGCGCCAACAAGTGCAATAGTAATTCCCGGCTGTTCGATGGCCCATCTAATTACTATTTGCGAAAGAGCAGCATTCTTTTCTACAGCAATGGGTTTTATACTGTTAAGAAAGTGAGTGGTTCGTTCTATATTTTCATCTTTGAAAAAATACAATGCCGCCCTGTGATCCCCTTCGGCAAACTGATGTCCCGGCTTCATTTTCCCTGTTAGCAATCCTCTTTCCAAAGGGCTGTATGCAAGGATGGAAACCTTGTTTGTTAAACAATAAGGAACTACCTCTTTTTCAATATCCCTCTTTACCATACTGTAAGGTACCTGGTTCGATACGATGGTTACAAACTTTCGGGCTTCCGTTAATTGCTCCACGTTGTAATTACAAACACCCGCATAACGAACTTTGCCCTGTTTTATAAGTTGCTCAACAGCCTGCATTGTTTCTGCAATGGGGGTGGTTACGTCGGGCCAGTGTATCTGGTAAAGATCAATGTAATCTGTATTCAGCCTTCGCAAGCTATTTTCACATTCCTCTATAATACTTTCCTTGCCGGCATATTTATAAATGTCAATATCAGTACCTTGGTTGTTCTTGCTTTTAAAAGCAAGATTGCCCTTTGCCAAATCCCAGCGCATACCATATTTTGTCAATATCTGTACCTTATCACGGGGTAAATTTTTTATTGCTTCGCCTACTATTTCCTCACTGGTTCCCTGGCCATAAACAGGGGCGGTATCTATGGAGGTAACTCCTAAATCATACGCGGATTGTATTGCTTCAATAGCATCTTTACGTTCTGTGCCGCCCCACATCCAGCCACCGGCCGCCCATGCGCCAAATGTAATTACTGAAATCTCCAGATCTGATTGACCTAATTTTCTGTATTCCATAATTTGATTTTATTGTTAAAAATAGCTTTATAAATCATCTCATAACAATTTCGTTTTTATGTTATTTCAGGCTGCTTTCTCTAATACAAAATAAAAGTCATTACAATCACCGCACAAAAACTTACCCGATTTAAACGCGTAAATAAATTATTAAATCACTAAAAAACAAAACGGGTCTTAACATTTCAGCAAATACTTTTTAATTTCCATTCACCTATTTTTGCTCAAATTCTTTTGTTTTGAACCAAACCATTTTTGCAAAGGATATCGTTAAAAGTTATGGAAAACGAATTGTAGTTAACCATGTATCTTTTCACGTCAGGCAGGGAGAAATTGTGGGTTTGCTTGGTCCTAATGGTGCTGGTAAAACCACTTCTTTTTACCAGGTTGTAGGGCTTATAAGGCCCGATGATGGAGAGATTTTTTTAAATGAGTTGAATATCACCAAAACACCCATGTACAAAAGAGCGCAGATGGGCATTGGCTATCTGCCCCAGGAAGCGAGTGTGTTTAGAAAACTAAGTGTGCAGGATAATATAGCCGCCATTTTGGAAATGACCAAACTCAGCAAAAAGGAGCAAAAAATAAAACTAGAGATATTGATTGATGAATTGCGCTTGGGCCATGTGCGTACAAGCAATGGTGATGTATTAAGCGGAGGAGAGCGAAGAAGAACTGAAATAGCCCGGGCACTTGCCGTGGACCCTAAATTTATTTTACTTGATGAACCTTTTGCCGGAATAGATCCTATAGCGGTTGAGGACATACAATCTATCATAACTAAATTAAAAGATAAGAATATTGGTATTCTCATTACTGATCACAATGTAAACGAGACACTTTCAATATGCGACCGGGCTTACCTTTTAATTGAAGGCAAAATATTTAAACATGGTACCTCAGAGGAACTGGCTGAAGATGAACAGGTAAGAAAATTATACCTGGGCCGCAATTTTGAATTAAAACGAAAAAAATTTTTGCCTTCCGAACCTTAATATTGTAAGCCTTACATTCTTTTATATAACATAATTGTTTATTCTCATTATCATTATTTACTTTGCTAAGCAATGAAAATTCTTAGCCCTGCCATTTCACGATTAGCACGCTTGCGGTTATGGCGTATAGATAATTGGATTGGCAACCCGATTGCTGCCCAACGAGAGGTTTTACAAGACCTGGTAACTTCCGCACAATACACAGAATTTGGGCGCAGATATAACTTTGAAAAATTATTTTCCATCCGGGATTTTAAAAAGAACGTTCCCGTGCATGAGTATGATGATATCAAGCCTTACATCTTGCGAATGATGGAAGGCGAAGAAAATATTTTATGGAACACTCCTATATCGTGGTTTGCAAAGAGCAGTGGCACTACATCTGATAAAAGTAAATTTATTCCGGTAAGTGATGAAAGTTTAACTGATACTCACTTTAAAGCATCCAAAGATGTTCTTACCAATTACTATAAAAATTTTCCGGAGAGTGATCTGCTTACAGGTAAAAGCCTTGTGGTAGGTGGCAGCCATCAATTGCACCAGTTAAATGAGGATATACATTATGGAGATTTAAGTGCTGTGCTTATGCAGAACACCCCCTTCTGGGGGAATTGGATACGGACTCCGGAATTACGAATTGCCCTGTTAGATGAGTGGGAAAGCAAAATTGATAAATTGGCTGAGATCACCATAGGCGAAAATGTAACATCTCTTGCCGGTGTGCCAACCTGGACGATTGTTTTAATAAAAAAGATTCTTGAGTTGTCAGGAAAAAGCGCATTAAAAGACGTTTGGCCAAACCTTGAGCTTTATATGCACGGCGGAGTTTCATTTACCCCATAC
>JBDSFG010000185.1:0-3447 GCA_039919615.1 Ginsengibacter sp. | reverse complement strand
TAACAATATAAATCCATCTTCACCTACAAGATAATATTTTGCTGAACTAAGAATGTAATCGATGTGCGGACCTTCATGCACCAATAGTGGGGGTACAATCATTATTTATTGGCACAGATGCCAACACACCTTTATCTTGCTGCATATCTGTGCCAGTGAGGGAATAAGCGTATTCAGACTGCTAATATCATGCTTCAGTATCAGCCCCCTTTTTTTAGGCAGCTATGTTAAACGCTGCCTTGTCTATGACATAAATAAGTTTAACATCATTGCTCTCTCAAATCTTCTGTACACTAACTGTTACCATGAAGCATTTTTTATCAATAATTCTTGCCCTTTTCGTGTGTTTGAATGTATCATTCTCTCAACCGTTGTTATTACAAACCATTAAAGGGGTTGTGATTGATGCCGATTCTAAAGAGCCGCTAACAGGTATTGTTGTGACAATAAATGGTAAAATTGGAAATACAATTACAGATTCGACAGGTAGGTTTAAGATTAATGCTGTGCCAGTTGGACTTCAAACAATAGAATTTTCTGCTAATAATTATGAAACAAAAGTAATCGAGGGCATAGAGGTAACAAGTGGAAAGGAATTTTTTTTGCAAGTGACCTTAAATGAAAAAATAACATTCCTCAGTGAAATAGTTATTCGAAGCAATAAAAAACAAAACAACTCATTAAATGAATTTGCATCAGTTAGCGCCCGCTCATTTTCTATGGATGATACAAAAAAATATCCAATAACAGGATTTGATCCCGGCAGGATCGCACAAAATTTTGCAGGGGTTAGCCTTACAGAAGATAACAGTAATGCAATAATTATAAGGGGAAACTCTCCCAAAGGAATTTTATGGAAACTGGAAGGTATTGAAATACCCAACCCAAATCATTTTGGCAGTACCGGTTCCGGCGGCGGTAATATAAGTATGCTTAGCAGTAGCACACTTGATAAATCAGATTTTTATGCAGGGGCATTCCCTGCTGAATTTGGCAATGCATTATCAGGTGTATTCGATCTGAAACTAAGAAAAGGTAATTCGGATAAACATGAACACTCTATAATGGTCGGTGATTTAGGAATTGAGGCGTCTACTGAAGGCCCGATTAACAGAAAAGCAGGGTCATCGTATTTAGTAAATTTCAGGTATTCAACATTTGCTTTAATTAAAGGTATTGCAGAAATAGATGGTGTAACACCTGATTACCAGGACCTCTCTTTTAAATTTAATTTCCCAACAAAAAAGGCGGGTACTTTTTCAATTTTTGGGCTTGGTGGTATTAATAAACAGTTGAGAGAACCAGTGATCTTTGGAGGTTTCAGACCAATAATGGCATTGTTTAGGGTTGAAGAAAAAGGACTATTGGGAGTTGTTGGCTTATCTCAACAAATATTTTTAAATAAAAAATCTTATTTGCAAAATACCATAGCCGCCACCTCCGATAATTATTATAGTAATGTTGACACTTTGGATTATAATAATAATTATGCCCGTGGTGCAGTTGGCAGAACAAAGTTTATTAGCCCAACTTATAAATGGGCCACCACGTATAATAATAAAATAAACAACCACCATACAATTCAAATTGGATTAATAACAAGTTACCTGGGATATAATTTTATTGATAGCCAGTACAATGGTATAAATAATTCACTGCGGGTTATTTTTAATAGCAAAGGCAACTCTTTTTTATACGAAGCTTATTTGCAATGGAAATGGAGGTTAAATTCTCATATTGATATTATCCCCGGCATTCATTATACAATGCTTGCTTTAAACAAAGCGAAAAGTATAGAGCCCCGCTTTTCGCTTACCTATTATGCCCCGGGTTCTCAAAAAATTAGTTTGGCAGCAGGGCTTCATAGCAAGCCTGAACATTTGTCAACCTATTTTTTTCAAAATCTAAAAAGTAATTTACCTGGCTTTGCTTATCAAAATCTTGGATTGACAAAAGCGGCGCATGCTACTCTTTCTTACCAGAAAAATTTGAAAAATATTTCTATAAAGGCCGAAGCATATTACCAGTACTTATATAATGTACCTGTTGAGAAAGATAGTGCAGGTTTTTTTTCAATGGTAAATGCTTTAAGCGTTTACGACCTGTATGATTTAGATTCACAACTGGTAAATAATGGTAAAGGAAAAAATTATGGATTGGATGTATCAATTGAAAAACCATTTTTAAAGAATTGGCATTTTTTAACTACAGCATCTGTTTTCAGATCAGGCTATACAGCCTATAATGGTAAAAGTTTTCATACAAGATTCGACCGTAATTTTCAACTTATCGTAATAACAGGAAAAGAATGGAAAGCATCGCATAATAATAAAAGAAGGCTTGGGGCAAATGCAAAAGTTCTTGTAGCTGGTGGCTTGAGAGAATCGCCAATTGATTATGAGCGGTCTGCTGCTCAGCATAAAATTGTATATGCAGTTGATAAGTATTACTCACTACAAACAACCCCATATTCAAGAATGGATATGGGAATAAGCTATAGGATAAATCGTCCAAAATCTACCCATATTATAATGCTTGATGTACAAAACATTTTCAATCAAAAGAATGTAGTGAGAACAACTTATGATATACAAGCTAAACAAACCTCTAAAGATTATAGTCTTGGAATATTCCCGCTTTTCAACTACCGCATTGAGTTTTCAAAAAATTCATAGATTCCTCTTGCCGAGCCTCCGCTTGAGTTTTAACGCTCAATTTTATTTAATCCTTTGAACCAAAAACATCTGCGACACCGGTATGCTTCCAGTCTTAAGCTTTATTTTTAAAATCCGCCATCAAAGGATTAATATGAAGATTTTTTAATGTGGTATCAAGCATTATCTGGTCTTTTTCGCACCAACGTTCCCGGAGGGACGTTGCGTTCCCGGCAATATAAAATATAATTTTATAAACACCGGTTCTTCAAACCATACCTTTTAACGGGGGAATTTTTTTTGTTGTTTATTAATCCTCAATTATGTAGCCATCAAGTACAGCCATCCCTTACTGGGCGTTTCCCAGTAACCTATCTGAAAGAAGGCATATTAGTTTGTTTACCCGGATTTAGCTGACTCCCTTCTAGTCCTCGTTTGTAACGAGGACTATCTTTGCGAGCTAATAAGCGAACTCAATATTTACGGGACCCTTCCTCCCCTGGTAGTCTTTAGCACTACAATAAACATAATCCCATTGTTCCTCAACTAATCCGTTTCTTACGGAATTATCATGTATGTAATTTATACGATCTTTTATCCCAGCAATTTTTCCATTTATAGTTATGGCATGATTGTCATCTTTCCATAACTTATAATAAGTAGCGCTGCCAATTCTTTTCGCCTCTTTACTCATTGCATTTAAGAGCCATTCTTTTCTGCTTTCTTGTATGGACTGAATTGCTTTTGTAATTTCCTTTGACGTATGTTTTTTAAAATCCCTTATAATTTCTGA
>JBDSFG010000130.1:0-8917 GCA_039919615.1 Ginsengibacter sp. | reverse complement strand
GCTTTACTAAACTCATCAAAAATATTTTACCGGCTTAAGGTGGTAAGTGCTGAAGGTTCTCCTAAATATTCAAATACAATTGTTGTTTCGCTAAATAAGATTGCTGTACTTATAAACGGTGTTACTCCTAATCCTTTCAGGGATAAACTAAATATAAACCTGAACATGCCAGGGGACGGACGACTTATGGTAAGACTTAAGGATATTACCGGAAGGTTGTTACTAAGCCGGGCTGTGCAGGCTGCGAAGGGATTCAGTACATACACCATTAATGGTATGGATAAATTTAACGCAGGCATGTATTTTCTTTCAATAGAATTTGAAGGAAAATTATTTACTTATAAAATAGGTAAATAGAAAACATGAATGCAAGCGTATCGTTATTGCACGAGCACCTTTAGATTACAAATACACGACCAGCTTACTTAATCATTAAGATACAATTATTTGAGCGTATGAATATAGGTGGCGCTGTCTTTAAACTTGTCCAGATCCATTTCTACAAAAAAGTTTTTAACCCCGCCTGTTTTTGCTGAAGTGAAAAATTCTTTCCAGTCAATAATACCCTGGCCAACCGGTACTTGCTTTTTATCTGCTGTCCAGTCAGATAAGTGCGCTGAAATAAATCTTCCGGGGTATTTGGTAAAATAATCAGCGGCCTTGTAACCAAGGTTAATAACTTCTGTCTGGAACTGCATCTTAACCAGGCCGGGACTAAAACGGCTCATCAATGCATCATAAATGAGCTGGCCATCCAAAGTTGCAAATTCAAAACTATGGTTATGAAAACCGGCCTGCATGCCGGCGCTTTTTATTTTCTCTGCGGCCTTATTCAGTTTATCTGCTGCAATGAGGTAATCATTTAATACAGCATTTTTTGGCAACCAGAATGTGGAGCATATCATTTCTGCAAGTCCTAATTCACGGGCAAACTCAATACGTTCATCTACCTTATCAGTGATCTCACCAAAACTAAAGTGACAGCTCGGGCAGGTAAGACCGGCGTCATTAATGGTATTGCGCATGTCAGCGGTTTTCATGTTCACCAACGGGCCAAAACCCATACTGGTATACCCTGCAGGTGAGCACATCTCCACAACCTGGTAACCCAGGCCCGCCATCATTTTTAAAGTGCCGGCAAAATCTTTACCAATCATTTCTCTTACCGGAAATGTTTGAAACCCAATTGGAATATTCAATGCTAATGAATGTGCAAGCAATTGCTTTGGTAATTGTGATAAAACTAAAGCAGCGCCTAACCCCATTGAAGTTGCGCCGATGAAGTTTCGGCGGTTAATTTTTTTCATAATAATTTTTTAAATAGTTGAAGGATCCCAGCCCTGCCTGTATTCACGTGACAGGTATTTGTTTGCTTCCGGGACATTAGTGATCTTAAGATTTACGGCATCGTACTTTAGCAGGCGGTTTGTTCTTAATGCCACGGCATATAGATTTACCGCTTCTGTTATGTATTCTGCTTCAGAAAAATTTCCGGGGTACTGTTTACCTGTTTTGCACGCCTCAACAAACAATGGTAAAGCTTCTGAGGTTTGTTGTACCTGGCTTCTTTTATCTGTATTGACACTGGCCGGTTTGTCCATTTTTTTACCGGAAATTATTTGCGGATCCTGTACATTGAAACCTGCAAGTATCTTACCCTTGTCGCCAACGAACATCATTCCTTCCTGTGGTAATTCTTTGTTGTCATTGGTTAACTCAACAGGTATTGGGGGACGCATACCTCCATCGTACCAGCAGAGATCATCAACTGCAGGCCTGTTGCCATTTGCAGGATATTTAAACCGCACAGTGCTGGCCATAGGAAATGAAAAATCATTATTAATGCGAAATGGAACGGGATCGTGAAAACTGCAAACATGGCTGCGGTGCGGTTCAACACTCACCGGTGATGTTAATTTTCATGCATTAAAAACAGTCCACAAACTATAATGGCCCATATCAGCCATAGAGCCGCCACCGAAATCGTACCAGCCCCTGAATACCATATTAGTGTAGTTGGGATGGTAGGGACGATTAGCTTCAGGGCAATATCATCTTTTAGTTGTTTGCCGGGCAATTCATTTTTACTAATCATATATCTTTACCATTATTTATTTTGGGTAATTACCCTTTGCATATTTCTTTGTAAAATAGAATCGGGCATTATATTCGCTGTATTATTCCGTAAATTTAAATACTATGGATAAGATTGAAAAAATGCACATGATGGATAAAATGGTTCGTGAGCTGGAAGATGTGACAAACAGCCAGACATCATTGCTCAAAAAAATTGCTCAGCTTGAAGCTGATAACATAAACCTTGGAAACACAATCCTTGAAAAAAGGTTGCCTGATATACATGAAAAAGTTGATGAAGCACTTACTGAGGCAGTGAAATTACAAACGGACTTTACTGCTATTCGTGACAAATTTGTAAGTGACAATAAATTAAATGAAGTGTTACCTTCCTGACATATGGCTGATTAAATAAATAATAATTCTGATAAAATTTGATGTATGGGAGCATGTAGTTTTGAAATACCGTTTTCCGGAAATGCAAGTGAAATTCTTTCAAAAGCTAAAACGGCTGTGCAAAGCCAGGACGGTACTTTTAATGGCGATGAATCAAACGGGGATTTTTATGTGAGTGTTTTAGGCAATGTCATAAAAGGTTCTTACAATGTAGCAGGTCAAAATTTGAATATTGTGATTGATTCGAAACCATTTCTTATTCCGTGCAGCACTATAGAAAGTTTTTTAAAAAACAAAATCGGCGGGTGACATTCGCTGTATGCTCACACCTCTCTTCCTATAAATTTACACACCACAATTGTTCAGGATAACGCTGCAAGCTTAGTATATAACCTAAAAGTTACACAGTTAAAATTTATTACTCTATGTGAAAAAAGTTTTGCAAAAACGATGACTAAAATACCCATCAAAAAATAACGCAAAAAAAATTATCAACTTCTGTAACTTTTCAATAAGCCAACCCGTTACTATCCTGACTAAATAAAAATTATCATGAAAAAAATATTCTTCGCACTATTTGCTGTTATCAGCATTACCGCATACGCACAGCCCTGGGAAAACATTAAGGGAAATGGGTTGGTAAAAAAAGAATCCCGTACAGTAAGCGATTTTACCTCACTGGCATCTCACGGCTCAATGGATGTTCAGATAGCTTATGGAAGTTCTGATAAAATAGAAGTTGAAGCAGATGAAAATCTTCTTTCTTACATTGAGACTACCGTGGAAAATGGCGTTTTATCAATAAAATCGAAAAAGAATGTGAACTTAAAATCCAGGTCAAAAATGGTTGTATATGTTTCAATGAGTAAAATAACTTCAGTACAGCTAAGCGGCAGCGGAAACATTAACGGACAGGGAGCATTCAGCAATGCCGACAAAACCAGGATAGGTGTTTCAGGTTCAGGCAATATCAAACTGAATTTTGATTCTTTTAGAGAACTTGACCTTGCAATAGCAGGCAGCGGAAATATGGATCTAAAAAGTAAAAATGCCACATCCAATATTAATGCAGCCATAAGCGGTAGCGGAAATATAGATTGCTCTGATGTAAGCACTAATGACGTTTACGCCAAAATAAGCGGCAGCGGAAACATAAAAGTATTTGCCAGCCATGGTATAGATGCCAGGATTAGCGGAAGTGGCAATGTATTCTATAAGGGAAATTCGCCTGATATAAGCAGCAAGATAGCAGGCAGCGGGAAGGTTAGCAAAATGTAAATGACAACTGCCGGAAACATTCTTCTAAAGTATAGCTACGCGTTTGCTCCATAATTTATTTTTGTAACCATTTTAAAAGAACATTGCTCTTCCCTTGAAAATTGATTTTATATTTCTGCGATAAATCCGACAATAACATTTCTTAGTAGCCCCAGTTTTATAAATTTGTTAATTAGAATATTAATTACAGAAATATAAATTTTTATGAGAAATAAAATCTTCACAATATTTTTTGCTTCACTATTATCACTGATATCCGTTGCGCAAATCAAACCTGCACGTTTAATAGTAAGGGGTGATGATATGGGTTTTTCCCATGCTGCCAATGAAGCCCTAATTAAAACGTGGAAGCAAGGTATTGAACGCTCACTTGAAGTACTTGTTCCATCTCCATGGTTCCCGGAAGCTGTAAAATTGGTGCAGGCAAATCCTGGTGTTGATGTTGGCATTCACCTGGCATTAACCAGTGAATGGGAGACAATAAAATGGAGGCCCATAACCTATTGCCCAAGCATTACAGACAGTGATGGCTATTTCTATCCCATGATCTGGCCGAATAAAAATTATCCAGACAAGGCATTAAAAGAACATGCCTGGAAACTGGATGAAATTGAAAAAGAATTGCGGGCACAAATAGAACTGGGGATAAAAAAAATGCCACGGGTAAGTCATCTTTCATCCCACATGGGTTATGAGCGTTTGGATAACCAGGTTGCAACACTGGTAAAAAAGTTAGCTAAGGAATATAACCTTGATATTGACTTACAGGAATTGAACGTAAAGAACATTGGTTACAAGGGACCTTCCGCAACTGCTACAGAAAAATTATCGGCCTTTCTGAATATGCTTGACAGTTTGCGACCAGGTAATACCTATTTATTTGTGGATCACCCGGCATTAGATGGTGCGGAGACGCGTGCTATTTATCACATAGGCTATGAAAATGTTGCGGCCGACCGGCAAGGTGTAACTGATCTTTATACAAATCCGCTTGTACTGGAAGCCATTAAGAAAAAGAACATTCAGCTTATTAGTTACGCTGATTTGAAAAAGTGATAAACCGGATTTTCAACAATGATAATGAACAATATTTTTCAAGAGTAAAACCTCTGTCTGGCAATCCTAAATTAGTTCTTTCAATTTCTCTACCACAATATCCACTTCTTCCTTTGTGTTGTGTCTACAAAAAGAAAAACGAACCGTAGCCTGGTCAGGATCATTATTAATGGCTTGTATAACATGGCTGCCCGCATCTGCACCGGAAGTGCAGGCACTGCCACCACTTGCGCAGATATTGTTAATGTCAAGATTAAAAAGTAGCATCTCCGACCTGTCTGATTTTGGAAAGCTGGCGCTTAAAACTGTATACAAACTGTTACCTCCCGGATCTCCATTAAAAACAACTCCTGGTATATTTTTGTTAAGCTCATCCATCATATACAATTTTATATTGCGGACATAAGCGCTGTCTTTTTCATAATTGTTAGCAGCAAGTTCAAGCGCTTTGGCAAAGCCCACAATACCGTAAAGGTTTTCCGTTCCGGCACGCATATTACGTTCCTGGGAGCCGCCATAGAGCAATGGTTTAATGTTTACATTTTCATGTTTGTACAATATACCTGCTCCTTTTGGCCCATGAAATTTATGGGCTGAACCAGTGATAAAATGCACCGGTGTATTTTGCAAATCAAAATTGTAGTGTCCTATCGTTTGCACTGTATCTGAATGAAAGACAGCATCAAATTCTTTACACAAATTTCCTACCATACGCAGATCGGTGATATTCCCTATTTCGTTATTAGCATGCATTAATGTAACAAGGCATTTTTGCCCCGCCAATTCTAACAGCCTTAGCAAATCTTCAATATCAACATGCCCATCGGGAAGTAACTTCACAAAACTCACTTTTGCCTCATCCCTGCATTTGAATTCTTCAACAGTATGTAATGTGGCGTGATGTTCAATGCGTGATGTGATGATATGCTTACATCCCAAATTTCTAATTGACGCAGTAATGGCCGTGTTGCTGCTTTCAGTGCCTCCGCTGGTAAAAAATATTTCTGAAGGGCGTGCATTTAATATTTTTGCAATTGACTTTCTGGAACTTTCAATAGCCATCCTCGATTCTCTGCCATAAGAATAAATTGAAGATGGATTACCGAATTTATTGGTGAGATATGGCATCATTGCCTCCAGCACCTCAGTATCAAGAGAGGTGGTAGCAGCATTGTCAAAATAAATTCGTGTATTTTCCCTATCCGCTAAAGAGGTAAAAGGTGATAACTGTATTTTAGTATCTTTTTGCATTAACTAAGACTCGTTTCTATAAATTTTTCTTCAAACAGCAGAGCAGGTATTTATTCCCCGTTAGGAGGCAAGGGTTTTTACATCACTTCGCTTATATCCTTCATTAGTTTGCGGGCAATATTTTGAGCAGTGGTCTCAAAATTACTTTCAGAGTAAATCCTGATAATACGTTCCGTATTACTTGTACGCAGATGAACCCAATCATTATCAAATTCTATTTTCAATCCGTCCTCTGTATTGATAGGATTATTCTTGTATTTCTCTTCTATCTTTTTAAAAATATCTTTCACATTAATATTATCTTCCAGGGCAATTTTATTTTTAGAAATAAAATAATCAGGGTAATTACCACGCAATTGCTTGGTGGTCTTTTTTGAATGTGCAAGATGTGTAAGAAACAACCCGATGCCGATAAGGGCGTCCCTGCCATAATGAAAATCAGGAATGATAATCCCGCCATTACCCTCTCCTCCTATCACGGCGTTAACTTGTTTCATTTTTGCAACAACATTTACCTCCCCAACTGCTGAAGGAAAATATTCACCGCCATGGTTCCTGGTTATATCCTTTAACGCTTTGGTAGATGACATATTACTTACTGTATTTCCTTTCTTCTTACTTAAAACATAATCTGCAATAGCCACCAAAGTATATTCTTCTCCAAACATACTTCCATCTTCGCAAACAAAGCAAAGCCTGTCTACATCAGGGTCTACAGCTATGCCTAAGTCAGCATTACGCTTTTTAACTTCACTGCTAAGGCCGGTTAAATGCTCCGGTAATGGTTCAGGATTATGAGCAAATTTTCCATTCACTTCTTCATTCAGCAGGATAATTTCCTTTACCCCTAATGCCTTTAATAAGGCGGGAATATACAGTGCTCCGCTGCTGTTTATTACATCCACAACAATTTTGAATTTGCTTTTCTTTATTGCTGCAACATCCACTAATTCATAATCAATTATAGCATCAATATGTTTTTGCAGGTAACTGTCATCTCTTTTATATGAGCCTAATTTATCAACTGCTACAAAATTAAAGTTTTCACTTTCCGCTATTTGCAAAACAGCTTCACCTTCTTGTGCATCAATAAATTCTCCATTACTGTTTAAGAGCTTTAGCGCATTCCATTCTTTTAAATTATGACTTGCAGTTAGTATAATTCCACCTGCAGCCTGCTCTCTTACTACGGCTATTTCCACCGTGGGTGTGGTAGTTATGCCAAGGTCAATTACAGTAAAGCCTGATGCAATTAAAGCATTGGCGGCAAAGGCGCTTACCATTTCGCCACTCATTCGTCCATCACGGCCTATAACAATCTTTTTATTCGCACTTTTTTCCAGCAGCCGGCTTCCAAACGCTGCGGTAAACTTAACTATATCTAATGGCGAAAGGTTTTCTCCCGGCTTTCCTCCTATTGTTCCCCTTATGCCGGATATACTTTTTATCAATGCCACGTTTTCGTATGATTTTAGAGCGCAAATGTAAATAAAAAGCAGGGAAGGGAAATTATGATTACAGTTTAGCTTTTTATGTTGACAGCGGAAAAAAGCGATTAAAACTTGAATAATAAGCCTTGCTATATTCTTTATTTTATTAAAACGATATATAAACTTTTGAAAACCATCCCAATAAAAGAAAGATATGATATTCCCGTTTACATTTGCACAAATAAGATTAATGATGTTGGCAAAAAGCTGGTTTAAAGATTGGTTCAATTCACCGTATTATCATAAACTATATTTTCAAAGAGATGAGGCAGAAGCTGCACTGTTTATTGATAAATTGATAGATCATTTAAATCCTGCTGCAGGTTGCCGGATGCTTGATGTTGCATGCGGTAAAGGAAGACACTCGATACAATTGGCTTCCAAAGGTTTTGAAGTAACAGGTATAGACCTGGCAGAAGACAGTATAAGGGAAGCGAAAAATTATGAGACTGACCAACTGCAATTTTTTTTACACGATATGCGATTGCCCTTCTGGATAAATTATTTTGATCTTGCCTTTAATTTTTTTACAAGCTTTGGGTATTTTAAAACAAGGAGGGAACACGACAACGGCATTAGAACCATTGCGCAGGCCTTAAAGCTCAACGGCCACTTTATAATAGATTATCTAAATGTGCACTATGCTGAAGATCACTTTGTACACCAATCAAATATTGCCATTGATGATGTAAATTATTACATAACCAAATGGTTTGATGAAACTCATTTTTATAAAAAGATTGTTGTAGAAGATGATAACCTTAAGGAACCTTTGGAATATATTGAACAGGTTAATAAATTTAACCTGGGCGATTTTACAGATATGTTTGCGTACCAGGGTTTACAAATACAGGAAGTGTATGGCGATTATTCATTTAACAGCTACGATTTAAAACATTCCCCGCGCCTTATAATTATCGCAAAAAAAATTAAAGTAGAATAATAAACGAACGGTCATTCTTTACCAACCTTTTTATTATGCACAAGCATCCATCTGGATGTTTCATAAATTGCTGAAGTAAGGGCTGATAGTGATCGCTTTACTGAATCCCTTTGCAAGGCAGATAAATTAAGTGTATCAGCCATAACGGGTTCAAGCTCGTCTGTATTAATATTGATATTTTTGACATAATAATATTTGTCAGTTACTATGCCGATATTACCTTCATCGTGGTGAATGATAAAGGCAGCATTGAATTTATTTTTAGTATTTAAAAGGTCTCTGCCCAAAGTAGTATTAACATAAGGCTGATGAATCATTCCAGCAATTGTAGGTAATACATCAATTTGAGAAACAACTTCTTTCCTTGTCTGCGGTTCCAATAATTCAGGGGCATAAAATAATAAGGGCACATGCTCCGAGGTTAGCC
>JBDSFG010000091.1:0-4484 GCA_039919615.1 Ginsengibacter sp. | reverse complement strand
TTATGTCGCCAATACACATTTGCTATTGCTCTTCGCCATCCTAATTGTTTTGGCGCTTACCAGTCAATCTTTCCTTTTCGCCACAAATCATCCAATGGGCTTATCATATTTACCATCTCTTTTTTACTTACATGCAAATATCTTTCTGTTGTTCTTATATCAAAATGACCCAAAATATCTTTGATGTAACGTATGTCTGTTCCTTTTTCCGGCAGGTGTGTGGCGAAACTATGCTTTAATGAATGAATTCCTACTTCCTTTTTTATGCCTGCTTTTTCTTTTGCTAACTGAAATATTCTTTGCAATGTTCTGGTTGGATATGCACGTTTTGTTTGTTCTGATTCAAATAGATATTCAAGCCGACGTGGTTATTGGATTTTATATATTGCCTTAATACATCTAACAATACTACACTTATATGGTGCATATCTATCTTTTTATCTTTAGCGTTTTCTATTATTATCTGCATTCTATCGCTATCAATATTTTTAATTTTTAAAGCGGCTACTTCACCTACTCTTAATCCTGCACTGCAGGCTGTAAACAACACAGCCGTATGTTTTTTATTGATTAATGCCTTAAATAGTTTCCCTAACTCTTCTTCCCCTAATACTTTGGGCAACAGCAATGGCTTCTTCGGCCCCGGTATTTCAAAAAAATATTTTTTCTTTATGGAGCACCTGTTCAAAATAAAACTTTAATGCATTTAATCGGCTATGCAAACTGTTATCGCTAAGGTGTAAAGTATCTCTGCAATAAAGCATATATCTTTTTACGTCATCTGCGGTAAGTGTGCTTACCTCTTTGCTTTTTAACAATTGCAAAATCGCCCGAAATTCTGTTTGGTATGTTTAATGGTACTGCATATCCGCTTTAATAAAAGCCCCCCAAAGAACCAACCGTAAAAGAGTGCGACGCAACGATGATGCCCAATGATCTTCAGCCCGTGACCAAATTATTTTTATTGCACAACTCCAATTTACCTTTATAAAATTTTAAAAATTTAAAAATGCGAAAGCTTGTTTTATTTACATTCATTAGCGTAACACTGTTTAATATTTGTATTGCCCAGGAGCTAAAGAGCCCCGATGGAAAATTTGTAATGAGCTTCTCATTGCTGGAGAACGGAACACCATCTTATACGCTAGTGTATAAAGGCAAGGTGGTAATTAAGCCAGGCAAATTAGGCCTTGAATTAAAGTCTGATGCACAAAAGCCCGTAAGTAATGATGCTGATATGGTGCAGAAATCTATGAATGCCAAAGTTTCTTTATTTGATAATTTTATTATTGCCGGTACTAAAACAGCCATGTTTGATGAAAGCTGGAACCCTGTGTGGGGTGAGGTTAAAACGATCCGCAACCACTATAATGAAATGGCCGTAACGCCCGATCAAAAAAAGTAACGACAGGCAGATGATCATTCGTTTTCGCCTGTTTGATGATGGCCTCGGTTTTCGCTATGAATTTCCGCAACAGAAGAACCTTATTTATTTTGTTATAAAAGAAGAAAGGACGCAGTTTGCTATGACGGGTGATCATACTGCTTTCTGGATAGCGGGCGACTATGACACGCAGGAATACGATTATACAGAATCGAAACTTTCAGAAGTGAGAGGACTGATGGCGAAAGCGATAACAGTGAATGCTACGCAAACACAATTCCCGCCAACGGGTGTGCAAACATCTTTAATGCTTAAGACGAATGACAGCATTTACATAACCCTGCATGAGGCGGCACTCATAAATTATTCATGCATGAATTTAAATCTGGATGACAAGAACATGATCTTTGAATCGTGGCTAACGCCTGACGCCAAGGGTGATAAAGGTTATATGCAGGCGCCCTGCACTTCGCCCTGGCGCACCATTATAGTGAGTGATGATGCCCGTGATATTGTTGCCTCAAAAATGATCTACAATCTTAACGAGCCAGGTAAAATACAAGAAACGGATTGGATAAAACCGGTAAAGTATGTTGGTGTTTGGTGGGAGATGATAACAGGAAAAAGTTCATGGTCTTATACCAATGATTTCCCCAGCGTAAAGTTGGGCGTTACCGATTATTCAACAGCAAAACCCAATGGAACGCATGGCGCAAACACTGCTCATGTAAAAGAGTAAATTGACTTTGCCGCAGCAAATGGTTTTGATGCGGTATTGGTTGAAGGCTGGAATACAGGCTGGGAAGACTGGTTCGGCAATTCAAAAGAATATGTGTTTGATCTTGTAACGCCTTACCCTGATTTTCATGTGCAGGAGTTAAGGGATTATGCGAAAAGCAAAGGCGTAAAAATTATTATGCATCATGAAACGTCTGGCTCTGCAATAAATTATGAACGCCGCATGGATACCGCTTTTAAGTTTATGAAAGAGAACGGTTATGATGCGGTGAAAACCGGGTACGTTGGAAACATCATTCCAGGAGGCGAACATCACTACAGTCAGTTTCTCGTAAATCATTACCAGTATGCGGTTGAGAAGGCAGCAGCATATCACATCATGCTGAATGCGCATGAGGCTGTGCGTCCTACGGGCATTGCACGAACGTGGCCAAACATGATCGGCAACGAGTCTGCAAGAGGAACGGAGTACCAGGCTTTTGGTGGTTCTAAAGCAAACCATGTCACAAAACTTCCTTTTACCCGCCTGCCTGGCGGGCCGATGGATTACACTCCGGGTATTTTTGAGATGAACATCAGTAAGCTTAACCCGGGTAATAAGTCGCACTGTAATAGTACCCTTGCAAACCAACTGGCGTTGTATGTTACCATGTACAGCCCGCTGCAAATGGCGGCTGACCCTCCGGAAAATTATAACAGGTTTCCCGATGCTTTCCAGTTTATAAAAGATGTAGCTGTTGAGTGGGATGACAGTAAATATATTGAAGCAGCACCGGGCCGCTACATTACAGTTGCCCGTAAAGCTAACGGCACAGGAAAATGGTTTTTAGGAGGTGTGAACGGAGAAGCTACACGAACATCAACTATTGCATTTGATTTTCCTGAGCCGGGCAAAACTTACATAGCAACTATCTATGCTGATGGTAAAGATGCTAATTATAAAACGAATCCACAATCATATGTTATTAGGAAAGTAGTGGTGTCCAGTAAGTCTAAACTTTCTCAATATGTTGCGCCCGGGGGTGGTTATGCAATTAGTTTTATCGAAGGCGATAAAAATTCTGTTAAAGGATTGAAGAGGTTGTGAGGAAGATGGGTTTCGGGTTCCAATGTCTTTTTATTTATCTTTACTAATATGTATAAATTAGATCGAACGGCTTTTAAAATACAAACTTTTAAGGAAGCGGATCTATCTTCCTGTTATGGGAAAGACATCCCTGTTCCGGAACGTTTAAAGCGCAGTTTTTATCTTACTGCGCAAAACTATCGTTTTGATGTTTTAAATCCGCCAAAATTGGATAGGACGCATTTCGAGATGAAAAAAATAAAGAATTGAATACTTTTTTCAATGAAGATTTCCGGGATTTTATTTTGGCCTTCAACAAAACAAATGTGGATTACATTTTAGTTGGAGGTCTTTCAGTTGTAATACATGGATACAACAGAGCTACCGGAGATATGGATATCTGGGTAAGAAAATCTACTGACAATTATGCAAAAGTAGTTACAGCATTTTCAATATTCGGGATGCCGCTATTTAATATGAGCCTGGAAAAATTTATTGAAGATGATGGAATTAATGTTTTCACATTTGGTAGAAAACCTGTAGCAATTGATTTAATGACGGCATGTAAAGGGCTTGATTTTGAAGAAACTTTCCGGTTGGCCCAATGGATAGAATTTGATGGTTTACAGATCAGGGTGATTAGCTTGTATCAATTAATTGAGGCAAAAAAAGCTTCAGGCAGGTACAAAGATTTGGACGATATTGAAAAACTAACTCAATAAAATGCTTTTTCAACGGGTTGTTTCACCTGCCTATTCTAACGGGTTATAAAGTATTATCTGCGAAACCCGAAGTGTTAGAAAAAGATTTGCTACATAACACAATTACAATTATTATGCTTGCTCCTTTGGACGTTCCTGCAACAGATGATGAGGATTACTGTAAAAATATATAAAAGCTGTTGGTAGTAAGTTAGTGTATATTTAGCGTGTTGCCTGCTTCCGGAATTACATCATCCCTTATTTATTCAATCTTAAAAATAAACAAAATGAAAATGTTAATGGCAGCAGCAATGCTATTTGTTATCAGTTGTAATTCTTCTGATAAAAAAAAAGAAAATGTAAATATACAGGGTGCATATAAAATGCTGTTCCAAAGCGTAAATGATGGCAAGAAAGATACTACCTACACATCCTTACAGCAAATGAAAATTTATACGGATAAATACATGTTGAACCGAACCCTCCTACGTCGGGAAATAGAACAACAGCATTCCTTTCGTAATTTAAGGCTCTAAACTTTTAATTATGAAAAAAAATTAACCCCTTTTGCAGAGGCTGCCCTGGCCAAGCTGCA
>JBDSFG010000090.1:0-13097 GCA_039919615.1 Ginsengibacter sp. | reverse complement strand
TACAGCCCTCGTAATATTACCGGCGCCTGGTTCTGGAACTGAATAGTTGGCACCCCTCCCCTGGCATGTTAGCAGTTAAGATTTTTAGTATTCATAATAATTTTCCAGGCTGCTAATAAGTAGCGGTAACGGATTGTGGTTGGCTGGCATTCAATCTTAAAACAAACTATGCCTTCATTAATTTATTTTTTAAAACGCTCATAATACTCAACACCTTTCGTTCCGTCAGCATTGGTAATCGTTTGGCTGTAATGATCAGTTCCTGTCATTTCCAAATTTACATCAAAAGTCTCCCCTGCAATTATCTGGTATGTTGAGTTGAGGTCTGTTTCTTTAATCTTATTATTACCCGCCGTTTCAAAAGTTCCAAATCCAATACCAGTATGATTTTTTGAAGCAGAGTCTTTAATCGTGTGGCCCCACATAAAGTAACCCATGTAAAAGGCTTTATACTGGGTTCTTACATCCCTTACAGTATCTTTTCCGTTTACTTTGTATGAACTGGTTAATTTCCACATCCCGTCTAATGGAGATTTTACAGCTTTGCCTACAACCTGGTAATTTTCGGTAAGCTTATATTTTTGGAAATCAATAGTAATCTGGGGGATTACCTGCCCATATCCTTCAGGTTTT
Organism: Ginsengibacter sp.; assembly: GCA_039919615.1. GTDB lineage: Bacteria > Bacteroidota > Bacteroidia > Chitinophagales > Chitinophagaceae > Ginsengibacter. Next base: position 12,464 of record JBDSFG010000090.1, on the reverse strand, counting down.
TTTGTAATGGCTAATTTATAGCTCACAGGTGTGTTATTATATATTGTATCCCTCGACCGGTATATTATGTTTTCAATTACTGTTCCGGTATCCGCAATGTAAGAACCAATGCCAAAAGCTGACACAGAATCCACAGAGTTAACCTGTGTGTACATCATAAAATCTTTAGTATAAATTTTCAACTGCTTAAGGGTTGTGTATTTCGTATCTTCTTTTCCGTCATTCAGAATCTGTACCGTCATAAAATAGGCACCAGGCATATCCGGCTTCTCCTTTACTGATGAATTATCACAGCTTACAACCGTAAGTACACTAAAACACAAAATTATATTTTTCATATCTATAGGTTTTAGGAGATCAATGTAAAAAATTTAATCGGTATTTGCAATGGCTAAGATATTTATCGGGCTCATTTCCGCAGCACATATTGCCCCTGGTCCTGCTAAAGTATCAGGCAATTATTTTCTGCTCAACACATTTCTGTTTAGATAGCCTAAATTAACTAACTTTCAATTGTTACAAAGCCTGCGATAAACGCCATTAACTAAAAACGATGCCATGCGAAAATTAATCACTCCAGGCCGAATGATGTTTGCTCTCGGTATAATTGCCCTTGGTATTCTCCAGTTCTTTATAAAAGACTTTATCATTGGCCGGCCACCTTCACCACCCTGGTCATCTGACATTCCCGGTAAGTTAGCCTGGGCTTATATTTCAGCCATCTGTATAATTATTGCTGCCCTCGCCATCATTATTCAGCAAAAGGCGATATCCGCTGCTTTATTTATTGCACTTATCATTATTGTATGTTCCTTTTTATTACGGCATTTGCCTGATACGTTTGGTAATACTTTTGAAGGCATTGTATGGAGAATCAACGCCTATAAATCTTTGGCTTTAGCTGGCGGGGCATTTATTGTTGCAGCCTCATTTTTAAAAGCGGAACGGAGCTATAAGAATAAAATTTATTCCAGGGGTAGTCTTGTATTTAGTGGCTGTGTATTGATTGCGCTTTTTATGTTCATGTCAGGATTGGCCCATTTTAAATTTGATGAGTTTGTAAAAAATTTTATCCCTTCATACATTCCTGCTCATGGCTTCTGGACATATTTTGCTGCAGTAGCTTTAATGGCAGGAGGAGCCGGGCTTATTTTTAGAATAACCAGGAAATGGGCAGCATTGTTTTCAGCAATAATGATTTTACTTTGGTTTCTGCTACTTCATATTCCACGTACTGTTGCTGCGCCTAAAGACTTTATGGAATGGATGGGCATATTTGAATCTTTTGCCTTTAGCGGAATTTTATTTGTCTTATCAGGGCTTTCTTCTCAAAAGGAAATTTAATATGCCGCCGGTACTTATAAACGTAATAGATCTAAAAAGAAAAAACAGCAATGAACAAAAGTCCTCTTATTTTTTAAACACAATTGTTCTGCCTTGTTTAGCCGACTCTCTTGCCGCACTCAATATCTTCACTGCCATAACGTTGTTATCTAACGAATAAGGACTAAAAGGCAGCACTTTTATTTTACCTCGTATTACATCGGCCAGGTAAGAAAAAGGATCTTTGTAAACAGGAACATCTTTAGTTGTAAAACTGCTTATTTGTTCTGCCATGCTGCCTGGCATTCTTATTCGCATCATGGTATCGTTAACTGCAATAGCATACCCTTTTTCGCCGTACACCTCCATATCCTTTCTTCCAAAGGGCCAATTCCATGAGGCCTGGATAATACACTGCGCTTTTGCAAAAGATACAATTATAGTTGCCTCATCATCAACTTTGGGATATATGTCAGGTTTAAAATGTTGTGTAACCGCAGTAACCGAAACAGGCTGTTGACCATGCATGAGATACGTAATAAGATTAGCGCCGTAACAACCAAAATCTATTAAAGCTCCGCCGCCATTTTGAACAGGATCAGTTAACCATGCAAAGAATTCTTTATTCACGCCAATTTCTTTTGGCCCCTGGTGCCCATCATGTATCACTACTTTTCTAATATTGCCAAGTGTATTAGTATCTGAAACCAACTCGTGCATTTTTTCCGTGGTGGGATACCATGATGTTTCAAAATTGGTGAGTAACCAAATATGATTTTTCTCTGCAAGTTGTTTCATTCGCAGCGCATGTGCTGTGTTGGTTGCCAAAGGTTTTTCTACCATAACATGAATGTGCCTGGGCGCACATGCTTCCACCACAGCCATGTGTTCATAAATGGAACCAAAGGCAACGGTTGCTTCAGGCTTAACCGCATCAAGCATTTTACCGAGATCGGTATAAAACAATTTTTCATCTAAATGAAATTGCTTCTGATAACGCTTTATGAGTGCTGTATCGGTTTCGTAAATGCCTGCAACAACAACATCTTTTTTATCTCCACGCAATATCCAGGGTACATGCCCGTGGGTAATGCCTGCTATTGCCAAACGTAGTGGCCGCTGAGTTTCCTGTGCATATGATACAGGCATTTTCATGCAGGAATAAAGACATAATAAACAATAAGCAATCTTTGTTAACATACAATTTTTAAACCTTCAAGTTACTCAACATTATCAAAAATTAAAGCATAAGTTTTATTCAATTATAAAATTTTGCTGCCAATGTTTGTTACCAGAGGTTACATTTTTATACCGGCCAGCAGTTATCGCAACGCATGTAGTTCGTTTACAACTGGTGGCATTTACCAGGATCTGTTATTATCGCTCATCTCTTTATTCTTCCTTATAAGTCTGTATGTTTGAAAACTATTTGTTTAAACTGAATAAATCAGTGAGCTTTCTATCACATAAAAAAACTCTAAATGGACAGAAGATCATTTATTCAAAACACCGGTTTACTAACGGCTGCTGTTGGTTTAACAGGCTCCTCAGCTTTAGCCAGCGCTCCCGGTATCACCAACAAATTGCCCAAATGGAAAGGGTTTAACTTTGTTGATTTCAATACCGCCAATCCTGATTCCAACAGGCGATACACCACGGAAGACCAGTTGAAATGGATGCAGGATTGGGGTTTTAATTTTGTAAGACTTCCCATAGCATATCCGTATTATCTGAAATTTGACAGGAGCAAAAATATTACCCCGGAAGAAGTTTACCAGATTGATGAAGAAAAAGTTGACCGCATAGATCAGTTAGTGCAATTGGCCAACAAGCACCAAATGCATGTAAGCCTAAACCTTCACCGTGCCCCGGGTTATTGTGTAAATGCAGGGTTTCATGAGCCTTATAATTTATGGAAAGACCAGGCAGCCCTGGACGCTTTCTGTTTTCACTGGAATATGTGGGCAAAGCGATATAAAAATACTTCGAAGGATAAAATAAGTTTTGACCTGGTAAACGAGCCAAGCCTTCCTGATAATATGGATGACCAGCACACTGAAAAGAGAACAGTGCCCGGAGACTTGTACCGCAAAGTTGCCAAAGCTGCACTGGAAGCTATAAAGAAAGAAAATAAAGAAAGGCTGGTGGTTGCGGATGGCAATAACAAAGGCACAACGGTTATAGATGAAATAACTGACCTTGATATTGCACAAAGTTGCCGTGGATATTTCCCTCACTCTATATCACATTACAAAGCATCATGGGCAAATAAAGATCCTGAGCACATGCCGGTGCCTGTATATCCGGGGCAAAATGCTGATGGTTATATCAGCCGTGAAAAACTCGAAGAATATTATAAGCCATGGATTGACCTGGTTAAGAAAGGCGTTGGTGTACATTGCGGTGAATGTGGCTGCTACACTAAAACCCCTCATGATGTTTTTCTTGCATGGTTGAATGATGTATTGGATATTCTTACCACCAATAAAATTGGTTTTGCATTATGGGAGTTTGTGGGTGATTTTGGTGTGCTTAATTCCAACAGGGCTGACGTTGCCTATGAAGATTGGTATGGCTTTAAGCTCGACAGGAAACTACTCACCTTAATTCAGAAATATTAAGAATGAGGATGGAAGAGTAAGTTATTGCCCTCCGGACGATTTCAGGGCAAAGCCTGGCAATGAAATATTCGTTATACACTTTATGGGTGATTACTTATTGTCTCACCTTCTTTAAAGCCCCACCGGACAGGATAATAGCTGAGCTATCTGCCATATTCAGTTGTAAAGAATTTATTTGAGCATGACCTACGTCCAGTATCGAATAGCCGTGTACGTTTGCAACGAGCGATTGGAGAGTTATTGTTTCATTACTCTTAATGGGCTTATCCCCGTTTAGATCGTAAGGAGATTTTCCGATAGTAATCTGGCCTGGAATAGGCTTATCTATTGGTACTGGCGCCGGAGATTTGAACTCCGGCGACATTTCAAAAACCACTTGTGATGAATCACTTTCGAAGACATTCACTGTGTCAAGAGCAGGGATCATACTTTCTACTTCAAAGCTCGATTTCCCTGACATGCTGACGGTAAAATTCTTTTGCTTCATCTTAAACATTTCCACGTTTGTGTTAAAACCATTGACAGCTAAAAGTTGTGGAGAAAAGATACGGACAGCAGTAATAGAGCGCATCCAGTATTTTTCATAAGTATTCTTATTTATAAAATTAAAATCTATAAAAAGCGTATCATTTTTTACACTGGCATTTATTTCTCCCTTATGATACCTCGCCCATTCTTCTAAAATTCGCACTGAATAAGTAAGGCTTTGTTCATAAGCAATATTGGTGATGTTGCCACCTTTAATATCCAGGTATTTAAAAGGTTGCTGGGATATTTTCCGATATGTCCAGTAGTTATCGCTCTTATCTAATTTATCATACTTCTTTTTTAAAATAATGTTTGATGAAAGCATCCCGGCTACCAGTAATATCAGCATTGTGATCAGGATCCTTGAACTTAATTTCATGTTTTTATTTTTAAAAATTGTTTTTTACAAATTGGTCAAATTGTTTTTTAATCTCTTTAAAATCTATATCCAATAAATAAATATTGCGCATAAAAACCGGCAATTCATTTTCCATAAATTGTTCCCGCCTAAAGGTGAGGATCCGGTCCATAGCATCGTCTTCTATAAAATATCCAATTCCTCTTTTATTGGTTATAATTTCACGTTGCTGTAAAAAATCGTATGACCGCTGAACTGTATTGGGGTTTACTTCCATGCTAACTGCCAGGTCTCTTATGCTGATAATTTTATCGCCCAGGTTCCATTTCTTCAACAGGATCTGCTCGCAAACATATTCGGCTATCTGTATATAAATGGCCGGGTTTTCTTTAAAGTCCATGCATATAAATTAAAATTCTTTTTCACGTAACCGGATAAATGCCAATATCCACAACATTCCGGGAAAGACATATTTTAGAATATTGTCAAAAATTCCGGAAGCTATTTCCGGCAGTTCTATTGTGCCCTCCTCTTTACCAACCGGGATGCTTACACGACTGAAAGGGCCTGCATCGCTTATTGTGCCAAACAAAATTTTTGCAAATAACCAGTTTAATCCATATGCACCAATAAGAACAATGCAAACAACCAACGCTACTTTTATAAAGCCAACTTTATTAAAATACAAAGAACCAATTAGCATTGCACCTGTTAAAAATAAAAACATAGGGTACACTTTCCAGGCAATAATTCCGTCAAAAGGAAATATGTATACCGACTCATATTGCTCTTTATAAAAAGGCGCCGCAGGATCCAAACTCTTGTGAAACAATCCTACAAAAGATGCATCCATGATCCTGAAAAATATCAAATAAGCCAGGGGGTACAGCACTCCGACAATCAGTATGCCACACAACCATTTTTCGAAATGCGAAGCCGGTAGCGTTAGCCATGATGAGCCAATAGCATTGGATGAAAAGAAACTAAAAACAAAAGATGCCAAAAAACAACTTCCACCTGCAAGGCCCCAAATGAATGTTCCGTTTTGTGCCGCATTAATTGAGATTATTGATTTAATAACAACATACAATATCAGCATAAGAGCAAGTAGCAACCCGGTAAAACCAAACATTTGCATAGGCCTTTCCAGCAATGTCTTTCTTAAAAGCAGGCCAAATCGTTGCAGGTTAAATGTATTATTCATTACAATTTTTTTTATTGAAAAATAGCTTTTGTCATTTGGGGATTTTCAGTAACCCCGTTAAATAATTGTTCCAGGTCCACTTTAGAATCTTCACCCAGGGTATTTTCCATCACTACTGACAATCCTTTTAAAGATTCTTCTGAATAGAGGATCTTACTTCCGCCAGGAACTTCCCTTATTGTCTTAAAACAAAGTTTAAACGCAATTTCAGTGATAGATGAGTTCAAAAGCAATTCGCCCTTATCAACAATTATTACACTGTCAATAAGGTTATCAAGGTCACGTATCTGGTGAGTTGAAATAAAGATCATCCTGTCACCGGTAAACACAGAAGATATCAATTTCCTGAATCTTATTTTAGAAGGTATATCAAGCCCGTTGGTTGGCTCATCCAATAACAATACTTTGGTATTGCAGGCAAGTGCAAAGGCGATGATGAATTTTTTTTGCTGGCCAAATGAAAGCGTATTGAGCTTGCCTTCATCTTTTACATCTAACTGCTCCAGGTATTTAAAAAACTGGTCTTTCTCAAAGCCGGGGTAAAATGGCGAAAACAAATTGATATACTTGTTAATAGTTAATGCCGGTACATTTACTTCTTCAGGTATAAAATAAATAGTTTGTAAAAAGGAAGGCAATCTTTTTTTAGGTATGTAACCATTAACATAAATATTGCCTTCGGTTGGAAACAGCAGCCCCACAAGGTTTTTAAGCAATGTTGATTTTCCGGCGCCGTTTTTTCCAAGCAATCCGTAAATGCTGCCCACTTCAAGATTCAGGTTGAAATTTTTATACAATGCTTTTTTTCTTTGATACCCGAAAGATAAGTTTTGAATTTGTATCATTAGTGTATTAGTTATGTAGTACACAACAAACATAAAGTCAATTATTGAACATTCCAAGAATTATTTTGCAGAATTTTAAATACTTCAAAGAATAAAATAAGAAGCGGCATTTATCCTGGGAACAATTAAAAATACCCAACAGGTTTCAAATACAATAGTCGTCTAAAGAATAATTCTGATTAATTTCATTTACCCTAACACTTATACAAACATGAAAATGACAAAGTATTTTTTTAAGATCAGCCTGGCGTTTGGCCTCCTTCTTATTAGCTTTCAATCCTTGTTCAGTCAGGCCGAAGTAGAGCCCTGGGGAAATATAACCGGGATAAGAATTGATGGTCAGTTAATGGAGTTTGAAAGCAACATAAGCGTTGTACAAAAAGACTGGGTGAAGGTAACTGCTACAGGTAAAGAAAGGCAACGGCCAAAATTTTCAAGAAACGGTGATGCACAAATGGTATCCTCAAACATTGACAGCCTCTCTTTTACAGAAACTGTAACAGATGCAGGAAGAGGAGTTGCTAATGTTAATGTGCAACTCACTCCAAAATCAAACATGTCTGTTGAAGGCATTTACTACACCTTTATGCTTCCCGTTGACGACTATGCTGATGCAGGTGTTCAGCTCGATAATTCAAAAGCAGTTAAATTGAATGCGTCTGAATCTGCATTGAATAACTACCTGCAAACTGCGGCTAAGTCAATTCAGTTCATCACACCAAAGCACCAGCTAAAAGTAATGTTTGAAGATCCTGTAAATATTATCATTAAATCCGGAACAGATAAGAATAAAAAATTTATACAGGTATTTGTTCCGTTACAAAAAGGTGATTTGGAAAAGGGGCAAACAATAGCAAAAACATTTTCTGTAACAGCCTCAGGCTCTGTTGATAAAAAGCCAATAATACTTACCCTTAACACAGCTATCAGCGGCAGACCATTTAAAGGGCTGGGGGGAAATTTCCGTTTACAAAATCCAAGGGTTGATCCGCAGGTAATAGATTATTGCCTTAAAAATTTAAGGGTAGTTTGGGGACGTGTTGAAATGCCCTGGCGTCAATGGCATCCTGTGCTTGACAGTAGCCCGATCATTCAGGCCAAAGCCGGAAAGCTGAATGCACATGTAAAGGAGTCAATGGAAATGGCGCAGCGCTTATATAAAATGGGCATACCTGTTATCCTCACAGCATGGTTTCCGCCTGCGTGGGCCGTAACCGGGCCGTTAAGTTTCAGGCCGGCAAATGGTATATGGGGCAATCCGTTGGATCAGACAAAAACAAACGAGATATATAAATCCATTGCTGATTATATACAATATTTGAAAGATGAATACGGAGTGGAGATAACCGATTTTTCTTTCAATGAATCTGACCTTGGTATCAACATTCGTCAAACAGGCGATGAACATGCAAAGCTGATACGAGAGCTTGGCGCTTACCTGGCTACAAGAGGTTTCAAAACAAAGATGCTACTGGGCGATAATTCAGATGCCAACACCTACACATTTGTTGACCCTGCAATAGCCGATCCTGCAACCCATCCATACATAGGGTATGTTTCATTTCACTCATGGCGTGGCTGGGATTCAACAACGCTGCAAAAGTGGGACGATGCCGCAACCAAACTCAACATACCGTTATTAGTTGGTGAAGGAAGTACAGATGCAGCGGCATGGGCTTACCCGGCCATTTTCCAGGAGCAGACCTATGCTTTAAAAGAGATCAACCTATACACAAGGATCCTGGCTATTTGCAAGCCCGAATCTATTTTGCAGTGGCAGCTAACGTCTGATTATTCACCCCTTGCAGGCGGCGGCGTTGCTGGCGATACCGGTGCCCTTCGCCCCACACAGCGCTTCTGGAATCTTAAACAACTTGCATCCATACCCGAGGGTTTAAAAGCTATGCCCATAAGATCAAGCGCCGCAAACGTATCATGTGCAGCGCTTGGTGATAACGACAAAGGCGTTTATTCTATACAACTCGTAAACAACGCCAGTAGCCGCCACGTAACCGTTACAGGCCTTCCCAAAAAAGTAAAGTCGTTACGGATGTTTGTAACAACTAAAAAACTTTCCATGCAGGAAGGCAAGTTAGTACCTGTAGTAAATGGGAAAGCAACTTTTATTTTGGAGGCAACGAGTTATACTTCTTTGGAGAGTAAGTGAGATTGATAGTTTGGAAGAAAAGTTTTTTACTGCCAGCTTTTGCACTTTGTGACACCGTTCCTTGGGGCGCACACTTTGTGGTTGGTGAAAACGAAGGTTAGAAATGGAAAAACTGCAAGGTGAAACTTAAAAACTTTTCAACATTTGAACACTGCTTTAAAATTAAGTAAGTGTTTGAAAATTCGTCCAAATTTTGGATCGGGCTGCAAGGAGCTTTGATATTGGGAAGGAAACATCTATAAAAGAAGCTTTTCCTGAATCTAAAGATGCTAAATAAAAAACGCTGCCTGACGATGTGCATTTTAAAGTGCCTGCATGACAACAAAACTTCAGAAATACTTTAGGCGGCTAAAATAATTACCTTAATTTAACCTCTTTCAATGATTTAATCTTTGGCTTTGTATTTGTAATTTTTGTAGCAAAGAAAATATATAAAATATGTGGCTGTTAAATAGGTATTTTTTTGTGGCCTTCCTGATACCGCTAATAAACTCATCCGATCTATTATCAAAAGATTGCAATATTTTTTTAAAACAAAACTCATCGCAATATTTTTCTGACACCATCAAACTATCAAAAAACGATTCACTGTTTAACAACCTGAATTTAGGTAAACTCGGTTTAGGCAGGCGGGCTTTTGATTATGCAATGCTTGGCTACGATGTTTTGAAAGCAAAAGGCAAACTGCCTAATGAAAAGTTGCTGACAATCGCTGATATGAGTGCGCCGTCAGGCAATAAAAGATTATTTGTGATTGACGTAAAAAATTATAAACTTCTCTTTGTTACTTATGTTGCTCATGGGAAACTGTCAGGGTTGGATAGAACTTTTTATTTTTCAAACCAACCTGAAAGTAACAAAAGTAGTGTTGGCTTTTATATAACACTTGGTACTTACCAGGGTGTACATGGTTATTCATTGAGGTTGGCAGGGCAGGAAATAGGCTTTAATAATAACGCATTGAATAGGGATATTGTAGTTCACAGTGCAGATTATGTTAGTGAAAGTGTGGTAAAAAGCCAGGGTTATATTGGTCGTAGCCTTGGATGTCCTGCATTGTCTCCGGCGGTCTATAAATCTGTAATACAGAAAATAAAAAACGGAACCTGCTTATTTATTTACGGTAATGACAATAGCTATATTACCAACTCAAAGCTGATAAAACGGCCTGTCAGTGTTCGGAAGTAGGGCGCTCTTATTAGTCCTCGTTTGTACCGAAACCAAATAATTGCATTAGTTCTATTTGAAAAAACGAGCGGTAATCTGACTAAAAATATTTTTAGATTTGTAAAATTATTGAGCAACTATTACAAATAGGACAACTAAAAACCAAATCATCTAAAAAAATTTTATGGCTAACAACAGCGTTTCGTTACACAGAGTTCTTAAAGCGTCCCCTGAAAAAGTTTATCGTGCATTTACTGAGGCAAATGCAATCGCATCCTGGATACCGCCATATGGCTTCCTTTGCACCGTGCATGAAATGAATGTACAGGTAGACGGCACTTATAAAATGTCGTTTCATAATTTTTCCACCGGCAATGGCCATTCATTCGGAGGAAAATATGTGGAGATTAAACCCAATGAGTTTTTAAAGTACACAGATAAATTTGACGATCCTGATCTTCCGGGCGAAATGACTACTTCTGTATGGCTAAAAAAGGTTTCGGTTGGTACTGAAATAAAAATTTTACAGGAAGATATTCCTTCGATGATACCTGTAGAAATGTGTTATTTAGGTTGGCAGGAATGCTTAGAAAAGTTGGCTAAATTAGTTGAGCCTGAAATTCCGGATATGTAATCGTAATTTTTATGTCCTAGTTGGTTTCCAAAGGTTGAAAACATAAGGCCCAAACGGCAATTGTTGCGTGTTCATGCTGATGGCTTTGCGGAATAATCATCACACATAATCTGCATGTAATATTATTTATCTATCCAATGTCGTGTCTCTAAAAGAAGAAAAATAATTAATGTGAAGAATTGATCCTATCAAGAAATTTGTATCGGTTACGCTCAGTATCCGGAGATGAAACAGGACTTGGATTAAGATGCATTACCGGATAATCATTTTTGCTACTGTACTGACCCCAAACTGGTAAACCTGTACCATTGGGATTGCCTGTTTTTGCAAAATTTGTCCAGTAGGAAGATATCAGGTCCGACACCTGGCGATCTTCTTTGGTCCATGGTAACTTTTTTTTGAAAAGAACCTGGAAGACATATTCGATCTCAGAAGCATGGGATGCTCTTGGTTCTGTACCTGGCTTTGCGTCAGCAGGTAGAGGAAGTTCTTGCTCATATTTGTACCTGTAAACCGTGGATTTACCAGTCATAAGATGCATCTCAAGCCACTTCCACGCAGAATAGCCGATAAACATATCGCCCTGGTAATCTTGTGCAGACCGCTTTGCCTGGGAATCCGTTGTTGCAGCGTAAAGCTTTAAAAAATTTTCGGCATTGCTGCCAAATTTTCCCCTGGCAAGATCTTCGTAATTCTCTTTGGTAGGTTCTTCTTTTCCGAAAAACGTTTTGTAGTCCCCTTCATCTTTATTCCATCCTGCTAAAAGCGGAATGTGAGCTTGTTGGCCGGATCCATAAATTGATTTAAAATCTGCCGGGAGAAAATATCCGTCAATGTTTGGCCTGAAAAAATTATTAGGTTTCTTTAATGCAGCTTCCAGCAATTGCCGGGCAGGCACCGCCCGAAGCGCCTTGAGGGTAGATGTTGCAAATGCAGAATCTGCAAACAACAGATCTTCTTTTTCGGTTTGTAAGCGTGTCTTTGGAGGCTGCCTGGGTCCAAAAAGCGCACCGCTCTCACCAATTGCCTTTTTGAACAAACCTTTAGCTAAAGGCGATGCCATCAATGCACTTACAGAAAATGACCCTGCTGATTCCCCAAAGACAGTTACATTATTGGGATCACCGCCGAAGGCAGCAATATTTTTTTTGACCCATTTTAACGCAGCGATCTGATCTAAAAGTCCATAATTGCCCGATGCATTATGTCCGGATTCTTTTGTTAATTCCGGGTGAGAAAAGAATCCGAATATACCTAAACGATAATTTAAACTCACGATAAGTACGCCTTTTTTTGATAAATTCCCTGCATCCTGTCTCGGTTCTGAAGAGGAGCCGGCAATAAAACCTCCCCCATGTATCCAAACCATAACCGGCAGCTTATCCTGCCCAGGATGGTTTTCAGGCATCCACAAATTCAGGTAAAGACAATCTTCATCTGGACCTTCATCATTAAAAATCATGTCATCATAAATATTTCCTTGCATAGCCCGCTTCTGATATTCAATAGTTGTTAGAACGCCTGCCCAGGGTTTAACCGGCTGAGGCGCTTTCCAGCGCAAGGGGCCAACAGGCGGTGACGCATATGGAATTCCTTTAAAGGTGCGTACTTTGTTAT
>JBDSFG010000061.1:0-9468 GCA_039919615.1 Ginsengibacter sp. | reverse complement strand
AATATTTCCTTCATTATCTAATGCAATAGATTTGGAGCTATGTTGTTTTTTATCCCATAACCCTGTAATAATTTTTTGAACAGAAGTTTCGTCTACAATTCCGGTTGTTTCATCGAGTTTATATCTGAAGACCCCGGTATTTGATGCCGCATACAAGTAACCATTTTTTATAGCGATACCAGTACCTATATAGTTACCAAAGCCAGTGATCTGGTCCGGCTTTCCATCTCCGTTACTGTCGTGTAAACGATAAATGCCTTTACCATCTTTTAATTTTTCAAGTTTTACAAATACATCACCATTAGCTGCAATCACAATATGACGGGCTCTGCCAAGATCAGTTGTTACTACTTGTGAATTAAAACCTGAGGGCAAAACAAGCGGAGCATCAGCCTTACGGGTATTACTGATTTTAGCAGAATCATTGCTGGAAGCAGTAAGTGTTATCATTAAAATGCAACAAAAAAGAACCGTCAAAAATTTTAATTTATACATATAACTATTGTTTTAGGAATTTAAATTACTTATTTCTTTGGTGAAAAAAATCAGTCTTTTTATTAGAACCTCATTTTCTGCAGGCGTGCCTACAGTAATACGTAAACAATTTTCACACATTTCTTCCCTGCTCCTGTTACGCACCACAATCCCTTTTGCAGAAAGATAATCATACAAAACATTGGCATCCATTACTTTTACCAGTAAAAAATTAGCATCACTTTCATACACTTTTTCCACAAAAGGCAAACCCTGCAATTTTTCTGTTAAAAGTTTTCTTTGCTCAACAATTTCTTTTATCCATTCATTTATTTGTTGAGTTTTTTCTAAAGCTTGTAAGGCTAACTGCTGAGATGCCTCGTTAATGTTATAAGGTGGTTTAACTTTATTGAATAAATCAATAATATCCAGCGATGCAAAAGCCAGGCCAAGCCTTAGCGAAGCCAACCCCCATGCTTTGGAAAGAGTTTGCATTACCACAAGGTTAGGATACTCGGTTAGTTCCTGTACAAATGTTTTTTGTCTTGAAAAATTAATATAAGCTTCATCCATTAAAATAATGCCCGGAAAATTGTTGAGTAACAACTCTACATCAACACGCTTCATGTTGTTGGCAGTAGGATTATTGGGTGAACAAATAAAGATTAATTTGGTATTCGCATCTGCTGTATCTAATATTTCTTCTGTGTTTAATTGAAAATCTTCTGTAAGATTTACTTTCCTGATCTCTGCATCGTTGATATTTGCGCTTACTTCATACATACCATAAGTTGGAGGGCAAATTATTACATTGTCTTCGCCAGGTTTACAAAATATTCTGTAGGCAAGATCGATTATTTCGTCACTGCCATTACCGACAAAAATATTTTCTGCAGGAACTCCTTTAACACGGGATATTGCAAATTTCAATTGCCATTGTAAAGGATCGGGATAACGATTGAATCTGGTCCCGGAGTCTTCGTTAATAGGAGAGGGGAGAAAAACCGGGGAACCATAACTGTTTTCATTAGCATCTAAAAATACGGATGCTTCACCTTTAAAATCATGCCGGGCAGATGAATAAGGTTTTAAAGACTTAATATTTTCTCTTACCAGATTTTGCAAGTTAAAATCCATTACTCTGATTTATAAATTTTTCAAACGGATTGATACGGCATTTTTATGTGCGTCCAACCCCTCAGCGGATGCCATTAATTCCACTGCTTGGCCAATACTTTTTAAGCCTTCTTTGCTTACATTTTGAAAGGTAATTTTCTTCACAAAACTATCCAGCGAAACTCCTGAATATGCTTTTGCATAACCATTTGTAGGTAACGTATGATTTGTTCCTGAAGCATAATCCCCAACACTTTCAGGAGAATAATGTCCCAGAAAAACGCTGCCTGCATTCACTACTTTTTGCGATAATAAGGCGGCATTGTCGGAAGCTATTATTAAATGCTCCGCAGCATATTCGTTTAGCAGTTCAAAAGCCTCGTCTGCATCTTCAAGAACAATAAAACAACTATTGGTTAAGGCTCTCTCAGCAATTTTTTTTCTTGATAAAAATTGAATTTGCAAATCAATTTCATTTTTAATTTTTGTAACGATTACATCTGAAGTTGCCACCAATAAAACCTGGCTGTCAATACCATGCTCCGCCTGGCTTAAAAGGTCTGCCGCTACATAAGCAGTGTTACAACCTTCATCTGCGTATACTGCAACTTCGCTCGGGCCGGCCGGCATATCAATGGCTACTCCTTCCATATTTACTATTTGTTTTGCACAGGTTACATACTGATTTCCCGGGCCAAAAATTTTAAATACTTTAGGCATAGTTTCACTGCCATACGCCATGGCAGCAATTGCCTGAACGCCCCCGATTTTATAAATATTTTTTAAGCCGAGCAAATCTGAAACATATAAGATTACCGGGTCTATTTTTCCATTTGTATCACATGGAGTACACACTACAATTTCATTGCAACCGGCCAGCACAGCGGGTACGCCAAGCATCAGCAAGGTCGAAAATAAAGGGGCCGTTCCGCCAGGGATATACAGACCAACTTTTTCAATTGCAACAAATTTGCGCCAGCATAAAACACCATTCGTAGTTTCTATTTGTCTGACTTCTTCTTTTTGTGCAATGTGGAACTTTTCAATATTTGATTTTGCAATCTGAATTGCATCCTTCAATTCTTCATTCACTAATAAAACGGCTTCCCTGATTTCCTCCTTACTAACTTTAAGATCGTCCAATAAAGCCTTGCCAAATTGAAGGGAATATTTTTTTATAGCAGCATCACCATTTTCCTTTACGTCAATAAGGATATCTGAAACAATATTTTTTAATTCAGCATCGCTGATCTTTGGCCTTTCAGTTATCTCGTTCCATTTATCTTTCGGAGGATTTATATAAGTTCGCATACTAATTTTTAAGGCTTAAATAAACCGGTATTATGGTAGTTTTAAATTATCATCTTTTCAATTGGTACCACTAAAATTCCTTCTGCGCCTAATGCTTTTAATTTCTCTATTACTTCCCAAAAAACATTTTCATTTACTACACTTTGCACGCTGCTCCATCCTTTTTCAGCTAACGGTACAACTGTTGGGCTCTTCATGCCCGGCAACACATTGGCAATGTTTTTCAACTGATCGTTAGGAGCATTGAGGATTATATATTTATTATTTTTAGCTGTTTTAACGGCATTGATCCTCAACAATAATTTCGCTAATATTTTTTCATTTGCTTCCGATAAATTTTTATTGGCTGTTAATATAGCTTCAGATGATAAAACAAGTTCTACCTCTTTTAGTCCATTTGTAAAAAGAGTGCTGCCGCTACTTACCAGATCGCATATTGCATCGGCCAAACCAATGCCAGGCGCAATTTCTACCGATCCGCTAATTTCGTGAATCTCTGCAGACACATTATGTTTTAAAAGAAAATTATTCAACAATGTTGAATAGGTAGTTGCGATTTTTAAGCCATTTAAATCCTGAATTGACTGATATTGCATACTCTTGGGTACGGCAATACTAAGCCTGCATCTGCCAAAGCCAAGACGATATATTAACTCAATATCTTTACCCTTTTCCATAAAAATATTTTCACCTACAATACCTATATCGGCAACGCCATCATGTACATACTGTGGTATATCATCATCTCTGAAAAAATAAACTTCCAAGGGAAAGTTATAGGCAGCAGATTTTAATTGTTTGTTACCGTTATTTAATTCTATACCACATTCTTTTAAAAGCTTTATAGAATCATCATACAATCTCCCTGATTTTTGAATGGCAATTTTTAGCATAAAATTTTTTGTCCTCACCCTTAGTTCCTCACAAAAGAGAAAACGCAGGTGATTTATAGTTCCGTTTATAAAATAAAAAGGGCTTACTTTTTTAGTAAGCCCTTTTGAAAATATGTTTAAATCACATACCAATCAACATAGCTTACCCGTGGGTAAAAAATGATGATGATGTATATGAGTGAAATTTTTCATTGTTGATGCAAAGTAAAGGATGAAAGTTTACCTAAGCAAATAAATTTTAGGAAACTAAAATGGTTGAACTGCTGCGCCAATTCCAGTTAAGTTGTTATAATTTATTTTACCGTTTGCAAAAGTTACTCCTTCAGCAATATCCTCGGCCAATAATAAAGGTCCGTCTAAATCGGCGTAGTCAGCAAGGGGCAGCAATTGTGCAATTGCCGCTGTTCCGATAGAACTCTCATTCATGCTGCCTATCATAACTTTCATATTAAGGGATCTGGCCTTTTCAATCATGCGTTTTGCCGGGGTAATCCCACTGCATTTGGTAAGCTTAATATTTATCCCATGAAAATGCTGATAACATTTTTGCACATCATGTTCTGATACACAACTTTCATCTGCAATTACCGGTAAGGGTGATTCTTCAAATAAATATTTCATTCCCTCCCAGTCATCTTTTGCTAAGGGCTGTTCAATAAATTCAACGTTTAAGTTCTTAAAAATATTTATTTTATGGATAGCTTCATCTGCCTTCCATGCAGCATTAGCATCAATTCTAAAAACAGATGTAGTATGTTTTCTTAACGCTGTGATAATTTCAATATCATTTTCCGTTCCCAATTTTATCTTATAAACCGGCCATGGCACTTTTTCTATTTTTGCGACCATCTTTTCTATGCTATCTATACCAATGGTAAAATCTGTTACGGTGTTATTTGAAATATCCAGGTGCCAGAGATCATACAATTTTTTTCTTTTCATCTTTCCATATAAATCCCATCCTGCTATATCAAGTGCACACACTAAGAAAGGATTTAGAGGAAAAAGATGATGCAAATAATGCCAGTATCTTTCAGGATCAGTAAATGAAAACTTTTCAATAAAAGTTCTTTTAGCCTCAATATCCTCCATCATCTTCTCCACAGAAATATTATAATACCCGATGGCAGGCGCTTCTCCGTAACCCTTTATGCCAAAATGTTCAAGCTCAACTACAAGTGTTGGCTGATGAGTTTTTGTTCCCTTTGAAATAGTAAATGAATGTTTAAAAGGCAGGTTATATGATTTATACTTTATGTTCATGACATATTTAAAAGCAATGGAAATTTATATAAAGTAAGAAAGTCAATATTACTAATTGTTGGAGTCGCAAGGGGCTGGTTATAAAAAGGATGTTTGAATAACCTAAACTGAATTCTACCTATCGGGAGGGATGAAGTGTGGGCTAACTACCATTACCTCTTCCGCTTTCCGTTACATATTTTTTTAGATCTTCATTAAACGCTTTTTCCTTTATAAGGTCTTCTAAATTAATATGCATCCTGTATTGCCAATAGTAATTTGATTGTGAAGGCACGTTGATTCTTTCTTGCTGTGGCTTTTCTCTTCTCAGCTTTCCACTCATGCCAATGATATCCTGTATAAGAAATATACTCCACATAGCGGGAGAATATAAATGTTGCAAAATAATTTCTTTGTTTATCCAGGGCTCACAAAAAAATGGCGCTTCTCCATAATGTCCCAGCATATAATTGTAGAAATGTTGTGTTTTATTCCTGTCTTCTTCCCACCATCCCCTTATGGTACTCATATCATGTGTTGTTGGTGTTACCACGGACAGATAAGGTGCATTTTTAGGATGAAAAAATTCTATACCGGAATTTTTGGGCATACGCTGTATCTCAAGACTTAATATACCGAGTTGTTTCATAACGTCAGGAACACAGTGTGGCACCATACCAAGATCTTCGCCACATATCAGCATGTTGGTGCTGCGTTTGAGCTCTGGCAATTTTTGCATGGCTTCCCTTTTCCAAAACTCGTCCTGGCGGTGGAAAAAGTAGTTGAAATATAGTTCCATTAACTGGTTGCGTGTATTTGCTTCAAGTTGCCGGAAAGAGGTAGTCTGATCCATTGAAATACGGAAATGGAACTGCTGCAATTGTGAATCTTCGTCTTCAATTAAAATGATATTGCTTACAAGGTTGAATAAGCCAGCCACAATAAAATCCGCGTTTTCAATTTCCTGCTGTTGAAAATAATCTTTAATTTTTCTTTGTGTATCAAACTCTTCTTTCAGTTGATAAAACTCATTGCCTGCTAATGCTAAAAATTTTTCTTTTACAAATGTGGCACTTTCACCAAAAGTATCTTTTACAATTGTTTCAGTAATAAATGGCTTACAATAACGATCATAATTAAACCATATTCCACGTTCATTAAACTCATTTATGTGAATTGGAATGGCCGGGGAAAAGCGGCCAAGTATTCCTTCAACAGCATGTAATGGTATACTCCATATCCTAAAAAAACCGAGGATGTGATCTATACGAAACGCATCAAAATAGGGGCTCATCTGGTCAAATCTTTGGCGCCACCATGAAAAACCATCCTCTTTCATTTTTGCCCAATTATAGGTAGGGAACCCCCAGTTTTGTCCTTTAACTGCAAAATCATCCGGCGGTGCGCCAGCCTGTTCATTCATATAATACAATTCAGGATTTACCCAGGCATCGGCGCCATAGCGAAATATTCCTATGGGTATATCCCCTTTTAAAACAACCTTTTTTTCATGAGCATAATCAGCAGCTTCTTTTAGCTGTACATGTAAATGATACTGGATAAAATAATGGAAGGCTATATCATCATAAAATTTTTGCCCGGGTGATGCCAGCTTTTGTACCGCATCTTCATTATATATTTTATTGGTTTTCCATTTAGTAAAATCTGATGTGCGGTACTTATCCTTTAAAAAACAAAATACAGCATATGGCACCAGCCAATGGCGATTGATATCAAAAAATTCAAAGTAATCAGTATTGTCTTTAAAGGTGTCTTTTTCTATTAAATAAATCTCTTTAAGAATAGATATTTTAAATTTCATTACCTGTTCATAGTCATATTCGGCAAGATCATTTAATGCTTTTTGTTTTTTAGTTAAGGATTTTGTGAGAGGGGTATTTTGCGTGCCAGCCACTTTAGCAAGATTTATATATAACGGATGAAGGGCAAATGCGGAAATAGCTGCATAGGGGTAAGAATCAAGCCAGGTGTTGGTGGCGGAAGTATCGTTTACCGGAAGTATTTGCACAAGTTTTAAACCCGTTTGCTTTGCCCAGTCTATTAATAACTTTATATCACTGAACTCCCCGACGCCAAAACTGTTTTTTGACCTGAGGCTAAAAACCGGAATTGCGACACCGGCGCCTTTCCATAGCCGCTGAAATTGAACAAATCCATCATGTAAAATTGCGTATTTATGTTTGGTATGCTCATCCCTTAAAATGCGGTTCCTGCCGGTTTCGAAAACCTGTATTGCTTTCTCTTTTATATTATAAATCCCATATTTGTAAACCACAGGAAACTTTTCCTTTGCAAGATTTAATTTTATGGTGAACCAATTACCTTCTGGTGTAAGTAATAACGGATTTTTTGTATTCCATTCTTTTAGAGTTTTGCCTGAGCCAGTGATAAACAACATTTCATTTTTGTTCAACAAGGGCGATTTTACCCTGAATTCGTGTGTACAGTTTTTTGCGGGTTTTATTTTTTTGGGAAATGATAATGAGGCAAAAATTACCTCTCTGAATGGTTTCGTATAAAATGCATTTTCAATAGTGCCTGCATGGTTCCATGTATCAATTAAAACAATTTGATTGGCTTTTAACTGAACTTGTTTTATCACTCTGCCGGTTTCCCCTTCAATTATTTGAGTGCCATCTTCATTGCGCAGTAAATAAGTATAATTGATCTCTTCAATTTCATTTATATCTGGTATTTCAATTGCACCATGCCAGAATTCATCGTTTAAGTACAGCAATGGAAAAGGCTTATCAATTTTATCATTACCAGGTACATCAAAATTGCCTGAAATAAAAAGCGACTGCCCAAAACTTGTATGAAATCTTAAATAGAAGTGAATCGTCATCAGATATGAAAATTAAATTGGCGCAATTTAAATCGTTTAATTCGTAATGTAGAAACTACACAATGATAGTATTTAAACGAACATAAGATGTATTTATAATAAACGCTCACATAATGTGAGCTGATGAAAGATTTTTATCCAAACACTTATCTTCAAAAATAAATTATTCCCATTTGCCGGTAAGATTACTGAACGCAAGCGGGGAAAGTTTCACAAAGTTAATTGCCTTTAAATATTTCACTATTGCGTTAGGTGAGGTATTTGTTTTATTCGGTAATTTTTCATGACAAACTATTTACTTTCTGCAATAAAGAATTAATCTAAAAGATACTGAGTCTGTCTTAATAAAAAAAGGCTACCTGATGGAGTAACCTTTTTTTCTAACGTTTTTGAACAGATATCTACATAGTTATGTACAGATCATAGTAGAAGAATTAATAACAGGATAATTATTATCACCGCTCCAATAGAAAGGTATATTCCATTTTTTTTATCTGCTTTTAACTCCTTTCTCATCTCTTTTACTTCGTTTCTTAAATCTTTTTTCTCAGACCGGGAAAGATTTTCTTTGTTCATATCTTTTATTTCCTGCAACCTTATCAATATTTGATCAACAGTTTTGCCAGAACTATTGCCCGGAATACCACTCAATGCTGACACAGTATTTACAGGATTTGAAAATGCGGGCAATGACAAGCTGATACAAAGTACAATTAATAATGTTTTTCCGAATTTTTGGAGGTTCATGTTGTTTGTTTTAAAAGTGAATTAAATATCAATGATTCACGGGGAAACTACCAAAAAGTATGCCCTGCATGAACTCGTAATTTTTAATTTGGTATATGAAGAGAATAAAAAAAAGGTTACCCGTTGGATAACCTTAAACCTTGTTATTAAAAGCTATTTTTTTATTTTACTTCCTCAAATTCAGCATCAGTTACATTCTCACTGCCTTGTTGCTGGGGTTCCTGCTGCTGGCCATCAGGCTGGGGTTGTCCGTCGCCATCAGGGCCTGCCTGTTGAGTGGCCTTATACATTTCTTCACTGGCGGTTGTCCATGCCGTATTCATTTCTGCAACGGCTGTATCAATAGCGGCAGCATCCTGTTGCTTGTGCGCTTCTTTCAATTTTGCTAATGCTTCTTCTATTGGCGCTTTTTTATCTGCAGAAATTTTATCTCCATATTCTTTTAGCTGCTTTTCCGTCTGGAAGATCATGCTATCGGCCTGGTTTATTTTTTCTATTTTTTCTTTAGCCGCTTTATCTGTCGCTTCATTGGCTTTAGCCTCGTTCTTCATCTTTTCAATCTCTTCTTTATTTAAACCACTACCAGCTTCAATTCTGATATTATGAGATTTACCTGTGCCTTTGTCTTTGGCGGCTACATGTAAAATTCCATTAGCATCAATATCAAAAGTTACTTCCACCTGGGGTACGCCTCTCGGGGCCGGCGGTATTCCATCTAAATTAAATGTTCCTAAGCTTTTGTTTTGTGAAGCAAGTGGCCGTTCCCCCTGCAATACATGAATCTGCACACCTGGCTGGTTATCACTTGCAGTAGAAAAT
>JBDSFG010000025.1:0-32131 GCA_039919615.1 Ginsengibacter sp. | reverse complement strand
AGTGGCCTCGCCAGGAATCGAACCTGGATCTGGAGCTTCGGAAACTCTTATACTATCCATTGTACTACAAGGCCTGTATCGGTTGCACGTCACAAGTAATTTTAAGAAGCTATTTGCCAAACATAACAATATTACTCCCAAATATTTTAACCGCGATAGCTAATAAAATTACACCGAAAAATTTTCGTATTACTATCAGCCCGTTAGGACCTAATGCCCTTTCTATCCATTTTAAAGATTTTAATACTGCATATATCACTATACAATTGATCAGTACACCAATGAGTATATTAATGTCTTCATAATTTGCCTTTAAAGACATGATGGTTGTCAAGGTTCCTGAACCTGCAATTAAGGGAAAGGCAATAGGAACTACACTCCCGCTTTTTGCATTCTTGTCGTTCTTAAAAAATTCCAACCCCAATACCATTTCAAGGCCGAGAATAAAAATTACGATGCTGCCGGCTACAGCAAATGATTTTATATCTAAGCCTAATACTTTTAAAAACTCTTTTCCCACAAATAGAAACAAGATCATTAAAGCGCCTGATGCTAATGTGGCTTGGGTGGAGCGTATTGCACCGCCCATTTTATCTCTTAAAGAAATTAATATCGGTATTGAACCGAGAACGTCAATTACGGCAAACAGGGTAAAGCTCACCGTAAGGATTTCTTTATTAGATATGGTATCAAAATTTATCATAAAACGGGAACAAAGATAATGGCTTATGCCGGCAGTAAATCGCAAAACCAAAACCCCATTGAAGATGGAGGCTGCCTGATAAAGCAATTATTTTTTTCATCCTTAGGCGCCGTATACTCTCTAAAAACTTTTTCTCCAACTTTTATCGCAATTGGCTGCTTAAATATCGGGCCATCAAACACAAAGGAATGAAATTCGCCATTTTCACCACAGGCATCTACATTTTTTGGAAGGTCTTTTAAAAAATCTTTGTCAATAATTCTTCCGGCAAATTCTTTAGGCAGTGCTTCAGCCTTAATGCAAACTAGAATAGTTTTAAAGCCAAGATCAATAAATTCATGCATTAGTTCTACCGTATTCCTTTTCCATAACGGGAAAACAGCATTGATGCCAGCTTTAGCTAATTGTTCTTCCCGATATTTCTTTAAATCTTCCAAAAAAATATCTCCAAAAAAAGCATGAGTAAATTCTTTCTTTTGAAATTCCTCCATCGTTTCTCTCATCGTGTTTTCGTACTCCTGCATAGAAGGCTCTTCGGGTAAGATGATCTTTTGTAGCGGAAGACCAATCGCCTGCGATTGTAACTCTAATAACTCTTCTCTAACGCCATGCATGGAAATGCGCCGGTGCTTTCCGTTAATATTTGTGAGCAACTTTTCAATAGAATAGCGTTTGTCTTTTTGTGCATGATATAAAGCCAATGCACTGTCCTTACCCCCACTCCAGTTAAAAAATGCTTTCATTAATGAGGTATTAATTTTGTAGTGGTAACGTTACAAAACTTGTGTTCGAAGCCTGCCACAGAAAATAATTCAGGATGAAATAAAGCAGCCAACAAGTCAATTCCATCTACAAGCGTTGAGGCACTTGGCTGGGTGAACAGCTCAAAATCTACAAGAAATACCTGCCCGTTTTTTACTGCTTCCAATTCATGAAAACCGGGCTTTTCTGTAAGTAAATGCATTTCCTGCATACTACGATCTAGATCAAATCCGCAGGGCGCAATTATCATCACTTCCGGATCATACCGGCAAATCTTTTCCCATGGAGTTACGATAGAATCTCCTGCTGGATTACTTAACATATCAATACCACCAGCCTGTGCAATTTGAAAAGGAATCCAGTGCCCACAATTATAAACAGGCTCCATCCACTCGAGTAGAGACACACGTTTCAGTGGCATTTTATAGCTGCGTAATTTATCCAGAATCGCAGCAGTGCGTTTCTGTAGGTTGTTTAAATAATTGTAAGCGGCTTCTTCTTTTTTAAAAGCTTTTGCTATTGTTATTGCTGTGCTATATACATCATCGAGACTTCGCGGAGTTAATGGAATAAGTTGAGGCTGTATAGAAAGCTTTGCAATTGCTGCTGCAGTGCAGGCCGTATCAATCTGGCAAACTTCGCAAACATCCTGTGTAAAAATTACATCAGGCTCAATCTGCTGCAACAATTTTTCATCTACATAATACAGGCTTTTACCCTGTGCTTTTGATGCAGAAAAAATACGGTCAATTTCTATGCTGCTGTAGTGTTTTCCCTCAAGTACATATCTCACTACTTTGAATTTTTCTTTTAGTGCTTCCGGGGGACATTCAAAAGTGATTCCATAAAGTTCGTTCTGCAAACCCATGTCATAGATCATCTTTGTAGCCGCCGGCAAAAAGGAACATGCTTTCATACTTTACTTTTAATTCAATAGCTAAACAGATATCCTTCTATTATGTACTTACCGTTTGCCATTTTAATTTGTGTTGCATCCATTCAAATGAGCCAAATAAAATGGCGCTGTAAATTATTGTTCCGGCTAAAAATTTGAGCTCGTAAGGTATTGCAGCTACTAAGCAGGCTACATATCCTTCAGCGGTGCTTGGATAAGTATTTAAATACAGCCATACTCCGATATCACTTACTATCCAGTGGATAAGCACGCAAAGCAATGACGCTGTCGTTACACTTGTAATGGTTACTTTTTTAATACGCCATCTGCCTGCCATTGTTATAAATATAAAGGAGCCATAAACCCAAAACCAGATGTTATAATTAAGCGTACTGCTGTACTCCTTAAAAACAGTAAGTGAAAGAAACACATCACTCAGAAAAAGGGTTGCTAAAGGAAAAGCATAGGCTTTCCATTTCTTATTAAAATAAGCCCCGGCAAACAAGGCCATAGCTCCTAAGGGGGAGAAGTTGCTAAGTGGTGATATCGTTCTGTCAAAATTGAAAATCACCCTTAATGTAGCAACTGATATTATCATCAGAAGCAAAACCGCTGTCCGTGGATTGAATTTTGGTAAAGACATAAAACAGTTTTTAGAATTATAATTTAAAACGAATTCCGCCATTAAAAGTGAATGCCTGAACATTGTAACCATACACTTCCTCGTAATCTTTTTTATTGGTAAGATTTTTTGCATCTGCAAAAATTACCAGCTCATTTTTAAGTAAGCGGTATTCTGCATAAGCATTCCACAACAAATAGGCTTTCAATATTTTTGACTCCGGAGAATAAAAATTAGCAGGATTATAAAAAATATCATCCCTCTTGCTGAAATGCTGAACGGAAGTTGACACAAACAAATTTGTGGTAAGCTCGTATCCTGCAAAAAGATTAATGGTGTGTTTGGGGCGGCGGATAAGATTGTAGAAACTGGTATCCTTGCCCGCTATTTTTTGAGTGGTTTTTCCATCAACAAACGCATAAGCCGCTTTAAGGCTAAAGCGATCAGCGGGTGCATATTGAAGTTCCAATTCTATCCCATGGTCTTTTTGACGATCACGGTTAGCATAACCATTTGGATATTCATAAACGATCACTTGTTTTATATCGCGGTCATAATAGGTAGCAAGTGCTGACAGTTTTTTGTGCAATGCCCATGCTTGTACACCACACTCAATGCTCTTACTTGTTTCAGGTCTTAGTTTTGGGTTAGCCCCGAACGGACCAAATAATTCATTGATCGCAGGCGCCCGATACCCGGTAGACAGGTCAATAAAAAACTTAACTGTTTCATTAAATAAATAAGAGGGGTTAATGCTGTAAGTAAAATTATCACCGTAGCGATTATGTTTGTTATACCTGCTGCCCACTTCCATAGTAAAGCCCGACTTATGATAAACCAGCGACGCATAGGGGCTTATAATACTATTGGATGAATCCGGCTTTGGCAAACGGAACGTTTGGTAATTTAAGCCTGCCAACAGTTGAAGATGATCATTGAAATTGTGATTTATATAAGCTTCTGCATGATGGAATTTGCCACCTAACAAGTATCCGCTGTAAGAAAGTTTAGTAAAATCATATCCATAATTTACAGTTGCTACACCCTTATTATACTGAAGTGTGCTGATTAAACCTGCATTAACCAAAGAGGCATTGTACTTTTGACTACCATCAGTAAAAGCATCCGCATCATACTTACCCTGAAATTGCGAAAAACGATAATAAGGGGAGATTTTAATTTTTGGACTTACTATAAATCCTAGGTTAGCCTGAAAGGATTGGCGGTTAAAGCCATCTTTATCAAAATTGCCATTTCCTGTAATATCCTTCGCTTCACTTATTCCTTTTGTATTAAAATATTCATAATTCAAATTGTATTCTAAAGCTTTGGCTTTGCGGCTTAAATTGGCGTTCCCTTTAAATGTGTTGTAACTGCCATAACTCAGCAAGCCATTGCCTGTAAGTTGCGTGCTTGTGGGCTTTTTAGATATAATATTAATCACCCCCGCAATAGCATTTGATCCATATAATGTTGATTGGCTTCCTTTCAAAATCTCAATACGTTCTATTTCTTCCAGCGGAATAAGCCGTATATCAAAAGTTCCGCCAGTACCAGAAGGATCATTGAGCGGAACACCATCTAAGAGGATCAATGTGTAATTGCTACTGGCTCCCCTGAAGAAAACTGATTTGTCTTTGCCCGGGTTACTGTAAGATCCGCTTACCGTTAAGCCGGTTTGTTCATTGAGAACCTGCGCCAGATCTTTTCCGGCACTTTTTTCAATTTGTTCACGGGTAACTACAGAAACTAACTTACCGGTGTCGCTTTGTTTAGTTGGATACTTGGTAGCAGTAATAACTACCCTATCTAAGGTTTTGGTACTGTCTTCCTGTTGCGGAAATTGCGCTGTTAATTGAGTGCTAATTAAGATAGCAGTCACAGCAAAAAAACTTTTCATAATGTTTAAAATTTTTTTGTGACTGCTTTCGGAAATAATAGAGAAGATAGCAACGAGGCTCATCATCTCTGCCTTTCACCCGAAAGCATGAATGTTGTAAAATGAAACTGGCAGGTCTTCTGGCTTAAGCGTTCACTTCTGCCTTCCCGTCCGTTTCAAAACCAGACAGTGGTGAATAGAAGTTGCCTTCTTTATCCCTCCCGTATGGGGAGGTTATGGGCCGCTTTTACAGCTACGGGGATAGCTCCGGATTTTAACCGGATTCCCTATTAATTCCGTCCCGTAATTATCGGGATCAGGAAACCAATTACCCGGCAAATGTATAGTCAAAAAAAATAAATCTCAAAAAGTATTTTTTTAAATATCCTCCGGGGCTTAAATTGTGCTTTCTCCTGTTTCAGGCAGAAATTCCGGCTTCAATTTCCGGTATAAACTTAAATCACCGCAGATTCGAGGAGGTTAGTAGCATTAATGTCTTAATCTTATTTAAATATTAGCTTATAAGTTATTTTTACTATATGCCATTAAAAAAATCATACTCAATATTTATTTTTTTTATACTGAGCAATTCACTTAAGAGCCAGGAAAATTGGAGCTTATTAAGATGCGTGCAATATGCAATGCAAAATAATATTTCAGTAAGGCAAAATCAGGTTCAGGAAAAGCTTGCAGCGGTAAATTACAAGCAAAGTAAATTATCAAAATATCCATCGGCTAATTTTAGCAATAATGATGGCTATAGATTTGGAAGATCCCAAAATCCTTCAACAGGTATTTTAGAAAGCCAGAATTTTTTTACTATAGGCCTGAATGTTCAAACCAATGTTGATATTTTTAACTGGTATTCAAAACGAAATACAATTCTTGCAAACCAATGGGAAGCGGAAGCTGCAATAGCTGCTACTGATAAATTGAAAAATGATATTGCCTTAACGGTGGCCAATGCTTATCTGCAGGTATTACTTGCCCGGGAGCAGGAAGAGATTGCCCGTGTACAGGTTCAGCAATCGAAAAGCCAGTTTGATAATGTTACAAAACAGGTAATAGCAGGGGCACTACCTGAATTAAATGCCCTTGAACTTGAAACCCAGCTTGCCAGGGACAGCGCTAATTTGATATCAGCCACAGGAAATGTAACACAAGCCAAACTGGTATTAAAGGCCTATATGAATATTGATGCAGGACAACCTTTTGCAATAGAAGAACCTTCTGCAGATCAGATACCTGTTGAAAGTATTGCTGACCTGCAACCAGAAAGTGTTTATGCCCTGGCGATAGCCAATTTGCCGCAACAACGGGTGAATGATTTTAAAATAAAAGCCGCTGAAAAAAATATTCTTGCGGCAAAGGGAATGTTGTATCCTACCATTTCTCTCTTTGGCAGCCTGGGCACTAATTACGGTTACCTGCTTAATCCTATCCCTATTTTTCAACCTGTATTTACCGGTAATTATGAAAATACCGGGTTTGTAATTCGTGATGCAGGTGGTAATATCAGCAATGTGCTGAAGCCTGTAACTACAAATGGAATAAGAACAGGTTTCTTTAAATCAGACAGGTTCGGTAAGCAGCTTAATAATAATTTTGGCCAGTCAATTGGCATAGGTCTTTCTGTGCCTATATTTAATGGCTGGACGGCCAAAGCTAATTATGAAAGAGCGAAGCTTAACATCGTTACACTTCAATTGCAACAAGACCTTGACAACAAAACAATAAAGCAGGATATTTACCAGGCTTACAATTCAGCGGTTGTTGCAATAGAAAAATTTAACTCATCCAGGCAATCAGTAGAAACAGCGCGGAGAAGTTTTGATTTAGCTGCAAAAAGATTTAACGTAGGTATGCTTACCACGCTGGAATTAATTACAGACCAAAATAATCTATTAAGGGCAAAGCTTGAGTTTGTACTGAACCAGTTTGATTATGTTTTTAAGATGAAAGTTCTTGAATTTTATAAGGGGCAGGGATTAAAATTATAATTTGCCTTGCGTTGATTTGGTAATAAGACCATCTCCTAAAAGCAATATTAACAACACGCCGTAAGTGTTAGCATAAAATAAAATTTAAATTCTTAAATTAAGAAGATGAGTAAAAAATTAAAATGGATAATTTTTTTGTTGATAATAGTAATAATTCTTTTGGTAGTATTAAAGAAGACGGGTGCTATTGGTAAAGAAGAAGGTATTAAAGTAAGCACAGAAAAAGCTGCAAAAAGAACTATTATAGAAACAGTGAATGCCAGTGGAAAAGTATACCCGGTGGTTGAGGTAAAAATGAGCCCGGATATTTCAGGCGAAATTGTAGAGTTGAATGTTGAAGAAGGAGATAGTGTGAAGAAAGGACAGGTACTGGCGCGGATATATGGGGATATTTATGCAACCCAGCGTGACCAGGCTGCAGCAGCAGTAAGCCAGCAACAGGCGCAGGTTGCAAATGCATCAGCCTCTATTGGTGCTACTAAAGCTCAGCTTGAGCAGGCGCAGAAAACCTATGACATGCAAAAACAGTTATTTGACGAAAAAGTTATTTCACAAAATGAATTTATTACTGCCGATGCGGCTTTAAAATCTGCAAACGCAAATTATAATGCAGCAATGCAAGGTATTCGTGGCGGTGTAGCAAGTGTTCAGGGTGCAAGAGCAGCACTGGCTAAGGCAAATAAAGATATCAGCCGGGCTACCCTGGTATCTCCAATGGAGGGTGTGGTATCTTTATTAAATGTAAAAAAAGGTGAGAGGGTTGTGGGAAGCTCAATGATGGCTGGTACTGAAATGATGCGTATTGCAGATTTAAATGAAATTGAAGTAAGGGTTGATGTAGGTGAGAATGATATTCCAAAAGTGCATTTAGGTGATAGCGCTTCAGTGGATATTGATGCTTATTACAACCGGAAATTTGCAGGTATTGTTACACAAATTGCAAGCAGCAATACAGGCGCTGCTAACCAGTCAGCATTAACAACTACAAGTACCGAGGTAACTAACTATAAAGTTTACATCCGTTTACTTCCTCAATCGTACAAGGATCTTGTAGATCCCAATAAACCAAAAGCCTTCCCGTTCAGGCCGGGCATGAGCGCCAGTGCAGATATAAAAACAAAAACACATGAAAACAGGCTGGCAGTACCTATTAATGCTGTTACTACACGTGATAAGAACGATACTTTACCTAATAAGAATCATACAGAGAATAAAAGCGAAAAACCTTCGAATGACGTAGCCGAAACAGGTACTCCTAATACAGATGATCTTGAAGAAGTTGTTTTTGTGGTGCAAAAAAACATGAAAGTGAGAAAAGTGAAAGTAAGAACAGAAATACAGGATATAAATTATATAGAAGTTTTAAGTGGCCTGAAAGTAGGCGATGAAGTAATTACCAGCCCATATGATGTTGTAAGCAAAACTTTAAAAGACAGTATGCTTGTTAAGGTTGTTCCCAAAAGCGAATTGTTTGAGCAAAAGAAAAAGTAACCTCGTTGTAATAGATGAAGGAGTAGCAGATTTGAGGTATCAGACATCAGGCAGTTGAAAGCTACTTTCTTACTGCCCATAGTCATGCGCCGGAAAATATATTGGCTTTAATCGTTCTTAATCACTCCCAATTCTTTACCTACTTTGGTAAACGCAGCAATAGCTTTATCTAAGTGTTTTGTTTTGTGTGCTGCACTCAGTTGCACCCTTATGCGTGCCTGGCCTTTTGGCACCACGGGAAAGAAAAAACCAATCACGTAAATTCCTTCATTTAATAAATTAGCGGCAAATGTTTGAGCCAGTACGGCATCATATAACATTATTGGAACGATGGGGTGTTCTCCCTGCTTTATATCAAACCCGGCTTTAGTCATTTTGGCTCTGAAATATTTTGTGTTCTTTTCAAGGTTATCACGCAGTTTGGTTGTTTTGCTCAGCATATCAAGCACTGCGATAGAAGCCCCTGCTATTGAAGGCGCCAGGGTGTTGCTGAATAAATATGGGCGGCTGCGCTGGCGCAGCATTTCAATTATTTCTTTTTTTCCGCTGGTGAAGCCTCCGCTGGCTCCGCCAAGGGCTTTGCCGAGTGTGCCAGTTATAATATCAATTCTGCCTATAACATTTCTATATTCATGTGTGCCTCTGCCGGTTTTTCCTAAGAAGCCGCTGGAATGAGAATCATCAACCATTACAATGGCGTTGTATTTATCTGCAAGGTCGCAGATAACATCAAGTTTTGCTATAGTACCATCCATGCTAAATGAGCCATCAGTAACAATTATCCTGCTTCTTAATGCTGCGGTTTCTTTTAATTTATTTTCAAGATCCTCCATTGAATTATGCTCATACCTGAAACGCTGAGCTTTGCATAATCTTACCCCATCAATAATACTTGCATGATTAAGTGCATCGGAAATTATTGCGTCCTGTGCATCAAATAAAGGCTCAAATACTCCACCGTTGGCATCAAATGCAGCAGCATACAAAATAGTATCTTCTGTACCTAAAAATTTGGCCAGGTTCTTTTCAAGCGCCTTATGAATATCCTGGGTACCGCAGATAAACCGTACACTGCTTAAACCATAGCCACGCTCATCTATATATTTTTTTGCAGCCTTAATAACTTTTGGATGTGAGGATAAACCGAGATAATTATTGGCGCAAAAATTTATTACCATATTGCCATTCACTTCAATTTCTGCACCTTGCGCACTGGTAATAATTCTTTCATTTTTAAAAAGGCCGGCATTTTTTATTTCTTCCACCTCAGCGGTTATCCGGTCTACAAAATCTTTATTCATAACATTTAAATTAACCGGCAAACCTACGGCAAAATGCAGATATCAAACTTATGATTCACTTTATAAATGAGGTTAGTGTAACTTTTATTGCTCTAAAACGTATAACTTAAATAAATAAAATACCTATCAGCATAATTTTAAAATTTGTCTTCCTGATTTATGACGGAAATTGAATATAACGAGTGTGTCACCCTTTATGCAGATAACGTATACAGGTTTATATATAAAAATCTATCGCATAAGGAAGATGCAAAAGATGTGGTGCAGGCTTCTTTTGAAAAATTATGGATAAACAGAGTACAGGTTGATAACCACAAGAGTAAATCATTTTTATTTACGGTTGCTTATCATCAAATGATAGATCATATCAGAAAAAATAAAAGGATAACCCTCAGGGAATACTTTAATGACGAAACAGAGGTTACTTATCAAAACAATAGTAATGTAAAAAAGATTTTAAATGAGGCACTGCAGAAGCTTGGGGAAACACAACGAAGCCTTGTATTGCTTAAAGATTATGAAGGATATTCGTATGAAGAGATTGGAAAGATAACCGGGTTAAGTGCAAGCCAGGTAAAAGTATACCTGCACAGGGCACGGTTGCAATTAAAAAATTATCTGGTAAAAGCCGAAAATGTGCTGTAGTGAAAAACTAAAACAATGAACATTAATAAAGATAATTACGAAGAATATTTTTTGCTTTTCGCTGACAATGAATTATCAGCCCAGGAAAAAAGTATAGTGGAAGATTTCGTCAGGCAACATGCTGATCTGCAGGAAGAGTTTTTGAATATTAAACAAGCTATTCTTACCCCTGAAAATGATCTAAAGTTGGAAGGCAAAAGTTCATTATTCCAGCATACAAAAAAATTTATTAATCATAGTAATTACAAGGAAGCTTTTGTATTGTATAATGATAACGAGTTGAACAGCGCTGAGAGAAATGAAACGGAGGCATTCTTATCAGAAAATCCTTCCTTAAAAAAGGAATTTGAAGTATTTAAAAAATTAAAATTACAGCCTGATAACGCAATTGTTTTTCCAAATAGGAAACTGTTATTTAAAAGAGAAGATGGCGGAAAAGTCATTCCATTCAGATGGTGGAAGGCCGTTGCAGCAGCAATACTATTAGGCATGGGGATATTGACAGGCATTGAATTTCAGAAGAAAAATAAAAATGAGTTACCTGGTACAGTTAATAATAATATTCCTAAAAAGCACGTTGAGACCAATTCCATTTCAACTGATACCGCAGGCTTTCAACAGGTAAATGTTATTGCAGAAAAGAAACGTGAAAAACATTCTTTAAAACAAAAACAATTGTTACAAAAAAATACTGATAAGTTGATTGCGAAGTCGCCGGATGTAAATCAACCGGTATTTAAGAATAGAAAGCAAACAAATAATTTACCGGAAATGAGCAGTATGGTTAACCAGATTGAGAAAGAAAAGCCGAATCTTATTGTTAAAGAAATCTTGAAAAATAATAATAACAACCCTGTTAAGAAAAATAACGATAGAGGTACCCTTGATAAGGATGAATTACAACAGGATGAAATAGCAAGCACCGGTAAAAAAGCAGTGCCTGACGCCCTTCCTGCGGCTTATACTTCTGATGGAAACGAAAACAGTAATAATTATGCCTTTTATAATATTACAGAAGAGCGGTTTAACAAAAGTAAAATCGGAAGTTTTTTACACAAAGTAAAACGGGTTATTGAACGAAAAATATCACCTCTTAATAATTCAAAAAACCAAAGGGAAGTGGCTGTTAATTAACCAACCCTATTCTTAAGAACTATATAATCAAACATAAATTAAACAAGATGAAACGGATAACTTTAGTGATTATGGCTGCATTATTATGCATTGTGTCATTTGCACAAATTGATACTGCCAAACAACCCAAAACTGCTGATACAATTCGTGTTGGGGGAATGATAATTATAAAAAGAAGTGATGGAAATGAAAATAAAAAACAGACCACAGTAACAATTAACAGGAAAAAGCAAAAGCATTCAAACATAAGTACAGCCTACTGGGTAATGGACTTTGGTTTTGCTAATTATACTGACAAAACCAATTATACAAGTGCTACCTCACAGAATTATGTAGTGAACAGGCCGGGTGTTGCTCCGCTGGGCAAAGATGATCTTAAATTAAGAAGTGGCAAATCATCTAACGTTAATTTATGGTTTTTTATGCAGCGATTAAATTTGATAAAAAAATATGTAAATCTGAAATATGGTTTTGGTATCGAGTTAAATAATTATCGTTTTAAAGCACCTGTAAGCTTTAGTGACGGCGGCGCCAACCCTTATACATTACAGAATATTCCACATGCCTTTGTCTTCAGAGATTCAATTTCCTTCTCAAAAAATAAATTAGCGCTTGATTATGTAACTGTTCCCTTTATGCTTAATTTTCGTACAAATCCTGATTATTCAAAAAAAGGATTAAGCCTGAGTGCGGGGGTAAGTGTTGGGTATTTGTACAGCACCCGCAACAAACAAATAAGTGATGAGCGTGGAAAGCATAAGAATCATGGAGACTACGATGTTGAAAAATTTAAATTTTCATATGTGGGTGAATTGGGCCTTGGTCCCACGCGATTATACGGTTCGTACACACCTAAATCAATTTTTAAAAACGGGCTTAATGTTACTCCTTATACTTTAGGTATCCGGTTGAGTAATTGGTAATAAAATAAACTATTTTAATTCAATTTTTCTCTTCGGGATGATTTCTTTTTCAAAAAGAAATCATCCCTTTTTTATAACTTAGTATAAATAAAACCTGTCAGCCATGTCGTCACCATTTAATTTATCGTTACCGGTAGCCATAGGTTGTGATCATGCCGGCTTTGCCTACAAAGAAGACCTTGAATCTTTCCTGGAAGGTAAGGGGCTTGAATCTAAAGATTTTGGAACCTTTTCGGTAGATTCCGTTGATTATCCTGACTTTGCTCACCCGGTGGCAAGTTCTGTTGAAAAGGGAGAATCCTCTTTCGGAATTTTACTATGCGGAAGCGGGAATGGTGTAGCCATTACGGCTAATAAACATCAGCATATCCGGGCTGCCATTTGCTGGGGCGAGGAGTTGGCAGAACTGGCAAGAAAGCACAACGACGCCAATATTATTTGCATCCCCGCTCGTTTTGTACGTGAAGGTGATATGGAAAAAATGGTTGAAATATTCATACACACTGAATTTGATGGAGGCCGGCACCTTAACCGTGTAAATAAAATTGCTTGCAGTGGATAATTAATTACCCCCTTTATTACTTATTGATTCTATTTCAAAAGATTTTTGATGAAAAAACTGATCGCTTTTATTGCCTGTTATTTAGCAGGGGTTTCACTATTTGCCCAAATTGATGAAGCGCAAAAATATGGCAACACTATAACCAGTGATAATCTTAAAAAACATCTTGCAATTATTGCCAGCGCCGGAATGGAAGGAAGGGAAACCGGTACAGCCGGGCAACGCAACGCAGCTTCTTATATTGAAGAGCAGTTTAAATTATTGGGTTTAAAATCACCACCACCATTGAATGGTTATCAGCAAACTTTTTCTTTTTATAAAGACACTTTAATTAAAACATCTTTAAAAATTGGTAAAAACAATTATGAGTTTGGTAAAGATTTTATTTTAGATCCTTCCGTTTCAGAAAACCAGGAAGTAAAATCTAAAAAAATAATTTTTGTCGGCTATGGAATAAGCGATGTAAATTATGATGATTACAAAGGCAAAAATGTAAAAGGGAAAATTGTAGTTTTTTTTACAGATGAACCGAAAGCGGGTAACAAATATTTAGTAAGTGGTACTGAAGAAAGCTCAGTATGGAGTTTTCCCGGCATACCCGAAAAAGCAGCATTAGCAAAGCAAAAAGGCGCTGCAGCGGCGTTTGTTATAAATCTGTCAATGGACAATATTCCAAAAGAATTTGTTGAAACAGCAAGAAGATCTAACGTCTATTTTCCCGAACCGGGAACAGACCCAGTAAACAAATTAAATTATGCAACAATATTACGTTCTGTAGTCAGGGATATATTTGGAGACACGTTGTTTAATAATATGATTAATAAAGCGAATGAAGGCGAGCCGTTAAACAACGTGAGGGCCGAAGTAAAATCAAAAATAAAGTTTGAATACAAAAAACAAAAAATTGCTTTTTACTCAACCAATGTTATTGGTTATATAGAAGGAACGGATAAAAAAGATGAGTACGTTTTTCTTACAGCGCATTACGATCACCTCGGGAAGCATGGAGATAAAATTTATTATGGGGCAGACGACGATGGCAGCGGAACCTGTGCAGTAATAAGTATGGCACAAGCATTTGCCAAAGCGAAAGCAGCAGGCAACGGCCCAAAAAGAACCGTAGTTTTTATGACGGTAAGCGGCGAAGAGAAAGGTTTATGGGGTTCAGAATATTATTCAGAGAACCCGGTATTTCCCTTAGAAAAAACTTCAATTGACCTTAATACCGATATGGTTGGCAGAATAGATACTGAACGAAAAACAGGTGATAGTCTTAACTATATTTATGTTATAGGCCATAATAAACTAAGTACCGATCTGCCTGTTATTAATGAGGGCGCCAATAAAAAATATACTCAGTTGGAACTGGATTATAAGTATGATGATCCGAAAGATAATGAACGGATTTATTATCGCAGCGATCATTATAATTTTGCCAGGAAAGGAGTGCCTATCCTGTTTTTTTATGATGGTATGTTAAAAGCAGATTATCATAAACCTACTGATACCATAGATAAAATTGTTTGGGATCTGTACGAAAAAAGAGTTCGTATGATTTTTTATACCGCATGGGAAATAGCTAACAGAAATAATATGCTCAGGCGTGACATCCCCTTACCCTTGCCGGAAAGATAAAAACGGTTTACAACTGAAATTTATATCCAACACCTTTTACCGTGGTAATGCAATCTGCGCCAAGTTTCTGGCGTATTTTACGGATGTGTACATCAATCGTACGGTCTCCAACTATTACGTCACTTCCCCAAACCTGGTTTAAAATTTCGTTGCGCAAAAAAACTTTATGGGGTTTTGAGGTTAAAAATGCAAGCAATTCAAATTCCTTTCTTGCCAAAATTATTTCCTCGTTTTTGTAAGTTACATTATACTTTTCACGATCAATCTTAAGATCACCTATTTGCACTATTCCGCTTTCTTCTTTAACTGCCCTTCTAAACAGTGCATTAACCCTGCTGATTAGTACCTTCGGACTTATCGGTTTAGTGATATAATCATCCCCGCCGGTTTCCAAGCCTTTAACTTCAGTAGTTTCATCATTAAGTGCGGTTAAAAATATAATCAGGGTATCTTTAAAAGCGGGCTGCAGGCGCAATATATTACATACTTCAAAGCCATTTTTTCTTGGCATCATTACATCAAGAATAATAAGATCAGGCTGATGTTTTTTTGCTTCTTCAATAGCTTCTTCTCCATTTTTTGCCGTAAAAACTTCATAGCCTTCTGTCTGAAGATTGAAGCTAACTATTTCTACTATGTCCGGCTCATCATCGGCTATTAAAATCTTCCGGGCTTTTGTTTGCATGTTATATTTGTACAAACCTATATTAAATGATTTTAAATTCTGGGTAGTTTACAATTTCTTAATATTGATATCCATGAAAATATATCTTCTTAATGAAAGGTTAATGCGGTGCTAATCAGCATCAGAATATCTGTTAGATAACTCATTTTAAGAAAGACAGATCACGTTAATACAACCAATGGAACTATTTTTGCTTCTTATTGCAGAATTTGCGCTATTATGAAAAACATTTTTTACCTGATTTTTATTTTCTCTCTCCCGCTAAAAATTTTTGCTGCCGGCGATACCAGTAATGTTCCTTTGAACAGGCAGGTTTTTCATGATAAAATAAAAGCTGAGCAAAAACGTGCAGATCTTGCAGATGGCAAATTAGACGGCATTATTAAAATAGGCAATGTTGAAGATATCAATCTGCAGGTTACTGATGCAATAATAAGGAAAGTAAACAGATT
Source organism: Ginsengibacter sp. (assembly GCA_039919615.1). Classification (GTDB taxonomy): domain Bacteria; phylum Bacteroidota; class Bacteroidia; order Chitinophagales; family Chitinophagaceae; genus Ginsengibacter. The sequence goes on along the minus strand of JBDSFG010000025.1, from coordinate 16,442 downwards.
GAGAAATGAAGTAGAAACAAATACTTTGTTACCTGCTAACAATGACAAGATAAGATACCTGAGATTAATTGAAAATCTGGTAAACAGGTTTAATGCTAACTGGAGATCTCACAAATTTTCACCTTCCCTTGCACCTGTATTGGTCGATAATTTTTCTTCAATGATGGAGGCAAATTTAAGAGGTGAAAGCATTGCGGATATAACTAACGAAGCGCCTTATGAGGTGGGAATTATTAACTCGGAAATATTTAAGGATAATGTCGGATATAAGGAAAGCAAGAAGTTTTTATTTTTAAAGTTTACCCGGTTGCACCCTGATAAAATACTTTCGACTATAGGCCCTTATGCAGATGAACCATTTGCTGACAGCCTGGTAATTGCTGCATTTATCAATAGTCCAACGCAGTTATATTCATACGCCCAGGCGGCTAAAAGCATTCAGGGTAAACTAATACAAAGAAATCCAGATAACAGGATAAAAACCGTAGTTCAGCTAAGTGGATTAAAAAATGCCTTATTTTATTTTCCTTTTTTAGATGACCTTATCAGCGGTAAACAAAAGCTGGAGGATATTGCAAAAATTGTAGGAAATGATACCAAAAAGTATGACAGCGTTGGGTATTACAGGCTATTGGTAAAAACCGAAATTGATTATTATAACAGGTTAGTGCATCGTGATACTCCTGTTGCTATGCTTGGCGCAGATGGATTGACAGACATGCTGCAACGTAAAGCTATACAACATTTTATTACACCAATTAATGAACTGCATGAAGTAAGTAACCCTGCAATACGTTTTAAAGCCATTGACCTGCTTACGCCCCAGGAATTATATTATATGATGGTAATGGGTGAGAATGAAATATTTACCTCAAGCTATAAAAATGCTTTTGACAGGATGATGCAGCGAATGGGACCTAACCCGAAAGGTGATTCCTTATTAATGTCAGTAAACTTTGATCACTTTAAAAAGTTTATAAAGATGGCTGCCGGTTACAACAGACTGGATACTTTTTTAAGATCGATGAAAAATACTTCACAGGTTTTAATGAGGGCATTTGTTTCCAATTTAGAAAACACTGGTACGCTTGAAGATGCAGTTGATGTAGCAGACTCTTACGGAAGCATAAAAAATCCGGATCTTTTAAACTCTATGTTAAAGTATGTGAGCGATAATGAAACAAGGTGTAAAACAAATCGCAATCAACGGGGGTTTACATTATATCATCTTCTTAAAATGATATTTCTTTCAGCAGATACAACGAATCATGTTGATCTTTCCAAAGAAATTGGTATACCTCCTGTTTATACTGTGGACTATAACTATGTGGCTGATGACAGCGGAAGGATAATTCAGCAGGTGTTTTTTTATGGTGACAAAGATGGTAAAGAATCATATGCAAGTTACCTGTCCTCTTTTGCTAAAACGGAGTGGCAAATAACACAAACAAAAGAATGGACGATAATAAAATCTTTGAAAGGTAAACCTATATGGATATACGCAAACCTGCCATTAGATAATGCCACTGATAAAGATGCAGATGCTCAGAAAGATCTTATTGATTACCTCAGTGAAAATAATTTAAGACCGGGAGTTGTTATTCATCGCGGCCATAGTTATCACCTTCCATATACTATTGAACAATTGCCGGAGTCTGCTAAAATTATTATGCTTGGTTCATGTGGCGGGTATAAAAACCTTAAATTAATTTTAGACTACGCCCCTGAAGCCCAGATAATTTCTACCAAACAAATTGGCGCCCGGGATATTAATAAGCCCATAATAGAGTTTCTTAATAATACTTTACGCAGTGGAAAAAATATTGACTGGCGACAAATGTGGGATGAACTGGAAGCAAATTTTTCCAAAGGTCCTAAGGATAAAAAGGATTTGTTTGATGATTATATACCTCCGCAAAAAAATCTTGGGGCATTATTCATAAAAGCATACAACAGATCAGTGTCGTAAATAAGTTTTTATTTTTAGGTTGTACGGGTTAAATATAATTTTAAAAAGAGTAAAGATGCACGCTTAACGTGTTTACTTTTGAATTTGAGTTTAAGATTTAAAGCCGAAATTTGACAGCTCACAATTGATTACTTTTTTAATGACGGAAAAAACAAATCGCCGGAAAATATTTGATTTTAGTTTACTGCGAAAAGTATTTAGTTATGCTGCCCCTTATAAAAGAAAATTTTATCTCTCCATTTTTCTGTCCATAGTTTTAGCTGTAATATCCCCGTTTCGGCCTTATCTTATACAGGTTACGGTAAACAGTTTTATAAAAGATAGTAATACCTACTGGCTTATACTTATCACCATAATCCAGATAGGCATACTGCTGATAGAAACGGGGCTCCGTTTTTATTTTGGTTACATCACTGCATGGTTAGGCCAAACCGTAGTAAGAGATTTAAGGGTTACGGTGTACAAAAAAATAATGCATTTAAATCTTTCTCAGTTTGATAAAACACCTATAGGCACTTTAACCACAAGAACCATTAATGATATTGAATCAGTGAATGATATTTTTTCAGATGGATTTATTCCAATTATCGCAGATCTTCTATCTATTCTATCTATTTTGCTATTTATGTTTTTTGTTGATTGGAGGTTAACCCTTATAAGTTTAGCGCCATTTCCAGTATTGATTATAGCCACCTATTTTTTTAAAGAAAGTGTAAACAGGTCATTTATAAAGGTACGTAATGCAGTGGCTAATTTAAATGCATTTGTGCAGGAACATATTACAGGAATGAGCGTGGTACAGGCTTTTGCTGTAGAGGATAAAGAGTTTAATAAATTTAAAAAGATAAACACGGAGCATCGCAATGCTAATATAAAAGCCATATTTGCTTACTCAGTTTTTTTTCCGGTGGTAGAAATTGTACTGGCATTTTCAACCGGGCTGTTGGTTTGGTGGGGCGCAAATAATGCATTTAATGCAGGAGTTATAATTTCTTTTATCATGTACTTGAATTTATTGTTCAGACCCTTAAGAGTAATTGCAGATAAATTTAACGTACTGCAAATGGGTATGATAGCAAGTGAAAGGGTTTTTAAAGTATTGGATAATCCGGATTTTGTACCCTTCACCACATCGCCTCAACAGGGGGAGGAATCATTGAATCTTTTACAAAACCGTAGCAACAATAACCTCCCTTTAGGGGATGGGGACAAAGGCAAAGGCGATGTGGATTTTGAAAAAGTCTGGTTTGCTTATAATGAAGATCAGTGGGTATTAAAAAACATTTCATTTCATATTAAAGCAGGAGAAACACTTGCAATAGTAGGACATACAGGAAGTGGCAAAACATCAATTATCAGTTTATTGAATCGTTTATATCACATTAAAAAGGGAGTAATTAGAATTGATGGGAAAAATATAGAATCATATGATCTGAAGTTTTTAAGAAGTAATATAGCAGTGGTTTTACAGGATGTGTTTCTATTTAGCGGTTCTGTTTATGACAATGTCACTCTTAGAAATACAGCTATAAAAAAGGAAGAAGTTATCCAGGCAGCCAGGATGATCGGCGTGCATAAGTTTATCATGCAATTGCCGGGGGGGTATGATTATAATGTTATGGAACGGGGAGCTACGCTTTCATTGGGTCAGCGGCAATTACTTTCGTTTATAAGAGCGCTGTTATATAACCCGTCTATTTTAATATTGGATGAAGCCACATCTTCTATAGATACCGAAAGTGAAATATTAATTCAGCATGCAATTGATACGCTTATAAGTGGTAGAACATCTATTGTGATAGCCCATCGTTTATCTACAATAAGAAAAGCAAATAAAATTTTAGTTTTAGATAAAGGAGAAATAAAAGAAATGGGCACACATGAAGACCTGTTGGCAAAAAAAGGGTTTTATTACCAGTTGCACAAAATGCAGTTTGAAAGAGAAGAGGCTACCTACAATTAAGGCAGTTGCAATGAGATTTTAATTAAATGGTAATATGGATCTTTCAAAAGCAAACTGCATTCTGAAACATCAAACGTAGTACAGAAGGATGAACCAGATTATGAAAGGGCTGAGATGAACCTCGTAAGACATCCCCTTGCTCAGAACCACACGGAAAGATTTCTTGTAACTACCCGGTTGTACAAAATCCGGCAATTATTAAGCAGAGCCACAACTACTCACCAATCACAAATGCTTTTACTAAAGTAAATTTTTATGGACATTTCTGATGAGAAATAACAAACTCTGAAAGTCTCTTCATGATAATAAAGTCAGAAACATAAGGGTAGAGGACGTGCTACCAATATCCTTGTTGATCAGCGTTATACAGGTGATATGGATATGGGCTTGATCAATAGCGTATGCCAAAAAATTTTCTTATTTATCACCTCTCAAATCATACTTTAAACCCTTATCTTTGCGCCAAATTTGGAAAAGCGTATGAGTTTTAAAAGCTTGAAATCTTTATTGGTAGCGGTTTTCAGTGTTATTCTATTAATTTTTTCTAACAAAGCGATATCTCAGCAAGAAAAGGCTGACAACAAGGAATCTAAAGTAACTACTGAACCGAAAAAAAGTGTTTTTGATGCTAATGAAGTTATATTCGGCCACGTTTTGGACGCACACGAATTTCATTTTCTTTCTTACAAGGGTACCAACGGCGAACAACACCATGCAACTATTCCTCTTCCCGTAATTTTATATTCACCACAAAAGGGTTTTGATGTTTTTATGTCTTCCAAATTTCATCATGGAGAAGAAACTTACAAAGGGTATGAGCTTTTAACTGATGAAAAAATTGCAGAGGATGGCCTGGATGTTAAAAAATATACTGCAGGCCAAATTTTAGCAGTAAATGATAATAAAGAAATTGATAACAGCATAAAGGTTTATGATATTTCTCTCACCAGAAATGTTGTGCAAATGCTTCTCTCCCTGGCGTTATTAGTGTGGATATTGCTATACATGGCTAAAAGGTACCGGGCAGGCCATGGAGTAACAAGTGCGCCTAATGGTGTTCAAAGTTTAATTGAGCCAATTATCACATTCATACGGGATGAAGTTGCCAAACCCATCCTGGGACATAAATACAAAAAATATTTTCCTTACCTTCTTACTGTTTTCTTTTTTATTCTTATAAATAATTTAGTGGGCTTAATACCAGGTACCGCGAATGTTACAGGAAACATTGCCTTTACATTGGTATTGGCCGGCATTTCATTTGTCATAATCATGTTAAGTACAAAAAAACATTATTGGGCACATATTTTTAATCCACCCGGTGTGCCATGGGGAGTAAAAATAATTTTAGTTCCGGTGGAGATATTAGGCATTTTTACAAAGCCGTTTGCATTAATGATAAGGCTTTTTGCCAATATGATTGCAGGCCATATAATTATTATTTGTTTAATTTCACTCATATTTATTTTCGGCTCATTAAATGCCGGAATTGGATGGGGGTTTTCACCACTTTCAATCGCGTTTGTCGTATTCATTTATTTTATTGAATTGCTGGTAGCTTTTTTACAGGCATATATTTTTACTAACCTTACTGCAGTATTTATAAGCCAGGCTTTTGAGGGCAGCCATGATGACGCAGACGGCCACGCAGATCCGGTTTTAATTTAGCAATCTCTTTTTTAATATAAAACAAGTATTATGGATTTATTAATGGTTTTTTTAAGCACAACAGTTTGGGCAAATGCAGGTGGCGCCATAGGCGCAGGGCTCGGAGCAGTGGGTGCGGGTATTGGTATAGGACAGATTGGCAAAGGCGCACTGGAAGCTATTGCACGCCAACCTGAGGCAGCCAATGAAATCCGGGCCAACATGATTCTGACGGCAGCCCTGGTTGAGGGTGTTGCTCTGTTTGCGGTTATTGTTGGTATTCTTGCAATGTTCGTGTAACAAATTTCACTGCACTCAAAGCACAGGGCGGAGAGTGCGGTATTTTTTCCTCCATCCCCTAAAGGTGTAAGAAGAAGTTTTATGATAATTAATGTGCTGCCTGTAGTTTCTTTCAGTCCCGCAGGGTGATAACATTATTCTAAAAAAGACGGCCTAAAATATTTAAACTATTAAACGGTATAAACCTTTAAACTTTTTTTATGCAATTACTTACCCCGGCTTTTGGATTGATTCTTTGGACGATATTAGCCTTTGTTATAGTTTTTTTTATCCTGAAAAAATTTGCATGGAAACCCATACTTAATTCAATGAATCAGCGTGAGCAAGGTATCGCTGACTCATTATCTACAGCAGAAAGAATAAGGGGAGAAATGGCTCTTTTAAAAAGTGAGAATGAAGAATTATTGGTTAAAGCCCGGGAAGAGAGAGCCTTAATGCTTAGAGAAGCTAAAGAAACTAAAGAAAAAATTATTAACGATGCTAAGGAACAGGCAAAGGTAGAAACCAACAAAATAATTGGTGACGCCCAGTCTGCTATTGATCAGCAAAAAATGGCGGCGATTACTGATCTTAAAAATCAGATCGGAAATCTTGTAATTGAGGTAAGTGAAAAAATTTTACGCAGAGAATTAAGTAATAAAGAAGAGCAGGAAACCTATATTAAACAATTAACGGATAATGTAAAATTGAATTAAGCCTATTCTAAATAAGAACATCAAATTAATAGAACTTGAAGAATCCACGTTTAGCCATAAGATATGCAAGGAGCCTGATTGAACAGGCAAAGGAAAAAGGTCAGTTGACCGAAGTATATGATGACATGAAATTTTTGTTTAAAACCTGCGAAAACAATCCCGATTTTATTGCATTACTTAATAGCCCGGTTATAGAGGAACATAAAAAGAATCATATAATTGAAGCTGTAATTACAGGAAGAGTAAGTGAACTAACGGCCACGTTTGTAAAACTGCTTGGCTCTAAAAGCAGGGAATCAAATCTGCCTGAAATTGTTTCAGCTTACATTGATCAATACAATGAGCTTAAAGATATTCATAAAGCAAGATTAACTACTGCAACAAAACTAAGTGATGAACTGAAAGAAAGTTTTATAAAAAAAATAAAAACTTCTAATAACATTTCAAACATTGAACTGGAAACAGTTATTGATGAAAAATTAATTGGCGGCTTTGTTTTGGAAATGGATGGAAAATTATTAGATGCAAGTATTTTGAGAGATTTGAAAGATGTTAAAAAGCAGTTTCAGGATAACGAGTGGATACATAAACTCAGGTAATTATAGAAAGACCGAAGTAAAATCCTATACACTTACCGGTGGTAAATGAGTGAAAAATTTTGATACTCAAACTCCGTTCACATACCTTTGCATTCCAAAAAATTAAATTTTATATATGTTAGCGATTAAGCCTGATGAGATCTCTTCGATACTCCGTGAGCAACTGAATAATTTTAATGTTGAAGCCAACCTTGAAGAGGTAGGTACGGTATTGCAGGTGGGTGATGGTATTGCAAGAGTGTACGGTTTAAACAATGTTGGCGCAGGTGAGTTGGTAGAATTTGAAAATGGCGTTAAGGCAATTGCTTTAAATCTTGAAGAAGATAATGTTGGTGTGGTGTTGATGGGTGATAGCGGAGATATTAAAGAAGGTGGCACGGTGAGACGAACAGGAAAGATAGCTTCTATAAAAGTTGGTGATGGGTTGGCCGGCCGGGTTATAAATACTTTAGGACAGCCAATTGACGGAAAAGGCCCCCTTACAGGCGAGTTATATGAAATGCCTTTGGAAAGAAAAGCACCTGGTGTAATTTTTCGGGAGCCGGTAAAAGAGCCGCTTCAAACAGGTATTAAGGCTATTGATGCAATGATACCAATTGGGCGTGGACAAAGAGAACTGGTAATCGGCGACCGCCAAACAGGTAAAAGCGCTATTTGTGTAGATACTATCATCAATCAAAAAGAATTTTATAAAGCCGGCAAACCGGTTTACTGTATCTATGTAGCTATTGGCCAAAAAGCTTCTACTATTGCAGGAGTAATGAAAACCCTGCAGGATAATGACGCTATGGATTATACGACCATAGTTGCAGCGTCAGCATCTGATCCTGCGCCGCTTCAGTTTTATGCTCCTTTTGCCGGTGCCGCTATTGGCGAATTTTTTCGGGATACCGGCCGCCCTGCCTTAATTATTTATGATGATCTGTCCAAACAGGCAGTTGCTTATCGTGAAGTTTCTCTTTTATTAAGAAGACCTCCGGGACGTGAAGCATATCCTGGTGATGTATTTTATTTACACAGCCGTTTATTGGAACGAGCTGCAAAAATCATTACCAAAGATGAGATAGCGCAAAAAATGAATGACCTCCCTGAAAGTATAAGACATCTTGCAAAAGGCGGAGGTTCGTTAACCGCTTTGCCAATTATTGAAACACAGGCCGGAGACGTTTCAGCTTACATTCCTACTAATGTTATCTCTATTACAGACGGCCAGATATTTTTAGAAGGTAATCTTTTTAATGCAGGCATCCGCCCTGCTATTAATGTAGGTATTTCTGTAAGCCGTGTTGGTGGAAATGCACAAATAAAATCAATGAAAAAAGTTGCCGGTACATTAAAACTTGACCAGGCGTTATATCGTGAACTTGAAGCTTTTTCCAAATTTGGCGGCGACCTTGATGCGGCCACAAAAGCTGTACTGGATAAGGGTGCAAGAAATGTTGAGATCCTAAAACAACCGCAATTTGCTCCTTATTCTGTTGAGAAGCAGGTGGCAATAATCTACCTTGGTACTTATGGGTTAATAAGCGACGTTGCAGTTAAAAATGTAAAAGCCTTTGAAGAACATTTTTTAATGGAGATGGATAATAAGTATCCTGATATTTTAGCAGAATTTAAGAAAGGAAATTTACCCGAAGATGGCATTAAAAAGATGACGGCTTTAGCTAAGGAGTTAGCTCAGCAATACAAATAAACAAGAAAACCTGATGCCCTTTAAAAGATTTTGGATAAATCTAAATTCTTACTTCTCTTCCTGAATTTCGAATCAGACCGGAGCAATGTCAAAAGCTGTGTTTTTCCTGATTAAAATGATCTTACCCGGTTAATAAGAAATAGCATTATTGATTTTTTCAGTAACAGTCTCATGAAGTGTTTGCAGACAGGGTGCTATCATTTGGTTACTCCTTCACCTCCTTCTACGTTTACCTTATTACTATATTCTAATAATGTAACAATTTGAATAAAGAGCCTCTCTATTGAATAATGACGAGGCTTGAATTTGCAAAACAACAATTTTTAATTAGTTATAAAGCGGTTATCTTTTTTATCCATTCCTTTTCCAATAACATATCCCCCTGCTGCTCCTATTACACCACCTATAATAGCGCCCACTCCCTTCTTTTTACTAAGTATCGCTCCACCGATTACTCCTGCCCCGGCACCTATAACAGCGCCTTTAGCAGCCTTACTCCACCCCTTTTTATTAGCAGGCTGGGGGATAGTTGAAGCAGTTTCAGCATTTCCTGTATTATCAGTTCCAGTTGAAGAGGGCACTGGGACAGTTCCCGCAGAAGCAGGCACAGGCGGTGTAATTACCGGTACCGGTGAAGTTTGAGCCGGTGGAATAGCAATAGTTTCACGATTTGGTTTAGCGGGAACAGTTATATATACTGTTTTTACACGTGCCGGCCTGGGCCTCGAAGCTGACTTAGCAGGTTGATAAAAGGCATCTTCCGGCTTAGCTGTGTCAGAAAGTGCAGAATTATTGTAAATGGGAACAACAGGCATTTGTGATTGTCCGGCACTGCCAATATCTGCTTTATCCCCACAAGCTGCAATTGTAAAAATAACGGATAAAGAAAGTATAATATTTTTCATAATTGTTTGTTTAGAGTGAGCTAAAATTTGTAATAAATCATTACACAATAGAAGAATAAATGTTGTTATAGTTTAACACACGACGATAAAGTATCAACATCTTAACAAATCGTGTACAATCCTGGCAGGTTTTAAAAACTTCTTTGCCTAAAAGAGCGATTATCTTTTTCCGAAAATTTCTACTAACTCCTATATTCTACCCTCTCTTACTTGTTATTAATCATCAGTATAACCCGATTATAAGAAAAAAAATTTCTTACCGCCGATGTAGTTCGGAGCAGGATTTTCTTAAAAAAAAATTACCTCACAAATATTACAGGTTTCATATATCGTGCAAACAGAGACTGACTTAAAACATTTTATTGTCATGATGGCAGCAAAATAGTATGGCACTTATTTTGAAAGTGCAGTAAAAAACAAATAATATGCAAAAAGGAAATATCCGGGTTCAAACAGAGAATATTTTTCCCATTATTAAAAAATTTTTATACAGCGATCATGAGATTTTTATTCGGGAGTTAGTAAGTAATGCTGTAGATGCCACTCAAAAATTAAAAACTCTTTCTTCAATTGGCGAAGCAAAAGGAGAAATTGGAAATCCTGCTATTGAGGTAAAGCTTAATATAAAAAACAAAACACTTACAATTTCTGATAAAGGTGTTGGGATGAGCGGCGATGAAGTAGATAAATATATTAACCAGGTGGCTTTTAGCGGCGCTGAGGAATTTTTGGAAAAATATAAAGGAAAGAACGAAGCCAATATAATCGGTCATTTTGGATTAGGATTTTATTCCTCTTTTATGGTGAGCGATAAAGTGGAAATTTTCTCAAAAAGCTATAAAGAAGATGCGAAAGCTGTAAGATGGGAATGTGACGGAAGCCCGGAATATACCCTTGAAGAAACAGAGAAAGAACAGCGCGGAACTGACATTATTTTATATGTAAATGAAGAAAGTAAAGAATTTTTAGAGCCTGAAAGAATAAAAAGTATTCTTGAAAAATTCTGTAAATTTTTACCCGTACCAATTTTTTTTATTCATGAAGATGCAGCCAAAGAGGACAAAGAAGAAAAAGAAGAGGAACAAAAGCAGATCAATAATATTAACCCGGCCTGGACAAAAAAGCCCAGTGAACTAACAACCGAAGATTACGAAAATTTTTATAAAGAATTATATCCTTTTAGCGAGAAGCCTTTGTTTTGGATACATCTTAATGTTGATTATCCTTTTAACCTTACAGGCATCTTATATTTTCCTAAAATAAAGCAACGCTTCGAAATTCAAAAAGATAAAATCCAACTATACAGCAACCAGGTTTTTGTAACCGATGAAGTGAAAGATATTGTGCCAGAATTTTTAATGTTATTGCATGGCGTAATTGATAGCCCGGATATTCCGCTAAATGTAAGCCGCAGTTATTTACAGGGCGATCCTAATGTAAAAAAGATAAATGCTCATATTACCAAAAAAGTTGCTGACAAATTAGAAGAGATATTTAAAAATGACCGTAAATCTTTTGAGGAAAAATGGGAAAGCCTTGGGCTGTTTGTTAAGTATGGTATGATGACGGATGATAAATTTTTAGAAAAGGCAAGCAAGTTTAATGTTTATGAAGATGCATCACCCTCTAATTCCCCAGAGGAGGGAGGACAGAAGTTTTATACGCTGGAAGAGTATCGTTTAGCAACCGAGTCGTTGCAAAAAAATAAGGAAGGAAAGTTAGTAATGTTGTATGCCACCGATCCCGTGCAGCAGAATAGTTTTATTAATGCAGCAAAACAAAAAAATTATATTGTTATAAAGCTTGAAACCATTGTGGATGCTGCATTTATTAATAACATGGAGATGAAGTGGAATGACGTGCAGTTTGTAAGAGTTGACGCAGACATTACAGATAATCTTATAGATAAGAATGAAAGTACTGAAAGTGTTTTAAGTAAAGATGAAGAAGCAAAATTAAAAGATTTGTTTAAGGTAGAAATTCCTCAATTGCATGTTACTTTAGAATTAAAAGGTTTGGCCCCTGACGTTGCGCCGGTGTTAGCGACACGGCCCGAGTTTATGCGCAGAATGAAAGACATGGCAATAAATGGCGGCGGGGGTGGCATGGGAAGTTTTTATGGTAATATGCCGGAAGAAGTGACTCTAACTGTTAATGGCAACCATGCCATATTTCAGAATATTTTAAAAGAAGAAACTAAAGAAAAGCAGGAAAATAAAGTTAGAAATTTAACTGACCTCGCTTTGCTTTCGCAAGGATTATTAAAGGGAAATGATCTTACAGCTTTTATAAATCGCAGCGTTGAAATGATGCAGGAGGAAAAGAAGGGAAGAATAATTTTAGAAAGCTCCCTTTAGATCTCTCCCCTTGGCGGAGATTTTTAATGCTGCGATTCAAATCGTACTAGTTCTTTACGAAGCGAATAGATAAAATTGCTTATTGCTTTTTGACATCTTATATCTTAAATAGTACTAGTACTCCTTACATTTTTTTCACACCGTACATCTGATATCGTACATCCAACATAAGTACACTTGCATGGACGTAATATAGTTTTTGGAAATGATAAACTTCCTGGAAACCTGCGCTCATAAAAATTTCTTTATGAACAGGATTTATATACACTGCATATACTTCACGGGGATTTATTTTTAAGGAGCGCAGAATATTCTTTACTACAGCTAGCATCACTATTTCATTGAAAGGATTAAAAAAGAAAAAAACATTTGTATCATCTTCAATTATATAATCTACGGCATTGATGTGCAGGATGTCAAAAATTTTATACGGTAATTTTAACTGCAATGGTGCAATATTTTCTTTAGCTATATCACACAATTCAAGGGCAAATTCAATCCCTGTAATTTTATCGAATCCATAATAAGCGGCTACAACCAGCGCTCTTCCTTTACCGCAGCCAAAATCAACAATATTTTTGTTTGCATGTATGCTTTGGAGATAGCCGAATACCTTTTCTAATAAAAAATAATTTGCACCCTGGTATATTTCTGCATGGTTAAGGTTATTTCCTTCTATAGAAAGTCTTTTCAGATCATTTAATGCGCTGGTATCGATCTTATATTTTTTTTCTCCTTTTATTTCATGAAGAATAGTAAAAAATGCCAGCTTAACATTCCAGTTAAAGGCGATATAAAAAAAATAATTGAGATATTGAAGCAGCTTCATGCAATAACAAGGTTAAGCAGTTAAGAGCCCGTCAATCTTATATCCAGTACTTTTAACTGGAGCATTTTTTTTCCATCCCATTCGTTTTCATCAATAGTGTAAATTATATCCAAAGGCTTTTTCATCTGAAGCAAATAAAATTTTTCTGCCAGGTTAAAACCAATTCCGGTAAGGGTAATATTTTCGTGATTTACAACAAACCTTATATGTTGCTCCTTCACAATTTTAGAATAGCCTTTATCTAAAATATTTTTTGTAATAAAAACGGGTCGCATATTTTCAGGCCCAAAAGGTTCCATTTGAGTAAGGATGTTATAAAAGCTCTGCTTTAACTCTTTGAAAGAAATTTTAGCGTCAATAATGATTTCCGGTATAAGCAAATGCGGTTCAATAATTGAGATAACTGCTTCTTCAAATTTTGCGCTGAAATCGGTTACACTGCCAGGCAACATTGTTAATCCTGCTGCAGCAAAGTGGCCGCCATAGCCAATAAGATGCTCCCGACAGGCATGAATAGCTTCATATAAATTAAAGCCGGCCACACTTCTTGCACTTCCCGTTACAATTTCTCCGCTTTGTGTCAGTACTACAGTTGGCCTGTAGTATCGCTCAATTAACCTGGAAGCTACAATGCCCACAACACCTTTATGCCAATGACTTTTGAAAACAACAGTTGATTTGCGATTAATTAAAATATCATCAGCATCAATTATGGCAAATGCTTCTTCTGTTATTGAGGAGTCTGCATCTTTTCTATCTATGTTATCACTTTGAAGCATCTCTGCATAGTCCAATGCTTTCTCAAAATCTTTTTCAACAAACATCAGAACCGCTTTTTTTGCATCATCCATTCTGCCTGCTGCATTAACCCTTGGAGCTATGATAAAAACGACATTGTTAATACTGAATTTAGTTTTAACCGCACTTAACTGCATTAGTGCTTTTATACCTGGCGATGGATTTGTATTTATTCTTTGTAACCCATAGTAAGCCAGTACCCTGTTCTCTCCCGTGATAGGAACGATATCAGCCGCTATAGCTGTAGCCACCAGATCAAGGAAACAAAAATAATCCTCTTCACATATGCTTAACCTTTTGCTAAGAGCGGTTATCAGCTTGAAGCCTACACCGCAACCACATAATTCTTTATAAGGATAATTACAATCATTTTGTTTTGGATTTAGTATTGCAATTGCCGGTGGTAAAATATTATCTGGTATGTGATGATCACATATAATAAAGTCGAGACCCAATGATTTTGCATAGGTTACAAGGTCAACAGATTTTATTCCACAATCAAGAGAAATGATAAGTTTAAAATTATTTTCATAAGCAAACTCAATTCCTTTTTTACTTACTCCGTAGCCTTCTGTATAACGATGGGGAATATAAAATTCAATTTTTTCTTTTTCATAGATACTTGCAAGAAAACGATACATGCATGCTACAGAAGTGGTTCCGTCTACGTCATAATCTCCAAACACAAGTATTTTTTCTTTCGCATGGATGGCGTTTAAAATTCTGTTGACTGCCTTATCCATATCCTTCATCAGGAACGGATCGTGTAAATCTGAAAGCTGAGGCCTGAAATATTGTTTGGCCTTATCATAAGTGTCAATGCCTCTCTGGACTAATATTTTACATAAATTATAATTTATGGTAAGCGCCTTCTTAAGTTCATTTATCTTACCATCATCAGCTGTTAATATGTTGAGTCTTTTTTCAATCATATCATTACTATTAATATTTTCGGTCAGTAGTAAATCTTACTAATTCCTCAAGGCCTTTGCGTATATCATTATTTTCAAATTCATATAATATAGATAAGGCATCATCCCTGTATTGATACATCTTTTCGGTAGCATACTTAATGCCACCAGAAACGGAAATAGCATCCAATACAACTTTAATTTTTTGAGAATTTTTATTTTGATTTTTTATAATATAAATCAGTTCTCTTCTTTTATTTTTATCAACATTGTTTAATGTATAAATCAATGGTAAAGTGAGTTTCTTTTCTTTTATATCGTTGCCGGTTGGTTTTCCAATATCTTCTTTTCCATAATCAAAAAGATCATCTTTTATCTGGAATGCAATACCCACTTTCTCTCCGAATGACCTCATTTTTTCTGTAATCCTTTCATCCTGCGTAGTGCTCCATGCACCCACCGCACATGCAGAAGAAAGTAAAGAAGCCGTTTTACTTCTGATAATTTCAAAGTAAACATCTTCATTCACATTCAGCTTTCTTGCTTTTTCAAGTTGAAGCAATTCACCTTCACTCATTTGCTTAACGGCCTGTGAAAGAATATGAAGGTGCTTAAAATCCCCAGCCTCTGTAGATAGCAGCAGTCCTTTAGAAAGGAGGTAATCACCAACCAAAACGGCAATTTTATTTTTCCACAAAGCATTAATTGAAAAAAAACCGCGTCTTTCAAAAGACTCATCCACAACATCATCGTGAACCAAAGTTGCAGTATGCAATAATTCAACTAAAGCTGCAGCACGGTAGGTTGACTCATTTACCTGTCCATAAAGTTTTGCACATAAAAAAACAAACATTGGCCTTAATTGTTTGCCTTTTCTTTTTATAATATATTTCATTATACTGTCAAGTAGAGGCGCCGGGCTTTTTACCGCATCCCCAAACTTTTTTTCAAACAATACCAATTCCTGTTCTATAAGATTTTTTGATAACTGAATTTTCATAAAGAAGCAATATAAACAGAATAAAAATATTTTAGCTTATACCATATTTTGGTACCACCATTTTTAAATAATATTATTGAAAAAAAATTGTATTTAGCTTAGGCCTTAGCTATTTAAGAGTGAGATATTTGAAATATCAAGCAGCTTATTAGGCGGGAAATAAGTCATAGGTGTACAAAATTGTAGAATTATAAGTCAATTATGAAATATAAATAACTAATAAAAAAGTTGGGTTTATAATATTGGTTTAATACTTTTGCAATTAATCAACAATTCTATTAAAAATTTATTAATCATTAAGTTATGGAAAGCAAAAAGTACAAATTATTAATTTTAGGGTTATTTACCCTAATGTCACTGGGTTCTTTCGCACAGCAGGGTGGAGACTACAGTATTTACGATTCCTCGGTTATATCTCCCAAGAGTATGGCCCAGCAAAATGAATTTTGGAACAATACATATGATTTTCCGGCGAAACCCCGTAACATGTGGGAAATAGGAATTTCCGGAGGAGCATTTACTGTAAGCGGCGATGTTCGTGCAAAATTTCCAACAATCGGTGGTGCAGTTCATATCCGTAAGGCATTTGGTTACCTTTTTTCCATGAGACTTCAATATCTGTATGGGATAGGTAAGGGATTAAATTATCTTGGCTCCGGCAACTTTGCAAAAAATTCCGCATGGGCAAAGTATAGCGCTCCTATCAGGCAGGGAAACGGCCAGGTGGTCTATAGAAATCCTGCAGCTCCTAAAACAGTTTACTACAATTATAAAGC
>JBDSFG010000261.1:0-32545 GCA_039919615.1 Ginsengibacter sp. | reverse complement strand
AAGCAATGTACTAAAAATGTCTGTTCCCCTGAAAAGAAGGCTATGGTATGAGAGTCTCTTCTCTTTTATTGAAACTACAAAGCTGCCATTGAGTCTTACAGGATAACGCTACTGCAAAATCTGGGTTGAACTATTTTGCCTGGGCAAGGTTCTTCATTGCCGAACATACCCCTTTCCGGCATTTTTATTTTAAATCCTTAGTGCTGCAACGATTTGTATAAAAGTTTTGTCAGGTTAAGAAATTCCATAGATGCCTATTGAATCAGACAAAATTTGGCCAGGAACTTTCCTGTTAATCGAAAAAGTATGCTCAAATTATTTCTAAGTTTTATAGTATTTAGCTTGTTTTTCAATTCCTGCCGGAAAGAGGCAGTCAATACTCCGGAAGCGATAAAAGAGTTGACATCAACATTTCCTGATTGCACCTGTCAGCCTTATATCAACCAATATTTATGGAGAAATAAAACAGTATATGTGCTAGCTTTCAAAGGACCTACCTGCGATTGGAGGCCTGGCTACTATAATGAAAGCGGAGAAGAATTTAAGATGGTATCAAGCTATTCTTTTGATAATTTCCTCCAGGAAGCAAGATTTTTAAATATCATTTGGACTTGTAAAAAATAATACTGATTTCAATACTTTCTGCCTTCACGTTATTTTTTATTGCCTTAAGAATGAAGGGATAATAATGAACCCTCTTGTTTGGCTATTCTGCATATCCCTTACAGCTTAAGGGAAATCATAAGCATCAACTAACATCTTACTTTTGCAGTTCTTTATGCTCAGTGAAGAAATATTAAAATCAGCAAGAATACTTTGGGATTATCATCTCATGAATCACCCATTGGAAAAATCTGATTGCATTTTTGTATTGGGCAGCCATGATACAAGGGTTGCAGAAAGGAGTGCTGACTTATTTCTTGAAGGATGGGCGCCTTTATTAATTCTCTCAGGTGGCCTTGGCAGGTTAACTAACGGACTATGGAAGGAAACCGAAGCAGATAAATTTGCAGCAATAGCAATTAATAAAGGAGTTCCACTACAGGCTATTTTGGTTGAGAACCGATCAACAAATACAGGCGAGAATATTCTGTTTACACAGGCCCTCCTTAACCAGAAACACCTTGATCCGGAAAGTTTTATGGTTGTTCAAAAACCATACATGGAAAGAAGAAGTTTTGCCACATTTAAAAAACATTGGCCTGGCAAGAAAGCAGTTGTTACTTCTCCACAAATACCTTTTGAACTATATCCAACAAAAGATATTCCGCTTGAAAAAGTTATTAATATTATGGTTGGCGATCTTCAACGAATAAAAATTTATGCGGAAAAAGGTTTCCAGGTGTATCAGGAAATTCCATCTTTTGTATGGAATGCGTGCGAAGAGCTTGTTAAGGCAGGCTTTAATAAACAACTGATTTCGTGATTAGATCCCATTGTCTTGATGGGTGTCTTATTAAAATTTCAATGGAATTTAAGCGCCCTTAATTGTTTTACCTGCATAAAAGCGCACAATATTTCATTCAACTGGTAGCGGATCATTTTTCTTAGCCCTTCATACAAAAATGAGTAATTCAAAATCTCCTGGTAAGCGCTGATCATTTCCCTCTCATTCTTTTGACAGAACGTAATTATTTCGCTCTCCCCATGTAAATTTTTTAATTCCTCGTCCAGTTCTTCTTCATTAATTATTCCTATCTGCAGTGCGCCGCCTAAAGCATGTATTTGAGAACATAACTCACAAGCGTACTGGTTACTTTCCTGGGCAAGCGTTAACATTGTGCAGCGCAGATCTTTATCTTCTGTAATGATGGCAACTTGTTCATACTCTTTTTTTCCCCGCCACAACAGGCTGCATATGTTATTCATTTTTTCTAAAAGAAGTGCAGGCGCTTTATAAAGATTGAATCCAATCATAAAAATTAATTTTTAGGTTATTGTAGTTGTACTCTTTAGGTTATTCAGGACTTTCTTTTTCGAAGGTAAACATTCAGGAATAAAAGCGCAACTCTCCACCAGAAAACTTAAGCACTATTGCTTATTTTAACGTGTTTGCTGTTTTTATTTTATCTCGTGGATAGGTGTCTCCTTCCAGGAAAAACTTTTCTTTCTGAAAAAGTATGAATACGGTGAGGCACCGCCGGAGCCAATGGATTTTCTAAAAATACACTCTCATGTTTACCCGGAGCGTAGTAGTATTACCCTTAAAATATCTTCTTGCAAAACACCCTACCTGTATCTTGTTTTGTTTGACCATGTATAAATAATTCCCTTCGGCTACAAAATCATCTTTGCCGGCATTGCTATAACTGTTTTTTATAAAGATGGGGGTACAATCGAGATAACTCTTCTTATTAATTTTATAAACACAGATAGATTGAATTATATAGCCATTTAGTGCTTTTTTAGCTGTACCCGATAATTTATTACTCATAATTTCACCGCTGTGGAGGTAATAGATATAGGGAAATGTTGAAAACCTTCCAAATACAAATGCCGAAGAAAGGCCTGCCGCAAATATCCACCGGTTCCTGCCGAGGCCATCATCCAGTTTTCCGGTTGGTATATATGAGTCAATGGCAAAACCAAAGGCACCGGGTTTTTTTACATAATTCTTATACGGCACCCAGTAATATCGGAAACGCATATCGCCTAAACCAAATTTTTGGGAAACAGTGGCGTATAATAAAGGCAACTCCATGTATAATGAATGATGCTGCCGCGGAGATGCCCAAATAAAGTTAGCACGGTACCCATAAGTTCTTTTGCCAGCCTTAAGAAAATTATACTCCAGATTGTTGCTTAAGCGTGTGTATTGATTTGTTGGTTTGGAAGGATCTATCTGGCCAGTGGGAGTAGTATTTTGTGCGCTAGTTTTTACCAGGCACAAAAAAAACATGCATACAAATGAAATCTTCAAGATTGTTTTTGGCTTCATTGGGGGAAGATACAACCAGGAAAATAAAAAACTTTCTTCAAGACAATTCCAGGATATATACCTACAGCAAATGATAGAAAAGGATTTGAAATTATCCGGGTAGTTGCTGGGCACAACCTGCGTAAATAAGCTACTAATGCCAGTACAGCTTACGATAGCACAATTTTAAGGTTTTGGCTTTAAACAACTTTATGGAATTTAATTATGTTTACATCTAAGTAATATTATTTTGATCCTCTCAAAGTGAGTACACAAAAGTTTAATAACATTGGCGATAATGAATTACTGCAAAAATTTTATGACGATCATAATAATGATTGGCTGGGCATTTTGCTGCCGCGATATACTCTTTTGTTATTAGGCGTTTGTATGAAATATTTAAAAAATGAAGCCGACGCAAAAGATGCCGTTCAGCAGATCTTTTTAAAAGCGATAACTGAACTCCATAAATATAAGGTAGAGTATTTTAAGAGCTGGATCTACATGATAGCAAAAAATCAGTGCCTGATGAAGTTGAGGGATAAGGGGAAACTGACTATAGAAATAAACGAACATAGCGCCTATGCAGATGAAACTGAAGATGTTAATGCATTGCTCGAAAAAAATAATACGCTCGATCAATTGAACATGGCATTACGCCAGCTCAACAAAGAACAGCAATTATGTATAACGATGTTTTATCTTGATAAAAGATCTTACACAGAAATAGCAGAGCATACGGGCTTTAATATGATGCAGGTGAAAAGTTATATTCAAAATGGAAAAAGAAATTTAAAAATATTGCTTGAGGCAGAAAAGTAATTTTACATGGACGACGACTTAATAAACATATTATCAAACAGCAATAAAGACATTGACGATCAAAAGTTAATGCAATATCTAAGTGGTAAACTATCCGGGGAAGAGAGGCATAAACTAGAAAAGCTAATAACTGAACCGGGGCTCTTAAATGATGCTGTAGAAGGACTTAAACAATTTAAAAATACAAATGATTTATCCGCTTTTGTTGTTCAGTTAAATACTGAGCTGCATAAGCAACTCGAGAAGAAAAAACAGCGCAGGCAAAAACGCAAACTAAAAAATGAACAGTGGGTTTACCTGGCCATAATACTTATTCTCTTTTTAATAATTATTGGTTTTATTGTTATAAGAGAACACCTTGGCAAATAGCAGCGATACTTCCGGTTTTTTGCAAACGATACCTGGTTAATAAAAAACCCCCGATCCCGGGGGCTTTTTTACTATATAGACAATTTTATTTTTTCATCCAAATCTCCATCATTTTTTCTTATCCATCATTTTATCATCTTTCATCATCATGTCCATCATTTTGCCATCCTTGTCCATCATATGGCCATCTTTATCTATCATCTCGCCTTCAGTCATTGTCATTTTCATACCGTCTTTCATCATTACATGTCCGTCTGTCATAACCTTACAGCCATCAGTGCAAGTCATAGTTTTGTCCATCATGGTCATGGCACCGTCCTTCATAATCATCATTTTACCATCTTTCATCATCATTGTACCTTCCTGCATTGCCATCATGCCACCTTCCATTGGAGCTGGGGTAACAGCCATTGCGGAGGTATCAGTTGTCATTGCATCATTGGTCATCGTTGTGGAATCAGTCATAGTATCAACTTTTGTTGATTCACTGTCGTTACAGGCGGTTATAAAAGCAGCAATCGCTACAATTGCAATAAATTTTTTCATTTTTTTAGGTTTAAGGTTTTTTGAATGGGGGCAAAGCTAATGTATTTTTTAACATTCGGTAATATTTAAGAGACATAAGTTATCACGAAACTATCACTTTTTTCTAAAGTATATTCTAATTGGAATGCCTGTTAATTTAAACTGTTCTCTCAATTGGTTTTCCAGGTAATTCCGGTAAGGCGCTTTAATATCATCAGGGTAATTGCAAAAAAATGCAAATGAAGGAACTACTGTTGGTAACTGCGATACATATTTAATTTTCACCGCATTGCCCCTTACAACCGGGGCATGGTAGGCTTCTACAGCTTTAAGCATTATATCGTTCAATTTAGAAGTGGGTATTTTCTGGCGGCGGTTCTCATAAACTTCAAGACCAACTTCCATAGCTTTAAAAATCCTCGTCTTTTCTATTGCGGAGATAAATAATATCGGAACATCATTAAAGGGAGCCAATCTCGTTTTTAGTTCTTTTTCATAGTCCCGGGCTGTATTGGTTTCCTTTTCCATAATATCCCACTTATTTACTAACACAACAATACCTTTACCTTTTTTTATTGCCAAAGAAAAAATATTAAGATCTTGCGCTGCTACCCCTTTTTCAGCATCTAACAATAAAAAGCAAACATCCGCTTCATCCATAGCTTTTATTGCCCTGATAACTGAATAAAATTCCAGGTCTTCATTCACTTTTGTTTTTCTGCGTATACCGGCTGTATCAATCAGGGTGAATTCTTTATTAAACAAATTATAATTGGTATGAATCGTATCTCTTGTAGTTCCGGCAATTTCACTAACAATCGTTCTTTCCTGCCCTGTCAAAGCATTTAATAAAGATGATTTACCAACATTAGGCTGGCCCATTATGGCAAACTTTGGAAGCTGATCCAGGGATTCATTTGCCTTCTCAGGCGGTATTAACGAACATACCTCATCCAGCAATTCACCGGTGCCCGTACCACTTACAGAAGATATAAAAAATATTTTTTCAAAACCCAGGCTGTAAAACTCTGAAGCTTCCATGAGGCGCTCATGGTTATCCACTTTATTAACTAAAAGATAAACAGGCTTGTTACTGCGCCGCAGGATGTCGGCCATTGCTTCATCGAGATTAGTAATGCCTGTAGTAACGTCACACATAAAAATAATTGCATTAGCTTCTTCCAAAGCAATTATTACCTGCTTGCGGATTTCCTTTTCAAAAACATCATCGCTGTTTGGCACAAAGCCACCTGTATCAATTATATTGAATGTTTTCCCTATCCATTCTGCCACGCCATATTGCCTGTCACGGGTTACGCCACTAATATCATCAACAATAGCTTTGCGTTGCTCAAGCATTCGATTAAAAAATGTGCTTTTACCTACGTTAGGTCTGCCCACAATTGCCACTGTGTAACTCATGAAACAATTTAAAAGTAAAAAGTAAAAAGTAAAAATTGGGTGCAAAGGTATCGCTTACATTTTTTGCAATAAAGCATTTAACCTTTTAAGGTGATCGTAGAAATCCGGATAAGATTTATTGATAGCTTCTGCTTCATGAATGGTTGTGTGCCCTTGAGCTTGTAAACCAGCTACTGCACAGGCCATAGCAATACGGTGGTCGTGATTTGAATGAACGACAGCACCAGTTGGATGGCCATTGCTTTCTATCGTCATCAGATCGCCCCGCAACAAAATTGTAACACCCATCTTTTTAAATTCACTTTGCAAAGTTAGACCCCTGTCACTTTCTTTATGAGCTAACCTGCTTACTCCGGCAATATGTGTTGCTCCTTTACAATATGCTGCCAACGAAACAAGCGGTGGGAAAAGATCAGGGCAATTGGTGGCATCGAAATCAAATCCTTTTAGCTCACGAGCCCCGACCGAAATTTTATTTTCCTTAAATAAGATTTGAGCGCCTGCTAATTTTAATGCTTCTAAAATTGCTTTATCAGCCTGTGCCGATTGCAGGTCAAGTCCTTCTACGTTTATTGTACCGGCAATTGCGGATGCCACCAATAAAAATGAAGCGCCACTCCAATCTCCTTCAACAGTATAGTTAATCGTTGTTCGTTGGCTGTTGGCTGTTGGAAGAAAAGAAAACTTTTCATAAGCATCATTTTGAACAGACCAGCCAAAGTGTTTTAAAATATTCAGCGTAAGATCAACGTAAGGTTTGCTTTTAAGATTCTTAACTTTTATACTAACAGGAGCGGTACACGCTTTGGCATAAGCCATTAATAGTCCTGTTAAGAACTGGGAGCTTAATGAGCAGTCAATAATAATATCTTCCGGCTGCAGCGGTCCTTTCATTTTTATAGGAAGCTTTCCTTTATTTGATTGAACAGTAATCCCTAATTGTGGAAATATCTCATCGAAAAAATCCATTGGCCTTTGCAATAAACTGCCGCTGCCATTTAACAAAATTTCATTGCTGCTTATTGCAGCGATTGGTGCAAACATCCTAAGGCCCAGGCCGCTTTCACCACAGTTAATTTCTTTTGAGATATTCGTAAAATCACTTCCTTTAATTAATAGTTTATCATTTTGATAAGCGGAAACTTTTGCACCTAAATTCTTAATTACTTCTATTGCTGCAAGGTCATCGTTACTTTTCCCGGGATTATCAATAACGGTTTCTCCGCCTGAAAGTAATGCGGCTGCACAAGCTCTCTGCATTGAACTTTTTGATGCCGGAGCATATACATTCCCTGAAATTATCGATGGGTTGATAGTTACTATCACAATTCTATATGGTTAAAAATTTTCTTAAGCTGCGGCAAGGGAACTGGTTTTATAATTGCTTCCCCTATTCTATTAAGCAAAACAAAATTTATGTTATTGCCTGACTTCTTTTTATCTAATAATAATAATTCCCATGCCTTGTCTTTATCAAATTCTATAGTTACGGGCAGATGATATTTTTTTAAAAGAGAAATTACTCTTTCCTTTTCTGTTGATGGAAAATTATTTATTTGTACTGAAATAGTGCATGCTGCTGCAATGCCTATACTTACTGCATGCCCGTGAGGTAATGTATAAATATTTTCAATGGCATGACCCAGTGTATGGCCAAAATTAAGCAGCTTTCTATCGCCAGTTTCAAGTTCATCGCCAGCAACAATATTATATTTTATTTCAACATTTGTTTTGATAAGAAGGTCTGTTTTTATTGTGGTGGCTTTAAAAAATTCCATCGAATTATTCTCCAGGTACGAAAAAAGTTTTTCATCTTTTATACATGCATGCTTTATAATTTCTGCAAAGCCATTTACCCATTGATCTTCCGGTAAGGTTGATAAAAAAGAATAATCAAACAGCAGGAATTGCGGCTGACGTATACTTCCCACTAAATTTTTATACAGGCCTACATCAACCCCATTTTTGCCGCCCAGAGAGGCATCAACCATTGCAAGTATAGTTGTTGGAACAAAGCCGAACTTAACGCCACGCATGTACACAGACGCCACATAACCGGCGATATCTGTAACTACTCCACCTCCAATTCCAATTATAAAGGTTTCCCTGTCTGCCTTAAGTTCAATCAATTCTTTTATAAGATGATCTGCTGTAGCTTGCTGTTTGTATTCTTCGCCAGGCTTTATTGCTAACGTCTTCCAGC
Organism: Ginsengibacter sp.; assembly: GCA_039919615.1. Lineage (GTDB taxonomy): Bacteria > Bacteroidota > Bacteroidia > Chitinophagales > Chitinophagaceae > Ginsengibacter. Next base: position 24,287 of record JBDSFG010000261.1, on the reverse strand, counting down.
CTTCCAGTTTGTTGGAATGTTGAGATAAAACGTTTTCATCGGTTATAAGAACAGTATTTTCTTTTGAGACCAAATTTTCGAGATATGAAAAATCAGCATCAAAATAGCAGGCGACTTTTTTTGAAGAAACGAAATAATTTTCCTGGTGCATACTAATTATTCCTCATTCATAATTTTATTCTGATGATTAATGCTTTCCAGGTGTAATGCATCATAATATTTAGTGATAAATTCTTTGGTTAATCCTAAATGCTCACCTTTTTTGAATGCCCGCAATAAAATATCGTTCCAGCGATTGGTTTGTAATATGGTAATGCTATTTGTCTTTTTATAGGCGCCGATCTTATCTGCTATTTTCATGCGTTGCCCGATCAATGCCAGCAACTCATCGTCAATATGATTTATCTGCTCTCTCAAAGTAGCCAGCGCTGTAATAAATTCCTGTGCATCTGTATTTTCAGAACGCCAGATCAGTTCATCAAGCATTTCTGATAGTCTTTCGGGAGTAATTTGTTGTTTGGCATCGCTCCACGCATTATCGGGATCAATGTGGCTTTCAATCATCAGTCCGTCAAAATCAAGGTCAATGCTTTTTTGTGCTGTTGATTGCAGCATTGATCTGTTACCGCAGATATGCGATGGATCGCAAATGAGCAACATCTCTGGAAATCTTCTCTTCATCTCGATTGGCAAATGCCACATGGGCGCATTGCGATATTCCGTATTTCCATAATTAGAAAATCCGCGGTGTATCATTCCTACCTGTTTTACACCAACTTTTTGTAAACGTTCAATACCACCACTCCAAAGTTCAAGATCTGGATTTATTGGATTTTTAATCAGAACAGGTATCTCCACGCCACGCAAAGCATCGCATACTTCCTGCACGCTAAAAGGATTCACTGTTGTTCTTGCACCGATCCACAGCATGTCAACATCAAACTGTAAAGCATCTTCAACATGTTTTGATGTTGCCACTTCAACAGTTACAGGCAACCCTGTCACTTTTTTTGCTGACAACATCCATGGCAAGCCTTTAGTGCCAATACCTTCAAACATTCCTGGCTTTGTACGGGGTTTCCATATACCTGCACGCAGAATATCTACCTTGCCGGTGTTGGCAAGTCGTGTGGCGGTTTCCAGCACTTGCTCTTCTGTTTCGGCACTGCATGGGCCACTGATTATGAGTGGCCGTTTGTTCCACTTTTCCTGCATTAAATCCTTCATTGTTTTGGTTTTTGTTTGCATGGTAAAATTAATTTTATATTTAGCAAGAATTGTTTTTTATGATCGTTATATAGAGAGTTGTTAAAACACAAAATCACACGGCGTTGAGTACAACACGTTTGTTTATCCAGTCTTCAAAACTCATTTCAAATCTTATTTCTCCTTTCCCATGAGTACCTGCTTCTTTCCATCCATTCAACCGGTAAAATTTTTCTGCCCTCGTATTCGGCAATGTTCCTAACCAAATGTCTTCTTTTGTTTGATCAAAATACCAGTCAAGCATTTCTTTGTGCAATCTTTTTCCAATTCCTTTTGCTTCATAATCCGGATGAACAAACAAAGCCCAAATATTTTTTTCTCTTAAATCCGCAATTGAAAACCCAACAATATTTCCATTTACGTCACATACCCAGCCCTTTCCACGAACCATCAGGAACTCTTCACAATCTTCATCAGTAACTAATGCAGTATCTGAAAGTATATTTTCTTTTACCAAATACCTCACTATTTGTATCTGCGGAATATCACTTGTCATTGCTTCTCTAAAGATCATTTCAAAATCCTTTTTATTTTATTGGCATTCTCCATCAGCTCAATTAAATATCCCAAATTTTCTTTCTCCAAACTTGATTTAAACTTTTTTAACTGTGAGATATGCTCATTCAAAACATCAAGTACGTTTTCCCTGTTTTGCATAAAAATAGGCGCCCACATGGCGGGATTACTTTTAGCCAATCGAACTGTACTTTCAAAACCACCTCCGGCTAATTCAAAAATAGCATCCTCTTCTTTTTCTTTTTCTAAAACAGTATTTGCCAAAGCAAATGAAGTAATGTGTGAAATATGGCTCACATAGGCTGCATGTGTATCGTGGCTTTCTGCATCCATGTATATTATATGCATCCCCAGCTTTTTATACATATTTTCCACCACATTAACAGCTTCTTTATCGCTGTGTTCCTTGTCACAAATTACACAGGCTCTGCCGGTGAAAGCTCCCCTCACGGCGGCTTCCGGGCCACTATACTCGGTGCCCCACATGGGATGTGTGGCAACAAAACGCTTACGCATGGGATAATTCTGCAGAGCTTTGCATAAAGCAAATTTTGTAGAGCCGGCATCAGCAACAATTTGTTTCTCTGTTACCAGGCTCATTATTTTTTGCATTACACCAATGGTTACATCAACCGGAATAGCTACATAAATAAAATCACTTTGCTTCACTGCTTCTTCCAGTTCCATTGCTTCATCAATTATTCCAAGTGCCAATGCTTTATCAAGACTTGCCTTTGTTTTGCTTACACCAATTACCTTTTTAGCAAATCCATTTTCCTTCATTGCCAAAGCAAATGAACCACTTATTAAGCCAACACCTACTATGGTAATAACAAAAGCGGTCCCCTCTAAACCTTCTTCCTTGTGGGAGACTTTTATGATTTCATTATCTGCGATGTTATCCATACTCGTTTTTAGATCTTTGGAAAATGAACTCTTTTAATTGCTTCATCAATTTTTTCTTCTGTGCTGCATAAACTTACTCTTACGTATTTATCGCCTTCACTCCCAAAAATACCGCCTGGTGTTATAAACACATTTGATTGATTTAAAATTTTATCAGTCAATACATAACCATCCTGATCGTCTTCTGGTATTTTAGCCCATACAAACAACCCTGCCTGGTTTTTATTAAAGGAACATTTTAATAATTCGAGTAGTTTAAAAACCTTTCCCCTTCTTTTTAAATACACTTCGTTCATTTCATCAAACCATTCCTTCCCCAGGGTTAAAGCCTTGGCTGCAGCAAGTTGCAGGGGGAGAAACATTCCACTATCCATGTTACTTTTAAAACGTATCACATCATCAATCCTCTCTTTAGCGCCTGCCATAATTCCTACTCTCCACCCCGCCATATTATGGCTTTTGCTCAGTGAGTTTAATTCAATTACTACATCCATTGCTCCTTCAACGGAAAGCATGCTCAGTGGGTTTTCATTTAAAATAAAACTATAGGGATTATCGTGGCAAATTAAAATATTGTGTTTTTTTGCGAAGGCTATTAGTTGAGTAAAAAGATCTTGTGTTGGTAATTGGCCGGTTGGCATTTGAGGATAGTTGACGAACATGAGGCTCCCTTTAAATCTCTCCTCTTTTGAGAGACTTTGGGCGTCTCCTATAATTTTCTCAAGCTCAATGAAATCGGGGAACCAATTATTTTTTTCTTTGAGAGAATAACTCTGAACATTGGCGCCGGCAATTGTTGCTGCGCTTTTGTAAGTAGGATAACCTGGATTAGGAATTAGTACAAGTGTGCCTTCATTCACGTAAGTCATGCAAATATGCATGATACCTTCCTTACTGCCCATGAGAGGAAGTATTTCTGTGTCAGGATTTAAATTTACTCCGTACCATTTTTTATACCATTGGGCAATTGAGGTTCGCAATAGAATATTTCCTTTATAGTTTTGATATGCATGCTGATTTGGCTTTAACGCTTCCTCATACAAAACCTTTATCACATCAGGATGTGGCGGCATATCGGGACTCCCTATACCAAGATTGATAACTTGCTTTCCGGCATTATTCATTGCTTCAATTTCTCTCAATTTTTGAGAAAAATAATATTCGCCAACTCCATCAAGTCTTTTAGCGGTTTGCATTTTATTTATTTGCCGTTTTTGTATATGCCATAAACTTTAATTTCCTCAGTTAATGGCTTAATTCTTTTCAAAACCTCATTTAACTGCTCAACTGTTTCAAACTCAAGATCAGCATGAAATGAGTATCTCCAGTCGCTGCCGGGAATTGGCATAGATTGAAGCTTGCTTAAATTAATTCCACCTTCAGCAATTTGCGTAAGCACTTTAGCAAGACTTCCTTTTGAGTGATCTGTATGAAAATTTATAGAAGCCTTATCAGCAACATTTATTTGTGTCGCAATTTCTTCTCTTTCCAATACCAAAAACCTGGTGTAATTATTTTTAAGCGTATGAATGTTAGGAGCGATAATATCTAACTGAAAAAGATCAGCAGCAAGTTTTCCGGCAATTGCGGCAGTATGTTTGCTGCCACGCTGATGTACGTGTTTAGCACTAAGAGCGGTATCTTCTGTTTCTACAAGTTTCCATGAATGTTTATCTAAAAAACCAAAACATTGCTGAATGGCCATTGGATGCGAGTGAACCTCCCGGATATCTTCCAGCTTAACTCCGGGATTAACCAATAAATTCTGGTGTATTTGAAGATAAACCTCTCCAACAATCGTTAAGGTACTTTTTTGTAATAAATTATAATTAGGTAAAATACTGCCGGCTATGGAATTTTCAATAGCCATAATACCTCCGTCACTTTCCTTTTTCTGCTCAGCAATTTTAATAACTTCTTTAAAAGTAGAACAACAGATCACTTCAGTTTCTTTTCCAAAAAACTGGCGGGCTGCTACCTGGTGAAAACAGCCTTCGTGACCTTGTATTGAAATTCTTTTCTTCATTGTATAAAGCAAAAATCCCGGCCTTCTGAGCCGGGATTTTTTATGTTAATCTGTTATTTCAGTTTTTAACAAAAGCATCCCGGTCTATTCTAAAATAGTAGCTAAAATAAAACCCGGTATTTGTATTGCTTTTGAACATAATAAAATTCAAATGTAATAAAGTGTTGTGAATTTGCCAATCAATTTTATTTTTTATTTAGAAAGTTAAACGCTAACAAAAAAACCGTTCTAATAAAGGAACGGTTTTAAGGGTACCAGACAATTGAAAACTTATTTCCTGCGTACGGCGAATTTTACTTTTTTGTTGTGTCTGCAGGTATCATATTGCTTGTATCAGCAGACATCATATTACTGGTATCGCCCGTTGCGGGTGTACCAATCATAGATGTATCTGTTCCAGCGGTTGTGGAATCAGTTGTAGTACTATCCGTTTTAGTACTGTTGTCGCATGCACTAAATAAAACCGCAGCCGCAAAAACCATAAATAATTTTTTCATTTTCTTTGATTTGGTTATATGGCAATAATTTTTTCTTCATACGTGATTTGTTAAAAGGTAACCCAATTGATATGAGCTTTATATTTGTGGGTTACTTTTCACTTTAAAAAGTATTAATTTAAGCCTGGTGAGTATAAATAGTAAAGAACAGCTTTTATTGAAGGGACTGGCAGATAGTGAAGCAACGGCAATAGAAACTATTTACAGGGAGAATTACGGAATTATACAATCTTTTATACTTAAAAATAATGGCTATTACGAGGATGCACGGGATATTTTTCAGGAGGCGATGATTGTGTTGTATGAGAAGGCCGCCAGCGATTCATTTGTACTTACCTGCCAGATAAAAACCTATTTGTATTCGGTTTGCAGAAGATTGTGGCTTAAGAAATTGCAGCAGTTACAACGGTATAATCAGCCATTCGAAATCACTGAAGAAACAGTGCCCGTTGATGAAGAACTGGAAACGCATGAAAAAAAGAATGAAGATATTACCTTAATGGAGCAGGCAATGGACAAAATAGGTGAGCCTTGCAAAAGCTTATTGGAAGCGTATTATTTTCAAAAAAAAAGTATGCCTGAAATTGCAAATAGCTTTGGCTACACAAATGCTGATAATGCAAAAACGCAGAAGTATAAATGCCTGGTAAGATTAAAAAAAATATTTTTTGCACAATATAAAAACGGAGAATAAAATGGATGATATTTTACTTTTAGACGCTATTGAACGTTATAAAAACGGTGAGATGACGGCGCAGGAAAAAACTTTTTTAGACGAGCTAAGAAAAAATAATCCTGACATTGATCAACTGGCGGTGGAACATTTATTCTTTTTACAACAACTAAAGCACACGGCTGACTTAAAAACGCTTAAGCACTCCCTTAAGGAGGTTGAAAGCAAACTTGTTGAAGAAGGGGTAATTGCAAAAAAATCACTGCACGGTAAAGCTAAAGTTATTTACCTCTGGAATCTTACCCGTAAAACAATGGCTGTTGCAGCCACCATAGCTGTGATAGTTTCAATATTTACGGCAGGAATGTTTACCGCATATAACAGCAAAAAAAGCGAGAAAGTAATTACTCCTCTCGTATATAATAAATTTAAGCAGGTGGATGCCAAATTAAAAACAATTGAGACAAAGCTAAAACTGGCTGCTGTACCTGTGCCTCTCCCTGTAAAACCTAAACTTGAGGCTAATTTCAGAGCCACAGGTTTTTTAATTGACGTTGGCGGATATATTGTTACTAATGCCCACGTAGTAAACAGCGCAAAAAACCTGATAGTTGAGAATAAAAAAGGGGAGCAATTTTTTGCACAGGCTGTGTATATCAGCAATACTACGGATTTGGCCATTTTAAAAATCAGTGATACTTCTTTTAGAACATTTACTTTATTGCCCTATTCTATACGCAGATCGTCAGCTGAATTGGGCGAACAGATTTTTACGTTAGGCTATCCGAGAGAAGAAGTAGTTTATGGAGAAGGCTACCTGAGCGCTAAATCCGGTTATTCCGGCGATACAGCTGCCTACCAGATAAGCATTTCAGTAAACCCCGGCAACAGCGGAGGTCCTGTGATAAATAAAAACGGGGAAGTGATTGGTGTAATCAGCAGCAAAGAAACTAATGCTGACGGGGTAGTATTTGCTATTAAATCTAAAAATATCTATAAAGCTCTTGAAGAAATTAACAGGGATGAGCAAATAAAGCTTCCTTTAAAGGGCACTATAAAAGGTTTAGACAGGGTTCAGCAAATTAAAAAGATTGAGGATTGCGTGTTTATGGTAAAAGGAAATTAATCGCTCAACAACTCACTTTTATTTCCATAAAGATTCAGGATATTCCCCTGACTTAATCAATTTTTCAATACTTTGTTTTACGCCGGGTGCATCTTCTTTATAAGTAACCCCGAACCATTGCGATGATGTAGGTATAACCTTTATAACTCCACCCTTTTCTTTTATAAAGGCATCTCCCACTATAGGTATAAAAAATTCTGATTTTGGGTTGTCAATATTATCTTTTAAAAACTGCTGAAACAGGTTTTTTATATATGAGAACACAGATAAATCAAAACACCAGAAATTCATGCTCACCTTTGACTCCGGCGACACTTCGTGTTTGCCTTCTTCGTCTTCATAAATAATTTTATCGCCTTCCATATATATTTTTGTTCGTTCTGTTATGCTTATCAAATCTCCATTTGAATCTACATCACAAACACCGCGGCTAACAGTTCCATTATCAGACAAAGTTTTTGGGAGCTCATATCCGACCAGGCTGTAAGTTTTATCATTTACCTGCTCATTTAAAAACAAGGCTGCTTTTTCAAATGCATCCCGGCCATAAAAATCATCGGCGTTTATAACTGCAAATGGCTCCTTAACATTTTCCATTGCACTTAAAATTGCATGGGCAGTTCCCCATGGTTTTTTTCTATCAGCGGGGATGGTAAATCCTTCTGTATTATCGCTAAGATCCTGAAAAGCATAATCAACTTCTATCTTTCCTTTCAGCTTGCTTTCAAAAATATTTTTAAAATCTTCTGCAAAATCTTTACGTATAATAAATACTACTTTATCAAAACCTGCTCTTATAGCATCATATATTGAATAGTCCATTATAGTTTCACCTTCCGGCCCAAAGGCTTCAATTTGCTTCATACTTCCATAACGGCTTGCCATACCCGCTGCTAATATTAAAAGTGTTGGTTGCATTAAATGTAAATTTATATTGTGTTTATAATTTTTATAGTGGCTGCGAAATTAAATAAAATATCAAGCCATAAAATTTTTTATATAAGACAAATGTTAGATATAAAATATAAAAAAGTAGTTATCAGCGAAGTATCCGGGAACATTTGTGGCAAAAAAAATATTACACTCTCTTTACTGCGCCTTGATGAGATACATCCTGTTATATCAGGCAATAAAATATTCAAGCTGTATTATTTTTTACAAAAAGCCATTGAGCTGAATAAAAAAATAATCACATTCGGCGGGGCCTACTCAAATCATCTGGCAGCTACGGCTGTAGCCTGTAAGCAATCCGGCGTACAATGTATCGGTATTGTACGGGGAGAAAAGCCGGTGACTTTATCACCTGTTTTATTATATTGCTCACTACAGGGTATGCACCTGGAATTTATCAGCAGAAACAAGTATCATCAAAAAGAAGAAAATATCTTTCACCAGAATTTACAATTAAAGTTTGGTGATCACATTTTAATACCTGAAGGTGGTTTTAGTGAAGAAGGCGTAAAGGGAGCTACAGAAATATATAAGCATATTGCCGGAAAATCTTATACACATATTTGCTGTTCTGTTGGTACAGCCACTACCCTGGCTGGTTTGCTTCAGGCTGCTGATCCATCGCAACAGATAGTTGGATTCAGTGCTTTAAAGAACCTGCACTATCAAGAAAGATTAACCCGCCTTCTCAAAACGTCTTTAAAGGAAAATTACCGGGTAATAAAAAATTATGATTTTGGCGGATATGCAAAAAAATCAAATGACCTTATTGGCTTTATGAATACTTTTTATGAAGATCATCATATTCCCCTTGATTTTGTTTATACCGGCAAAATGATGTACGGAGTAACTGATCTGATAAAACAAAATTATTTTCCAGAAAAAAGCAGGATCGTCTGTATTCATACGGGCGGCTTGCAGGGAAATTCTTCTTTAATGCCTGGCGTATTGAAATACTGATTTCAATTTAACAGCGCTATCTTTGCGCCCAAAATTTGCATCAACCATTTCGTTTTCTTCCCTATGCGAATATTAATATTTTTAGGTATCCTATGTATGTTGAATAAAAATACATTGTTTGCGCAGGACACTCTTCCCAGGCTAACTGTTACTAATATCAGTAATCATATCTTAATAAGCTGGGTTAATCCTTACACCTATCTCACCACCATAAACATTCAAAGATCATTTGATAGTTTAAAAAACTTTAAAACAATAGGCACTGTACTTAATGTAAAAAATAAAATCAATGGCTACGCTGACACCAGGCCTCCGTCGGTAAAAATGTTTTACCGCGTCTTTATTTCCTTTGAAGGAGGCTCCTATATTTTTACCAAATCATACAAGCCTTTTATTGATACTTTAAAAGTGCTGCCTGATATTGAAAAGTTAACTCAAAATATAGTTATTCCATGGTTTGTACCATCAACCAGGGTATATACCGGTAAGGATAATAACGTAATTATTTCATTACCGGAAGCGCATGAAAAAAAATATTCTTTAAAATTTTATGACGAGAACGGAAGCCCTGCTTTTGAAATTAATAAAATTACCGAAACCTACCTCACCCTTGAAAAGGTAAATTTTTTACATTCAGGCATTTTTAACTTTCAGTTATTTGAAGATGGAATACTGTTAGAAAGAGATAAAATATATATTCCCAAAGAAGAAAAGATGGCCAATGGAATCAAGGAACAGCGAAGGCCTATCCGTTAAATATTTTTACATTAAAGACTTTTTCAAAATTATCTTTTAGCTGCGCTTTCACTTCTTCAAAACTAACTTTATAACCGAGTTCTTTTTCAATAGAAGTAACCTGTTTATTTTGTATACCGCAGGGGATTATGTTTTCAAAATAACTAAGATCGGTGTTTACATTAAGTGCAAAACCATGCATGGTTATCCAGCGGCTGCACCTGATACCCATGGCGCAAATTTTTCTTTCTCTTCCAAACATTCCAGGGTCAATCCATACACCTGTTTCACCCTTGCTTCGTTCTCCTGTAACACCATATTCACCAAGCGTTAAAATCATTACCTCTTCAAGGTCTCTTAAATATTTTCCAATGTCTGTATAAAACTTTTCGAGGTCAAGTATTGGGTACCCCACTATCTGCTGTAAGCCATGAAAGGTTATATCTCCTCCCCGGTTTGTTTTAAAAAATTCAATTTCTTTTTCATCCATTTCCTGTTCGCTCAACAAAACATTTTTCATACTGCCGCTTTTTCCCAAAGTGTACACGGGCAGATGCTCGCAAAATAAGAGGTGATTAATCGTTGGCAGTTCATCTACCATTAATGCCTGCTGGTAATTGCCTGTTGGCAACAGATCTTTCGCCATTGCCAATCTTCTGTGTGCTGCTTTAATATCCACATTCTCTTTTACCAATACTTCCTGGTAATCCCAGGCAGCCTTATAATCTATTACACCAAGATCTTTAAAATGAACCTGTTGTTTATCCACCATAAATTTTTAAATACAAAGATAAAAAAGTAAAAAAGGTTTTTGAATTATGAAATTTTAATTTTGAGTTATGCCGGAAGAAAACATTGATGATGAATTGAATGAAGGTGATGAGCTGTTCGAGCGATTTACTATTATTATTGATAAAGGACAAGAGCCTTACCGGGTTGATAAATTTTTAATGAATCGTATTGAGGGTGCAACCCGGAATAAAATTCAACAGGCAATTGAAGCGGAGAGAGTTTTAATAAACGACATGCCTGTAAAATCAAATTACAAAGTAAGATCGTTAGATAAAATAGTAGTGTATCAAAGCCACGCACCGGAAAGTTCCGAAATAGTTCCTGAGAATATCCCGGTAAATATTGTGTTTGAAGATGAAGATATATTATTGATTGATAAACCTGCAGGTATGGTAGTGCACCCTGGAAGCGGAAATAAAACCGGTACTTTGGTAAACGGAATTGCGTGGTACTTACAAAAGCAAAATCCAGTTATAAACGAAACGGATCTTTCAAGATTTGGTTTAGTGCATAGAATTGATAAAAACACGACAGGGTTACTGGTAATGGCCAAAAACCCAAAGGCCATGACAAATCTAGCCAAACAATTTTTTGATCATACCGTACATCGCCGGTATGTAGCGCTGGTTTGGGGAGATTTTGAAATTAATGAAGGTACCATCATAGCAAATGTTGGCCGGCACCAAAGATTTAGAAAATTATTTACTGCATATCCCGATGGCGAATATGGAAAAGAAGCCATCACACATTATAAAGTTCTGCAAAGATTTAATTATGCAACCCTTATCGAATGCAGGCTGCAAACTGGCAGAACACACCAGATACGTGTGCATATGCAATCTATAGGTCACCCGGTTTTTAATGATGAGTTGTATGGTGGCGACAGGATTGTAAAAGGCACTGTTTTTACCAGGTATAAACAGTTTGTAAATAATTGTTTTATACTTTGTTCCAGGCATGCTTTGCATGCACAACAATTAGGTTTTATTCATCCCACAACCGGCATTAAAATGCATTTTGAGAGTGAATTGCCGGAAGATATGAAAGCCGTAATTGAGAAATGGAGGAAGTATAGCATCAACAGAGATTTATAAATGAATGCCGATTAATTATGACTAACCGCCAGCTTTTTTTAAACCATGTAGGTCAAACTTCACCATCACCAACAGCGCTTGAAATAGTTAGAGCAGATGGATGTAAACTTTGGGATGTTGATGGAAAAGAATATATAGATCTTATTGGAGGAATAAGTGTTTGCAATGTTGGGCACCGCCACCCAAAAGTAATTGAGGCCATAAAGAATCAGTTAGATAATTATTTGCATATAATGGTGTACGGAGAAATAATCCAATCTCCGCAAACCACTTACGCTAAATTGCTCACCGATAATTTGCCTGTTTCGCTAAACGCTGTCTTTTTTACAGCATCTGGTACAGAAGCCACCGAAGGCGCTATGAAGCTCTCAAAACGTTATACAGGCAGAACACAGATCATTGCATTTAAAAACTCTTACCACGGCAGTACACAAGGTTCACTAAGCGTTATGGGAGATGAATATTGGAGAAATGCGTTCCGCCCTCTTTTGCCAGATGTATTGCATTTGAATTTTAATTCATTTGAAGATATTGAAGTAATAACAGAAAGAACAGCATGTGTAATTGCAGAAACAATACAGGCCGAAGCAGGAGTAATTGTTCCGGAAAATAATTGGCTCAATTCATTACAGCAAAAATGCAAAGAAACGGGGACATTGTTAGTGCTTGATGAAATTCAATGTGGCTTTGGCCGCCATGGAACGTTATGGGCATTTGAACAATTTAACGTGGTACCGGATATTCTGTTGCTTGGTAAAGCGTTGGGAGGCGGAATGCCAATGGGAGCATTTATCTCCGATAAAAAATTGATGGATTCATTTACTGATAATCCTGTGCTTGGCCATATCAATACTTTTGGCGGACATCCCGTATGCTGTGCTGCAGGCATTGCCGCAATGAAGGTGTTACTAAATGAAGAACTGTTTAATTCAGTTAAAGAAAAAGAAAAATTATTTTTAAATCGCCTTATTCATCCCAAAATAAAAAATGTACGCAGCCGTGGATTAATGCTTGCTGTTGAATTCAAAAGCTTCCGGGAAAATAAGAAAGTTATAGATGCATTGCTTAAGGTGTCAGGCGACTCAAAATCGCCAGGCACCTGCCCCGGCATATTTACTGACTGGTTTTTATTCGCTTCTGATTGCATGCGTATTGTTCCGCCTCTTACCATTTCTACAGAAGAAATAAATATCGCCTGTAACAATATTATTTCTGCGCTTGATAGTCTCTAAATAAATATTCAGTGAGAAAAAGTTGGCGATATAATTTATAAATATGTACTTTGTTACCCAAAGCACTTTTATGGGCACAAAAGATCAATCTTTGCAGGATCTGCAGCATATCAAACAAATGATGGAACGCAGCAGCAGATTTATAAGCCTCAGCGGCTTAAGCGGAATTTCAGCAGGCATTTGCGCTTTGACGGGTGCCTGGGTCACTTATACAAAGCTTATTGAGTATAATCGTGAACATAACCTTTTATATGCTAAAGAAAACGGCAGATATATTTCAAGAGATAGCCTGTACCTTTTGACCGGAGATCTCGTAAAAATAGCACTATTAACATTTGCTGCTGCTGTCATTACTTCCTTTCTGTTTACTTACCTGCGAAGCAAGAAAAACGGAATACCACTATGGGGCGCTACTACATTCAGGTTATTCTGGAATACAATTATTCCTCTAGCCGCCGGTGGGTTATTTTTATTGAGAAGTGTACAACTTGAACATTACGGATTAATTGCCCCGGGTTGTCTTATTTTTTATGGACTGGCGTTGGTAAACGCAAGCAAATATACTTTGGGAGAAGTAAGATATTTAGGTTACGGCCAGATACTCCTGGGAATTATTAACTTATGGATGATTGGTTACGGGCTATGTTTTTGGGCAGCAGGTTTTGGTGTTTTGCATATTGCGTATGGCTTACTAATGTGGTTTAAATATGAACACACAACCAGCAATATCAAATCAATAACGATCAGCGAATGAACCCTATAGAAAACCTTAATAAAACTTTTGACAGCCGGGTGAGGTTGGGAATAATGAGCACCCTCATGGTTAATGATCAAATTAATTTTAATGATTTAAAGCAACTTATAAATGTAACCGATGGCAATCTTGCTTCGCATATAAAAGCCCTGGAAGAAATTGGATATATAAAAGTCAACAAGGGTTTTATTGGCAGAAAAACAAACACTACTTACACGGTTACCAAAGTGGGAGAAAAAGCATTTCAACAACACTTGGACGCATTGGAAAAAATAATAAAAGGAGTGAAATAAATTTTTTTGTGCTTATACTTTGAAATACAAAGTGCTTTTGTAAACTTAAAACCTCTTACTCTTTATGAAAATAAAAATGATACTGCCGGCTCTCACAGAAGCTAAAAGTCCTTATTGGCGGCCAATTAAATATTCTCTTTTTCCGCCTTTAGGTTTAGCCACTCTTGCCGGATACTGTGATGTGAATGATGAAATTATTTTGCAGGATGAGCATGTTGAAGAATTAAATATACATGATGAGCCTGATCTGGTGGTCATCCAGGTTTATATTACAAACGCTTTTAGAGCATACCGGATTGCTGATCATTATCTTTCTAAAGGAGTTTATGTTTGCCTCGGAGGTTTGCACATCACTTCACTTCCGGAAGAAGCAGTTAAACATGCAGATACCATTTTTCTTGGCCCGGCAGAGGAAAGCTGGCCAAGATTTTTAAAAGATTTTAAAAAAGGAATAGCCAATAAAATCTACACATCACAAGAACGCTCATTAAACACTATTCCTCCTATACGACGTGATCTTATAAAAAGACAATTATATCTTGTACCCAACTCAATTGTAGTTACAAGAGGCTGCCCTCATCATTGTAATTTTTGCTATAAAGACGCATTCTTCCAGGGGGGTAAATCATTCTATACCCAGCAGGTTGATGATGCTATTAGAGAAATTGATCGCTTACCTGGCAGGCATTTATATTTTCTTGATGATCATCTTTTAGGAAACCAGCGGTTTGCCTCAGCTCTTTTTGAAGGCATGAAAGGAATGAACAGGGTTTTTCAGGGTGCCTCAACAATTGATGCTATCCTGCGGGGAGATTTGATCGAGAAGGCTGCGGAGGCTGGCTTGCGCAGTGTATTTGTGGGTTTTGAGACATTAAGTCACAGCAACCTTGTTCAAAGTAATAAAAAACAGAACATAGGCAAAGATTACCAGGAAGCTATTAAAAGATTACATTCTCTTGGCATTATGATCAATGGCAGTTTTGTGTTTGGGTTAGATGATGATGACAATGATGTGTTTAAAAGAACTGTTGACTGGGCAGTAAATAACGCTCTTACAACTACTACATTTCACATACTTACACCATATCCCGGTACCGGTTTATATAAACAAATGGAAATAGAAAAACGTATTCTTCACAAAAAATGGGATCTGTACGATACCCGGCATGTTGTGTATAAAACCAGGGGATTAAATGAAGCAGAATTAAAAGAAGGTTATGATTGGGCGTACCGGTCTTTTTATTCGTGGATGAACATTTCAAAAGCAAGTTTACAACACGATAATTTAAAACATGCAATAAAGCACTTTGCTTATGCCGGTGGCTGGAAAAAGTTTGAATCCATTTGGAATTTCATGATCAAAACGCGGGGATTAAACAAAATGCTCCCATTACTCGAATCAATACTATCAAAAGTTAATAAAGAAAAAAAAATAGCCGAAAAGCTTTCGCCTTTTCCAGCTATAGCTTAAAAATTATTGAGCTTAAAAATGGTTTATTGAGAACATTCTCATGCGCAAGCAAATCCTTATTTTTTGTGAGTGATTCTCTCCTTGTGCAAATTTCAAATCTTTATTATACTAACGTTTATACCTGACTGCACAGCAAATTATGCTTAACAACGCTGAAGCATTAAGGAGAAAACCGGCTCTTAAAAATCTAGACCTAAGCTAAAGTACCAGATCGGCTTCCCCTTAAAAACGCCAATCATTGGCCAACCGGCATCGGCCTTTATGAAGTAGCCAAGCAAAGTGCTTCTTACCCCAAACCCGTAGCCACCAAGAAAAGGACCAATTCCCCCTGTTTTAATTTTAATCTGTACTGGCGCAGTGCCGTATGTTAACCCGGGCCTTTTTATTTGATCATATTTGCCATTCCAGGCTGTGCCAAGATCGACAAACTGTATTAGCTGAAAATTTCTTAAAAACGCATTGTTAATCGGCTTATTCAGTAATGTTGAAAATACTGGTAACCTGAATTCACTGTTTATCACCATCGCATTATTTCCGTTGGCAGCATTTTGTACAAAGCCACGCATATTTACCGCTAACGATTGAAAAGCATAATCAACGTCAGGGTCAGGTACATTAGCAGGATTAAAATACCTGTAAGTAGTATCACCCGTTTTTTGGCTGATCTTTACATTTTGTCCAAACATCAGCCAGTTATCTGCTCCGCCGAGGTAGTAAATCAGTTTTTGATTTCCCCAGCTAAAATCCGCAGCTACCCTCCCAGCCCATATAAAGTTGCGATAGATCGGATAATAAGCTCTTGCATCAAAACCGACATTAAAAGTGTATCTGCCATCCGAAGTTTTTACCTTGTCTAATTGAGTGTTCCAGTCAACGTAAGCTTTATATCTAATGCCGTTCCATATGTTTTGTACAGGATTTAACGTATTATCATACACATATTCCAAATGTGCAAGGCCGTAAGCTGGTTTAAAATCAGGAGTTTCTAAAGTATTACGATCAAAAGAAAGAAGTACACTTCTGTCTTTTCTAAACCCCATATTAAGCCTGATGCTTTTAGCTTCATCAAATGGATAATTAAGGCTTCCCTGGTAAAGATTGGAAATAAGCCTGACTGAAGCATCTGAATAATCCTGTGTTTGCACATTGCGGTAAAAAGTAAATCCCCAATCAATTCTTTTCCTCAAATTTTGAAATTGAAATAACCAATCATTGTCTTTTAAATTACTTGACAAGCGATAGCCTCCTGAAAATTTCAGATCTTCCATAATATCAGAGGTACCCATCCGCACTATCCCGTTAAAGCCGGTAGTTGATGTTAACGTTATAGGGCCTGCACCGCCCTGGTATTGTTGAAAACGGTTTGCCAATACTGAATTATTAAAACCGCTTACCACGTAATCTGTAGAAAATTTTGGCGGCTTATATTCATATAATTTGGCGGTTGATAAAACAGTAGTCTCTGCCTGTAAGATTTCGTCAAAAACTTTATTTTTATTAGCTGAATCTTTTTGTTCATTCCCAAATTCATTCTGAAAAATATCTTCTTTCTTTTTTGTGCTGTCAAGGCTTGGGTTAACCGCTGCTTCACCCGTTGCCAATTTTTCCTGTTGCAAAATACGCTTCATGTAAGCCGTTGGGGTAGAACTTATATTTCTTCGCCGCAGCGTGTTTTCGTCAATTTTTAATTTATATAAAATTTTTTCGTCGCTTTCCCTGGTAACTTCACTTACCTGGTTATTATCGCCGGCTACTCTGGTTTCACGCAGGCTGCTGCCATAATTTGTAAGCGGAAAAACATACGCCGAATCGTTAGATACTGATACGACAGCAATAGAATCAACGTCATCTTTTTTGTAAACTCTAAGCAATGAATCAACATCTTTTGGCGTAGGGTTTCTTAAAATCTCATCGCCTATTAAAACCAAGGTATCAAGGCCGGCCTTTTCTGTAGTAAAAAAACCTGCATAGCGGTTGCCTATGCCATTTTCATCGTTTACAAAAGTAAAATGATTGTTGTTGTATTGGGTGGGAAAACGGGCATCCCCATGTCTTAAATTTGTAAGTTGTGTTATTTGATTGAGTTCAGCCTTATTGGTAGCAAAATCTGTAATTAAAAAAACATTATACCGGTTGTTGGGTAATACGGTATCAGCGCCTTTAACAGAAGAAGATGGTCTGTTACTGGAAAAAATAATTCCGGTTTTATTAGGAAAGGCTACAAATGATGCATCAAGATCGTCGTAAACATCGTTAGTGATCGGCTTTATTTTTTCATTTTCAATATCGTAGGTATAAATATCAGTATGCCCGTTTTTTACTGCAGAAAACAACAATGTTCTGCTATCAAGCATATACTGCATGTCCTGCACCTGGTCAAAAATATCGGTAAGGTCCCGTTTATAGGGTTTTACTCTTGTGATCACATCAAATACAAAGAGTTTAATTCTTCCTTCCTGGCTATACAGCACTGAAAGCCTTGTTCCCTTTGGGTCCCAGGCCATCATTGGGTAGTTTGGATTTATAGACTCAAGATTTGCACGCACACCAAATTTCAACAAAGTTTTGTCTTTGTCCTCTTCATTTAGCAGCAACTTGTATTGCCCTTTTTTGTATTGGGCCACAGCAAATGATCCATTGCGTTTATTAGGATTTACATTAAAATGAAAAAAATCTTTTCGCTTGCCTAAAGTAACACTGGTTATCTCGCTTCCTTTAGGATAATTTTTGCGCCGCGTAATGTCCTGTTCATATTTTGTGTTCTGGAAATCCATAAACTCAGCAAGCAGTTCTTTAAATTTCATTTTTGTTATCTGCAGGCTTGCTCTGTTTAAATTTTTATATATCCTGGCGAGATATAGAAGATAAGTTACATTTTCTCTTTTGTACCGCTCTTCTACATAATACCAAAATGCATGGCCAGCCAGCAAAGGTTTTTCAAAAGCTAACTGGTAAAAATTACGATACTTCTGACTAAGCATTTCGCTTCTAAGGTCATCATCCAAAGCCGCACTCCAGTTTTCACCGGCATATGCAACATAGCCATCGGTAAGCCATAAGGGCAAATCAAGCAAAGTTTGGTTACTCGCAAATTCCCCGAGATCGTCCCCGAACAATATATTATCAGTTAATACTCTGGCTATTCCTTCCCGTACCTGTTTTCTTAAATTGTTATGATCCCCATTAAAATAAACAGCAACCTTATTGTTAACCAGTTTAGTCACCCCTCCTGTATTTTGCCAATCAATGCCCTGCCCAATATTACTTTGCTGGAGATCATTAAAGTTGTTATAGATCACAATATTTATCCTGCGCTGTAAACTATATTCAACAAACGTTTCAAGGCCAGGCAATTCTTTTTCCGCAAGCTGCGCAACATATTTAGCCAGTTCCTGCCCGTTTTGACTGAAATACGAATTGAAATTTTGAGTTTGATAATATTGCCATTTAAATTTTTTAAACTGTAACCTGTTTTTGCCAAACTCAACGCTGCTTACCTGGGCCATAACAAGAGATCCGAAGCTCAGAAATAATAATCCGGACAAAAAAATTTTTTTTCCAATGTGTTTCTCGGGAAATTGCATGTTCGGGTTTTATATTATACCTAAAATTAATTGTTTCATGCTAATCAATAAAATGAATTTAAACATTAACAAACTGTATTATGTTTGAGATTAAAACTTTTACATTTAATCCCGTAGAAGAAAACACGTATGTTCTTTTTAATAAGAAAAAGGAGTGTATTATAATTGATCCGGGTTGTTATTTTGATGAGGAGAAGGAAGCATTGAAATTGTTTATTGATTCAGAAAATCTTACTCCAACAATTCTATTAAATACGCATTGCCATCTAGACCATATTTTTGGAAATAAATTTATTGCAGAAACTTATGGCCTCACCCTTCACTTGCATAAGAATGAAGAAGCAATGCTGCAAATGGCGCCCGCCTCGGGTTTAATGTTCAACCTCCCTTTTGATAATTACCAGGGAGAATTTATTTTTTTAAAAGAAACGGATTCCCTTAAATCGGGGGAGGATAAACTGGAAATTATTGATACACCCGGACATTCACCAGGAAGCATTTCTGTATATTGCCGTAACCAGGATTTTATTATATCAGGTGATGTATTATTTGAGAACAGCATTGGCAGGTATGATCTTCCCGGGGCAGATCATCAAGCATTATTGAACAGTATTAAACAAAAATTATTTTTATTGCCAGATGAAGTAGTTGTTTATGCCGGGCATGGAAATAAAACAACTATCGGAAAGGAAAAAAAATATAACCCATACCTGATTTAATTTTTCTGCGATAGAATTTTACTTTATCTCCATACATAATTCAATCAAAACGCCGTTGGCCGATTTCGGATGCAAAAAACAAATCATTTTATTATCAGCTCCTTTTTTAGGCATTTCATTTACTAAGATAAAGCCTTCTTTCACCAGCCGCTTCGATTCTGCTTCAATATCTTCAACTTCGAAAGCTATATGGTGAATGCCTTCTCCTCTTTTTTCAATATAGTTATTTATTGCGCTTGCCGGCGAATATGCTTCCACAAGTTCAATTTTGCTTTCACCGGTTTTAAAAAATGCTGTATTTACCTGTTCACTTTCTACCGCTTCAGTTTTATAACATGGTGCGTTCAATAATTTTTCAAATAAGGGAATACTAACCGATAAATGTTTAACAGCAATACCTATGTGATCAATTTTTAGCATACTAATTATTTGAATAAAGATACTAAAGACAACCATCTAATGTCCGGTAGGTGAAGCCTTCCATTCACCCGAAACTTTACAAGAGTATTCAATTTGATTTACCTTCGTAGGTAAGAAGCCCTAAATTTTTCAGCATGTTGAAATTGCCTGTTTATCTTGATAACAATGCAACCACACGGGTGGATGAGCGTGTATTAGAAGCTATGCTGCCCTATTTTACTGAACATTTTGGCAATGCTGCCAGCAGAAATCATTCTTACGGATGGGAAGCGGAAGAAGCGGTGGATTTTGCCAGAGAACAGACAGCAAAACTTATCGGCGCACATCCAAAGGAAATAATATTTACTTCTGGCGCTACGGAAGCAGATAACCTTGCATTGAAAGGAGTTTATGAAATGTATGCATCAAAAGGCAATCATATTATTACAGTAAATACAGAACACAAAGCGGTATTAGATACGTGCAGCCATATTGAAAAATCCGGCGGCGAAATAACTTATCTCCGGGTAAACCACGACGGGCTAATTGATTTAAAAGATTTGGAAGCAGCTTTTAAGCCCACCACAATAATCGTTTCCATGATGTATGCTAACAATGAAACTGGTACTATTCAGCCGGTAAAGGAAATAAGTGCAATTGCAAAAGAGCACGGCGTTTTATTTTTTAGTGATGCTACGCAGGCAGTTGGTAAAATTCCGGTCGACGTTTTTGAAGATGGCATTGACCTGATGGCGTTTACAGCACACAAAATGTATGGCCCGAAAGGCGTTGGTGCATTATATGTACGAAGAAAAAATCCAAGGGTTAAAATATCCGCTCAAATGGATGGCGGAGGCCATGAAAGGGCAATGCGCAGCGGCACTCTTAATGTACCCGGTATTGT
Organism: Ginsengibacter sp.; assembly: GCA_039919615.1. Lineage (GTDB taxonomy): Bacteria > Bacteroidota > Bacteroidia > Chitinophagales > Chitinophagaceae > Ginsengibacter. The sequence continues at coordinate 3,389 of JBDSFG010000261.1, read as the reverse complement.
TGGATTTGGAAAGGCCTGTGAATTGTGTATGCAACAAATGGAAAGTGATACTGTACGTGTATCTAAAATGAGAGACAGGCTTGAAAATGAGATTTTAAAATTAAAAGAGGCTTACGTAAATGGAAGCCAGGCACATCGCCTGCCGAATGTAACCAATATTTCTTTTAAACATGTATCAGCAGAGGGTTTGCTGCCGGGCCTTACTAAAAATATTGCTTTAAGTTCGGGTTCCGCATGTACATCAGCCTCACTTGAGCCATCTTATGTTTTAAAGGCAATGGGGCTTGATGATAACCTGGCCCACTCATCATTAAGGTTTAGTTTAGGCCGTTTTACTACCGACGAACAAATTGATTATACAATTGAACAGGTAAGTAACACCCTTTTAAAATTGAGAGAAATGAGCCGGCTGGAGGAACGAATAAATGAAAAAGTTGATTCAGATAAATTTCTTCATCAATAATCTTTTCAAACCTTAAACCGGGAATAGCTATTATTTTTTATAAAAATCAAATACCCCAACTGTATTAGTTGGGGTATTTGATTTGTGTGCTAATTTAAAAGCCAGTTATATTGATTTCTTTATTACTGTTTTTCAAATTGTTTATAAACCACAGTACCTTCAGAAACCAGTTTCATTAAATACATTCCAGCTCTTAGTGATGAAACATTTATCTGAAGAACTTCATTTTTACCAACAAAATCAGATGTTTTAAGCAGGTTTCCTGACATTGATAAGATTGATATTTTCAATCCTTTGTTTTTTTCAATACCCTTTGCTAAGACAGATAATACATCTCTCGTGGGGTTGGGCCCCACCTTAACACTTACATCTTCTAAATGATTTTTAGAAATGTTGGCAACCAAATTATTATTGGCAGGACGGGCACCAGTTAAGCCGTTTGAAGAAACTACGATCTCTACAGGACTTGATGTGCTTGATGCTCCGGCGTTATCGTACGCCTTGGCGACAATTGTGTAACTTCCTGCAGCTACGTTCTCCCAATTCCAGGAATATGGAAGATACCTTTTAGTAGCTAAGAGAGTTGTTCCATTATAAAATTCAATTTTGCTTATTGTACCATCGGAATCACTTGCTTCCGCACTTAAATTAATTGATGCAGCTTCTGAGTAGTTCGAATTAAGTATAGTTGGATTTATAATACTAACTATCGGAGCAACATTTTCGTGCACGGTTACAAACGTACGGGTTGTGGTAGTTACAAGACCCTCGTTATCATATGCTTTTGCAATAATTGTATAATTGCCTGCAGGTACATTGTTCCAATACCACGTGTATGGGAAATATTTTTTGATAATTAACAGGGTTGTTCCGCTATAAAATTCCACTTTAGTTATTTTACCATCTGAGTCACTCGCTTCAGCGCTAAGCTTAATTGACGCCGGTGCAGCGTAATCTGAGTTGATGACAGGGCTGGTGAGAGTTACATCTGGAGCACTATTTATAGTAATAGCAACAGGAACACTTGCTGACGTGGTTACGAGGCCATCATTATCATACGCTTTAGCTGTAAGAATGTAATTTCCCACCGGAAGATTTTGCAAGGTGCATGTATACGGATATATATACTCAGTTTTAACTAATACAGTACCATTATAAAATTCAACTTTTGCAATTGTTCCATCCGCATCGGTAGCCTCAGCCGTAATATTTATGTTTGCAGGTACATGATAGATCCTGTTGGCTAAAGGGTACGCAATTTTTACTGCAGGTGGCACCTTAGAAGTAATTACTGAAAAAGTAATGGCAGAAGATGAAGTAACCTTACCTCCGTTGTCAGTAGCCTTTGCAGTTATGCCATAATATCCTGAAGGCAAATTACCCCAGTCAATACTATACGGGCTTGTGTAATCAGTGCCTATTAGCGTATTACCATTATAAAATTCAACTTTGGATATCGAGCCATCAATATCAGTTGCAACAGCATTTATACCTATTGTTGAAACTTCATTAAAGACTTGATTTATTACAGGGCTGGTAATATAAACCACGGGTGCCTTGTTTGCGGCCACAGATATAAAAATACTGTCGGATATAGTAGTAAGTCCGGCATCATCTGTGGCTATCGCAGTAAGTGTGTAATTGCCTGCGGGCACATTTTGCCAATCCCATGTATAAGGAGCAGTTTCAACAATCGACAGTAACTGGGTTCCATTATAGAACTCAACTTTTGATACTACCCCATCTGAATCTAATGCCTCTGCACTTATATTTATTAAAGCTGGTGCCGTAAATGTTGCATTAGACACAAAACTGGAGGCAGACAGACCTGTAACGGTGCTGGAGGAAGGATTAACAATTTTAACTGATGGCGGCCGATTTTTTTTAGTTACCGAAACAATTACCTTGTCTGAAATAGTTGTGAGACCTTCACTATCCGTAGCGATAGCGGTTAAAGTATAACTGCCGGAATGAACATTATCCCATGTAAATGTATAGGGGCTTGTAACATCAGTGCCCAATAAAGTACTACCATTATAGAAGTCAACTTTAGCTATTGATCCGTCAACATCGGCCGCTATGGCTTCTATTGTGATTGACGTTGGCGACACAAGGGTTGCAGTTGGTAAAGGACTTGTAATAGAAACCGTTGGCGCCACATTTGGATTGATCACATAAATTGCAACTGTATCTGATGAAGTAACCAAACCTCCGTTATCTGTAGCTTTTGCTGTAAGCGTGTAACTACCTGCTGCAACGTTACTCCATGTAAATGTATAAGGGCTTGTGTCATCAGTACTCAATAAAGTAGTACCATTATAGAAGTCAACTTTAGTTATTGATCCATCTGCATCTGCTGCTGCGGCATTTATTGTAATTGAAGCAGGGGCAATAAAGCTTGCATCTGCTGAAGGACTTGTAATAGAAACCGTTGGCGCTACATTTTCGTTGATCACAGATACTGCAACTGCACCGGATGAAGTAACAAGTCCGCCATTGTCAGTAGTTCTTGCTATCAAAGTGTAACTACCTGCAGCAACATCACTCCATGTAAATGTGTAAGGGCTTACCTCATCAGTACCCAGCAAAGTAGTACCATTATAAAATTCAACTTTTGCTATTGATCCATCTGCATCTGCTGCAGTGGCATTTATTGTAATTGAAGCCGGTGCAATAAAGCTTGCATCTGCCGAAGGACTTGTAATAGAAACCGTTGGCGCTACATTTTCGTTGATCACAGATACTGCAACAACAACTGATGAAGTAACCAGGCCACCATTATCTGTTGCTTTCGCCGTAAATACATAATTACCTGCAGCAATGTTGCTCCATGTAAATGTGTATGGGCTTGTAACATCACTACCTAATAATGTGGTGCCATTATAAAATTCAACTTTTGCTATTGAACCGTCAGCATCTGCTGCTG
>JBDSFG010000198.1:0-7425 GCA_039919615.1 Ginsengibacter sp. | reverse complement strand
CGACAATTCGGAACGCACCCGAAGACTCTTTTAGCATGAAAAAAATATTTTCCTTTTTATGTCCCTTTTAGTACTTTTCATTTGTTGTAGCGGCAAACATCCCAATCATTAAAAAAACAGGACTATGAAAGAATTTTTATTAATCCTCCGTACAGAAGGCGACGTGTGGACTTCCCTTTCTCCTGAGAAATTACAGGAACATATAGAACATGGCACAGCTTATATTGGAAAATTGATGAAAGAGGGAACTATTAAAAGTGCGCAACCATTGGATAAAGGCAGTCGTATCATTACCGAAAGCAATGGAATAATTAAAGATGGCCCTTTTAATGAAAGTAAGGAAGTAATTGCCGGCTACTTTCATATTGTTGCTAAAGACATGGATGACGCAGTTGCGATTGCCAAAGCAAATCCAATATTCAAAGACATACCTACAAAAATTGAAGTTCATCCCATGAAGGTCATCCCACAGTAAAATATGAAAGAGAAGATATCCGGAAGGTTAAAAATTTGTTTTAGGGCTACAAAAAAGAAACGCTAAAATCGATCACGACATGTAAGTGAATTTGTGATGGAACCCATTGGTCAAACAGCATGCTTTTTTACGTCGGCAGGCGGATAATGGTAACGGTCACTGAAGCATTTACTGAAATAAGCCGGACTGCTGAAACCAGTCATAAAGGCTATTTCTGAAACAGCACCTGCATTTTTTTTAAGCAGTTGCAACGCTCTTTCCAAACGGAAATTCCTTATCAGTTCATTGGGCGCTTCGCCGGTGAGCGCTTTTAATTTACGGTGAAGCTGGCTGCGGCTCATGAATACTGCATTTGACAGATCAACCACGGTAAACAATTCATTGTCGAGATTTTCTTCAATAACGCTTCTTATCTTCTGCAAGAACTGCTGCTCGGGAATTTCAATTTCTATTTCTTCGGGTGTAATGCTGATAACCTGTTTGCTGAAAAGCTTGCGTAATTTGCTTCTTTGCTCAATCAGGTTTTTGCATCGTATAATTAATTCATTTCCATCAAAAGGTTTAATAACATAGTCATCGGCGCCCGTTTGTAAACCTTCTATTTTGTTGGCGCTGCCTGCTTTTGCTGTTAAAATAATTACCGGTATATGGCTGGTGGCTTGTTCATGTTTTATTTGTTGCGTCATTGCAATACCATCCATTTCCGGCATCATTACATCACTTATTATTAAGTCAGGAATAATTTCTTTTGCCTTCGCTAAGCCGGCTTTCCCGTTTGCGGCAACTACTGTAGTAAACTCTTTGTTTAATGTGTCTTTAATAAATTGCCGCAGATCAGCATTATCTTCAACAATCAAAATTGTTGCGATGGAATCATCGGCACTAACTTCTTCTTCATTAATATATTCTTTAGGTAAAGCAAATGAAATAACATTTCTATCGGCAACATGTTCATTCCCGTCATTCAATTCATTAGCTGCGTAATTTTCTTTTGAGATGGGAATACTTACACGGAATGTACTTCCTCTTCCAACTTCACTGTTGACAGAAATTTGTCCTTTGTGTAACTGTACCAGTTCTTTTGCGAGCGACAGACCTATACCTGTTCCGCCTTCTGTACCTGCAACCTGGTGAAAACGGTCAAAAATTTTATCAAGTTGTTCTTTCGGAATGCCTGTGCCATTATCCTGAACTGAAAACCGCAAACGGTTTTCGCCTGCACTTACATTCAGCGATACTGTTCCGTTTGCTGATGTAAAATTGAAAGCGTTTGATAATAGATTGACCAGTACTTTTTCTAATTTATCACGATCTGTAAAACCAATAATATTTTCTTCTGGAAAATGAACATGGTAGTTTACCTGTTTTTGTTCGGCAAGGCTTTCAAATGAAGCGGCTATAATTTTTAGCATGCCGGTGATGTCTGTTTTGGCAACATGCAGTTCCATTTTGCCTTCTTCCAGCTTACTTAAATCCAGCAGTTGATTAATAAGCTGCAGCAATCTTTCGCCATTGCGGCGCATCATTGCAACATATTTTTGTTGTGTTGCGGAATCAGTATTGTTTTCTTCTAATTGCTTTAGCGGGCCAAGCATTAATGTAAGCGGTGTTCTGAACTCGTGGCTGATGTTTGCGAAAAAGCCACGCTTAATTTTATCCATCTGTAAAACCTGGTTTGCTTCTGCCTGCTGCATTGCAGATTTCTTAAAGCGATAAGCCAGCGCAAAAAAGATAACCACCATTGTTCCGAACTGCGCAGTTATCCACGGGTTGGGAATATTTTGTGGTAACATACCTGTTTCCCATAACACACCTGCAACCTGGAAAAAGAAGAGCCAGCATGCAGCTATTCCAAATATTTTTACCTGCGGATTACTGTTTAATAAAAACCGCACACTTAAAACGATAGAAGTTAAAAAGATTATTATTGATGCAGGTCGTGAAATTTTGTTTGCTGAAAAAGGAAACCACACCAATGAAAAAATGTTTATTATAACGGAGACAGCTACAAACCCAATTAAAAACCTTACAACGATATCCCATGCCGGCAGCGCTTTATTTAGCTGGGTGAAAGCCCTTCCAAACTGCCAGTAAAAAATCACGTTTACATAAGTTAAAATCGTCCATGCATAAATCATCAGCACCGGATGATTAGGGAAGAACCATTGCGTAAGCAGGTTATCAGGATGCAATAACAGCGAATGAAGCAGGTAAAATAAAGCAACAAGCGTAAACCAGTAAAAAGCCCGCTCTTTTGTTATGAAAGAAAAAACAAGACCGAACAAAAACAAAATAAACATTACGCCTGCATAGAAAATGCCGATTGGAAAAAATCCTGCAAAAGTTGTTTTAGCAACGTCTCTATGCTGTAATGCAAAATTGAAATTAAGCGTTGAAATATTCTTCACGGATTGCAGTTGGATGATTAAAGTCTTTGTTTCACCCAGTTTAAAATCCAATGAAAATGAGTTAAGATTAAACGGCTTGTTGATTAGCCTTGATGAGGCAGGCGTTAGTGTGCCGGCGCTGAAACTGTTTTCGATTGTACCATTATTTATTACCCAGGCGTTCATTATTTCGTTACCTGAGGCTATGCCGGTATTGTTTTCTCTTTGCAGCTTTATGAAGAAATTTTCCAGTGTAAAATCAGCATGAATAATAAGCCTGCACCACCATGTGCTTTGCTGATCTACATTCTCAACTGCATTTAGCGGTATAAATTTTTTAAGATTTTTGTCGCCGGACATATCACTGATCGTCCAAATATGCCTTTTGTCTTCAGCGACAAGCAGGTAATTTTTTAGTGGCTGCAAGGGCTCGTTTGGCTTTATCTCATAAAAGCCAGGCACAGGCATTTTATCCTGTGCCTTTGTATAAAAGCTGGTTAGAAAAATAATACAAATGAATATTATGCGTCTATACATATCAGTAAAGTTCAAAAAATAGTAACCGCATTGATATTCTATACCGGCTGTGATTAAAGCTTCCGCTTAAGAACTTCCTCTAATCATTCCGCGAGATAGCGTTTTGCCTCCGTTAACAGAGGGGTTTGCACAATATCGGGTCAGATAGGCGCATCAACGCTACAATTTATCAGCAGCAAAGTCCCGCTTATAAATTGTATTAAGCGCTAACGATGAAAAAATAATTCCTGCCAAAGCAATCAAACTTCTGAACCAATTAGCGATTGACCATTCCTGCAAAGCATTTTTAACTTCTTCCGCACTGCCATTTAAATCAGCCTTGAATATAATTGAATTGCGTGGATAGAAATAAGCAAACGTAAAAATATCAGCCGAAACGTACATAAAAATTGCCATGAGCAAAAATAATCTTGCCTTCTTTCCTGCTTTCCAAAACAATATAATACAGAGCAAACCAAGTAACTGGTTAATCGGCGAAAACAGCCTGAAAAAATTGCCCGGATTCGAAGTTTTATAATAAAGCCTTGCCGTTTCAACGGATGAAGGGAAAGCATTTGCCCACGATTTTGCATCAACCAAAGAATTGTAAATGTTTGTAAACAATAAACCTGCTGCCAGGATAATGGATGCGTATAAGAATATCTTTTTCATGTTTGTTTACTTTGATTGTGCCTGTTGTTCCATTACCTCTGTGTTTTGAAAAGCCGCAATACTCCACTCACCATTTTTCTTTTGCAGCGTAAGCGTAATCATTGCTTTAATGTCTTCATATTTTCCACCTACATTTCCGTAACGTCTGCCTGTAACATGCGCTATTACTATATCATCCGATAAATACCTTGCATCCTGCAAGTTCAGGTCAAGACTGGTTTCATTATAAAATGTATTAAAAATATTTTGATGCCCCTGGGCTACGGTGTTCTTTGATTTAAGAAGCATTCCGTTAACTACAACATAATCGCAATCATCTGCAAAACGGCTGGCAAAAAGATTTCCATCTTTTTTATTCCAGCCATCCTGCAAGGATTGTACAACCTGTTTGATAGAAGTTTCGTCTGCTGGTTTTACCTGTGCCTTTGCGGCGGTAGAAAGAATTGCTGTTGCCATAAAAATTAAGATTTTTGATTTCATGATTTAAATTTATTTGAAGGGCAAAGATGGATACAGTTGCAGTTAGGTGCAAACACATTGGTAGCAAAGGCATTAAAATTTGTTGCATAAGCAGGCGGTGCTACAGAATTGTAAAAGGACGCTGCATTTTGACGAGTAGTTGGGGAAAAATTGATTTTCCGGTATGAGAGTGAGTGATAACAGCTGTTGCCGAATGCCGGGCATAATAAAGCTTGACGATTTTAAACTACCATCCTGTACCTGCAAAAATTGAAGTTCATCCTATGAAAGCGATTCTACAGTAGATATGAAATCGAAGATCCCCGGCAGGTTAAAAAATACTTTTTTGCAAAATGTCCCTTTTTAAAGGGCATTTTTGTTTTAGTGCTACAAAACAATTAATTCACTTTAAAAAAAAGAAAAATGAAAGAATTTATGTTATTGATCCGCACAGAGGGTGATCATTTAGCCTTATTGTCATCTGAACAACAGCAGGTACACCTTCAAAAAGTTATGAATTATATGGGGGAGCTGATGAAAGGCGGTAAACTCAAAAGTGCCCAGCCGCTTGAAATGGAAGGAACACTTATTTCCGGAACAAAAGGCAAATTGAAAGATGGGCCGTTTAATGAAACGAAAGAAGTAATTGCCGGCTATTTTCTTATCCAGGCAGCAGACCTTGCTGAAGCAACTCAAATTGCGAGGGAAAATCCGGTGTTTGAAGATGGCACGAATGCAAGAATTGAAGTACGCCCTGTTAAAGTAATGGAAGGGATTAATGATTAAAAATGGATGTGCTGCCCGCTAATAATTGGCAGCACATTTTTTAAAACACTATTCAATGGAATCTCAAAAAAAATATTTGTCCCGCAAAGGATTTAAAATAACAGCAATGGTTATCTTAATGGTATTAATCTTGTTGTTCATCTTTGCCAAATACAAACACATAAGCCCGTTATCCTGGAATATGCACAGTAAAATAAACCAGGCCGTATTTGGCAATGAAGCAATTGAAGGTTATGATCCGGTTGCCTATTTCAAACAGGCAAAAGCAGTAAAGGGTGAAAAGACAAATTCTTATATTTGGAATAATGCAACCTGGTATTTTTTGTCGCCCGAAAACATTAACCTGTTTAAGAACGACCCTGATAAGTATGCACCTCAATTCGGCGGTTATTGTTCTTTCGCAGTAAGCAAGGGTTTTACCGCAAAGATTGACCCGTTCGCCTGGATAATTATTGATGGCAGGCTTTATCTTTTTAATGATGAAAGTTTCAAAAATAAATGGATCGAAGATGAGAGAGAGAATTTAGAAAAGGATAAAAGTAATTGGCCGGGAATATATTAACTGTTTAATTTAAAATAAAAATGGTAGATGTATTTACTGAAATTAAGATTGCGTGCCCACGCGTGCAAGTATCAGAATTTGCCGCAGATCCTGATAACGCTCCCACCTGGTATGTAAATATTAAGGCAGTGGAATGGAAGACGCCAAAACCTTTACAGGTTGGTTCTAAAGTGGCATTTAAAGCACATTTCCTCGGGCGAAAACTTGAATATGTTTATGAAGTTATTGAATTGATACCGAACGAAAAACTTGTTATGCGGACGGCCGAAGGGCCATTTCCTATGGAGACCACTTATACATGGGAAACCGTTGACAATGATAAAACCCGTATGACCTTACGCAATACCGGCAAGCCATCAGGGTTTGTAAAACTTTTTTTGCCGGTAATGGCTGTAATGATGAAGAAGGCCAACAGGAAGGATCTTGAATTACTAAAAAGAAATCTTGAAAACTCTAAATTAAATTTGTAGCAACAACATTGATGATGCAAAAAATGATTCAAAGTCCCGTGATAGTTAACCACATTCAAATCATCAACTGAAAATAAACCATCATGGCATACAACGAAAAATTAGCGGGCAGAATTCGTGAGCGGCTTGCAGACCTTCCTAACATTGAAGAAAAGGAAATGATGGGAGGCTTGACATTTATGTATAATAATAAGATGTGCATTGGTATTTTTAAAGACGAAATGATGTGCCGCATTGATCCTGACTTGCAAGATACTGCTCTTGAAAAAGATGGCTGCCGGGTGATGGACTTTACAGGGCGACCAATGAAAGGCTATATATTAGTGGATGACACAGGAATGAAATCAAAAAAAGATTTCGAATACTGGATAAACCTTTGTTTGGAATTCAACAAAAAAGCTAAGTCGTCAAAAAAGAAAAAGTAACATTCAATTTTTCATAAACATCAAATTCAAAAAAATGGCACATGCAATCAACTGGTTTGAAATTCCCGTAAAAAACTTCGATCAAGCAAAAACCTTTTACGAAACAATTTTAAGTGCAACAATGCAGCCAATGGAGGCGATGGGGATGAAATCTGCTTTCTTTCCTGCCGATCTCCAGGGTGGTGAAATTGGCGGATGTATTATTGAAGGGCAAGGTTATGAACCTTCAAATAAAGGATCTGTTGTTTACCTTAACGGAGGGGACGACCTGAGTGGTATACTTTCAAAAATTGAACAAGCGGGTGGTAAAATTATTTTGCCTAAAACCGGAATTGGGCCGAATGGATTCATGGCATACTTTGAAGACTGCGAAGGAAACAAAGTAGGATTGCATTCAATGAAATAAATCTTTAAACAAGAAGAAGATAATCGGTTGCGGGGCCTCACAATGTGCACCGCACACTAAATGCCTTCATGAAAAAACTAAGAACAATAGATTTAATTAAAGTAGATGAATATTCGATTACATCTAAATATTTACAGATTGCTAATTCTGTCAGCGATATAAATGATGAGCCTATAAACGAAGGTGAAGCATACATTAATGTTATGGAAGATAATCTTATCACGTTAATTGAAAAAATATTGTCTCTTAATTTAAAAGTTGGAGAGC
>JBDSFG010000169.1:0-7798 GCA_039919615.1 Ginsengibacter sp. | reverse complement strand
TGGTGCATTTGAATACGGCGCTCCTCCACATGGAGGCATTGCTTTTGGTTTCGACAGGCTTTGTGCTATTCTTGGCGGCAGTGAAAGTATCAGGGATTTTATTGCCTTTCCCAAAAATAACAGTGGCCGGGATGTGATGATTGATGCTCCTTCAACTATTGATGATAAACAGTTTGAGGAGTTGCAGATAAAGCTGGATTTGAAATAAATGATTTTTTTAAATATAATCCAGTGTTGATTAATTTTTACTTTTCTCTTAACACATTTCACTATACCTTTTCATTAAAAAAATAAATGAAGTTCACCAGATACATAGCGGTTTTTGCCATTCCAATATTCATCTTATCGTGCCAGAAAAATGTTGAGGTAATTGAAGAACCACAGGCAGCTGCACAAACTATGCTAAACGTATCATATGGTTCGGATGCTTTGCAGAATATGGATATCTATTTGCCCGCAAAAAGAACTACTGCTGCTACTAAAGTATGTATAATGATACATGGGGGAGCATGGACAACCGGAGATAAAGCTGATTTTACACAGTATGTTGACACAATAAAAAGAAGATTACCGGAGTATGCCATTTTTAATATTAATTACCGGCTGTCCGCTAAGCCGGCTAATATTTTTCCTGCACAGGAAAACGATGTAAAAGCTGCTATCCAGTTTATTTATAGTAACGCATCGCAATATCTTATTTCAAAAGATTTCATTTTGCTCGGAGCCAGTGCCGGTGCACACCTGGCTATGTTGCAGGGATATAAATATTCTACACCGGTAAAGCCAAAAGCCATTGTGTCTTTATTTGGTCCATCTGATCTTTTGGATATGTATAATAATCCGGTTGATAATAATCCTTTAGTGTCATTTTTTCTTTCTGAGGCAGTTGGTAAAATACCTGCGCAGGATGCCGCCTTATATATTAATTCAAGCCCTGTTAGTTTTATTACTAACACTTCAGGCGTACCCACTATTCTCTTACATGGCGGCCTGGATCCTTTGGTAAATGCTTCTCAATCTGTTAAAGTAAAAGATAAACTCACGGCAGCGGGCATAGCAAATCAATATGTTTACTATCCCTCAGCCGGACATGGAGATTGGGATAATGCCACTTACTTTGACGCCTTTAATAAAATTGTTGCGTTCTTAAAAGCCAATGTAAATTAGCTGTTAGAAATATTGATCTACAGTCCCTAAGTGAAATATTCATTCCGTTTTCTCAATTTCATGGTAAGCAAAATCAAATACTTTTTATTTTTATTAGTTCCATTTTACTTTTTAAATAGTATTAAGGCGCAGGGTAATTTATATACCAGCTACACCACCGTCGAACGTCGTGCAAAGCTTTACGACAATCTCATTAAAACTTCTATACATAAAAACCTTTCTCTGCCTCTTAACGATTCTACCGAAGAAAACTGGCAGGAGGCTTTTTCGGCACTGGAGCTTTTGGAATACCGGTCTCCGCTGGTTGATAATAAGATCACTTCAGCATTTGATTCAAATGATTACAGGAGCATTTATTTTCAAAAAGCGTTAATGGAACTGGTGTATGCAAACTATGAAAAAAATTTTGCTGAACAGGCTACGCACTTACTTAATACAACTTTTGATCAAAAGACTTTTGCAATATCCGCAGAATATATTTTGCGTTTGGCACATGATAGTATGATCTGCAACTTCATCCTTGATCTGATGAAAAATAAATTTTCGACTGATTATGCTGCGAATCCCGTTTTAATAATGTTGCAAGAACAGGTAGAGAATTATAGGTACGCCTCATCAGCAGCAATTGACAAAAGTTTGCTTATTGATCTTCTTAATAAAAACTTTTTACCCGGTGAAATTGTTATGTATAGCGTTCAAAGAAAGAACCGTAATTACCCGGGGTTGGTCTTTGTTCGTAATAAAGATGGCGTATTTATAAAAGACAGTGTAGGTAAGATATTTAATGTGCCCCAACTGGCAAGAAGCGTTAACAATTTACCATGTTATTTAAGTAATGGAAATACTCCGCAAGGTATTTTTAAAATGAAAGGTTTTGGAGTTTCGAGGAGTTATTTTATAGGCCCTACTCCTAACATTCAATTATCAATGCCGGTTGAGGAAACGGTGTCAACATTTTTAAACGATAGCAGCATTACCGACACTGCATGGGCAATCGGATATTATAGTCGCCTGCTTCCCCACAGCCTGAAAAATTATCAACCTCTTTATCAATGTTATTATGCGGCCTCAGCAGGACGAACGGAGATAATAGCTCATGGAACTACGATTAACCCTGACTATTATAAAACCAAAAGCTGGTATCCGCATACCCCGTCTCAGGGATGTTTATGTACAAAAGAAATATGGAATGGTAAGAGAATTGAAAGTGATCAGCAAAAACTTGTTTATGCTTTGCTTTCGGCCGGAGGGGCTCACGGTTATTGCGTTGTAATTGAAATAGATGATAAACAAGCCCCCGTTGCTATTGAAGAAATTTTACCTTTGCTTGTAAAAGCCACATCAGTTAAATAATTTATTCATTATAATTCAGAGCCATTGTCAGTGCCTTTAGCGGAACGAATGCGTCCCAAAAAACTGGATGATTTAATCGGCCAGGAACACCTCACAGGTAAAGGAAGTATTTTGAGGAGTGCCATAGAAAACCAAAAAATTCCTTCTATTATTTTATGGGGGCCGCCCGGAGTTGGTAAAACAACTATTGCCAACATTATTGCACATACGCTCCAGGTTCCGTTTCATACCTTAAGCGCCATTTCAGCCGGTGTAAAAGATGTTAGGGAAGTAATTGAAAAGTCAAGGACGCTGCAAAAATCCATTTTATTTATTGACGAGATTCATCGCTTTAATAAAGGCCAGCAGGATGCATTGCTTGGCGCTGTTGAAAAAGGTATCGTTACTTTAATTGGTGCCACTACAGAAAACCCTTCCTTTGAAGTAAACAGCGCCTTGCTTAGCCGGTGCCAGGTATATGTATTAAAACCTTTAACCGAAGAGAAACTTACACAGCTTTTGCATCATGCCTTAAATGTTGATGAAGAATTAAGATCAAAAAAGATTGAATTAAAAGAAACTGAAGCCCTCATCAATTTGTCAGGAGGCGATGCAAGAAAATTATATAATCTTTTGGAACTGGTGGTAAGTACTGCCACCGGTGCTATCATTATCACCGATGACCTTGTTATAGAAATTGCCCAGCAGCGGACAGTTTTGTATGATAAAAAAGGAGAGCAACATTATGATATTATCTCTGCGTTTATAAAATCCATTCGGGGCAGCGATCCGAATGCTGCTGTGTATTGGCTTGCACGTATGATAGAAGGAGGAGAAGATGTAAAATTTATTGCACGCCGGTTGTTGATATTGGCCAGCGAAGACATCGGCAATGCAAACCCTACAGCATTGGTAATGGCGAACGCAACTTTTGAGGCCGTGAATAAGATCGGTTATCCTGAATCAAGTCTTATTCTTTCACAATGCACTATTTACCTTGCTTCAAGCGCAAAGAGTAATTCGGCTGCGGTTGCTATTGGGGCTGCATTAAATGCCGTTAAACAACACGGAGATCTTCCCGTTCCATTGCATATCAGAAATGCTCCTACGCGGCTGATGAAGAATCTTGATTATGGTAAAAATTATAAGTATCCCCACAGCTTTGATAAAAATTTTATTTTACAGGAATTTCTACCTGAAGAAATAAAGAATACAACGTTTTATGAGCCGGGTAAAAATGCAAGGGAAGAAGACTTAAGAAAATTTTTAAAAGAAAGGTGGAAAGATAAATATGGATATTGATAATTTTAATAATCGAGTTAACTGCTTTTGACAAATGGCTTATAACTAACAATCTACTAAATAAATGATAACATGGAGTTGTAAAAGCTTTACTGAATTAACCAATGAAGAATTGTATAAAATTCTTCAGTTAAGAAATGAGGTTTTTGTTGTAGAACAAAATTGCCCGTACCAGGATTGCGACAATAAAGACCAGCATTGTTTTCACTTGATGGGCTGGAATGAAGATACATTGGTAGCTTATTCAAGATTATTGCCGCCAGGCATAGCTTTTAAAGAACCTTCCATTGGTCGTGTTGTGACTTCTCCTTCGGTAAGAAGGAATAAAATAGGAAGAGAATTAATGACAAGATCTATTATGCAGATACGTGATCTTTTTGGTAAACTTTCTATCAGTATTGGCGCCCAGCTTTATCTTAAAAATTTTTACGAGTCGTTGGGATTCATTAAAACCAGTGATACCTATCTCGAAGATGGCATTGAACATATAGAAATGCTACTCAATTAATAATTTCAAAACGCAATAAATTAAGGCGAAACATCGTTCTCTCTCCGCATATACTTAGTGATGAGTAATGTAACAATCCAAACCTGTAGATAAACTATAATCTGAGTTCCTGATGAAAAAATGTGTACACTTTCGATTTATGTGCTTACTATTTCTTTCCCTGAACTTTTTATCTTTAAAAGCATTTCCCCAGGATGGTGCACGCCAGTTAAGATGGGAAGCAGGGTTTACTTTAGGCCCTTCATTTTTTTTAGGAGATCTTGGCGGTAATGCCGGTAAAGGCACCAGGTTTATAAAAGATGTTAATCTTGAACTCACCAAAATTGTTAAGGGTGGTTTCGTTAGTGTTTATCCCAATAACTGGCTGGGATTCAGGCTTGCTGCCCAAACAGGTTATCTTGAAGGGCAGGATGATATCATTAATACAAATGGTATTTACGAATTGTTTCGCAAACAAAGAAACCTTGATTTTAAGTCTTCACTTTCTGAAGCATATATTGTTGCAGAAGTTTTTCCGCTAATGTTTTTAAATAGAAATAGTGAAGAATATTCAGGAAAATTACAGCCTTATGTTTCCTTTGGTTTCGGTATGATCCATTTCAATCCACAGGGTTCATTAACAGATGCCAATGGAAATAAATCGTGGTATTATTTAAAGCCGCTTAACACAGAAGGCCAGGGAATGGCTGAGTATCCCAACCGAAAGCCTTACTCATTAACGCAGCCCGTAATACCAATAGGCGGAGGTTTCAAATATTTTATTAGCGAAAGAGTAAATATAAGTTTGGAAATTTTAACCAGAAAAAGTTTTACAGATTATATAGATGATGTAAGTACAAGCTATATAAACCCTGAGCTGTTCGATAAATACTTAACGCCCCAAAATGCTGCAATAGCCCGTCAAATTCATGATAAAACATACGGTATTGTGGCCCCCGGCCTCAGCAGGATTGCGCCGGGTGAACAGAGAGGAAATCCGAAACAAAATGATTCTTTCTTTTCAGTGCTTACGAAAGTTGGTTTTCGCCTGGGCAGCATTTATGAAAATGGTTTTTCAAAAACAGAAAGAAGCAAGTTACGTTGCCCGGCCAGGTTTTAACATCACAGTCGGTAACATAAATATTTAATAACCTCTACAATAATTATAAAGTAATAAAGGCAGAGTAATAATAAAGTTAACCCGGGAAGGCATACACATCTTGTGTAGTGTAACCTCTGAAACCACAAAATTTTAACTTTGTAAAATACTCTGCTTTTTCTTTTTATAACATCGCTAACTCCTGTTTTAAAAACCTAGCCGTATAGCTTTCGTTATTGTCTATCAATTGTTCCGGAGTTCCTTCAAATAAAATTTTTCCACCTTCATCACCACCCTCCGGGCCAATATCAATAATGTGATCGGCAATTTTTATGATGTCCATGTTATGTTCAATTACCAACACTGTATTTCCCCTGTCAACCAATTTGTTTAATACATCAGCAAGGTGTTGTATATCCTGGAAGTGTAACCCGGTGGTAGGCTCATCCAGAATGTAAAATGTTTTGCCGGTATCTCTCTTGCCCAGTTCAGTAGATAACTTAACCCGCTGCGCTTCGCCGCCACTAAGGGTTACAGCGCTTTGCCCTAAAGTAATATACCCTAGTCCCACTTCTTCCAATACTTTTATTTTACGATAGATATAGGGAACATTTTGAAAGAACTCAACCGCTTCTTCCACCGTCATATCAAGTACATCACTGATTGATTTTCCCTTATATCTTATCTCAAGAGTTTCCCTGTTATATCTTTTACCATTACATTTTTCGCAATGCACATATACATCAGGCAAAAAATTCATTTCAATAACTTTCATTCCACCACCTTCGCAAACATCGCACCTCCCGCTCTTAACATTAAACGAAAAACGCCCCGCAGTATAGCCACGGATCTTAGCTTCCGGTACAGCAGCAAACAGTGTTCTGATGTCAGTAAAAAATCCGCAGTAAGTGGCGGGGTTACTTCTCGGTGTTCTGCCAATAGGCGACTGATCAATCTCAATAACTTTATCAATATTTTCAAGCCCATCAATGGTTTTAAAAGGCAGTGCATTCATTTTACTATTATAGGCATGCTTACTAAGTAAGGGATAAAGCGTTTCATTAATTAAAGTTGATTTACCGCTTCCGCTTACCCCTGTAACACAAATAAATTTACCCAGCGGAAAAGTTGCATTTATATTTTTTAAATTGTTTCCTGATGCTCCATTTATAGATAAGGTCTTGCCATTGCCCTTTCTTCTTTCGCCTGGTATAGCAATTTTTTTATGCCCGTTTAAGTAAGAAGATGTTACTGTATTTAATTTCAATAAATCTTTCGGAGTGCCTGCGGCAACTATTTCTCCTCCATGCTTACCCGCTTCCGGCCCGATATCAATAAGGTAATCTGCCGCAAGCATTATATCCTTATCATGCTCTACTACCAGAACGCTATTGCCAATATTGCGTAAATTTTTTAATGCTTCAATCAATCGCTGATTATCTCTCTGGTGCAAGCCAATACTGGGCTCATCTAAAATATACGTGATACCCTGCAGTTGTGAGCCTATTTGAGTAGCCAGTCTTATACGCTGCGATTCGCCACCACTAAGGGTTTTGGAAGCCCTGTTCATGGGAAGATAAGTTAAGCCAACATCTAATAAGAATTGTAAACGTTCCCTTATTTCCTTCAAAATATCTTTGGCAATTATATTTTGCCGTACATTCAAACGCTTTTCAATATCCACAAACCAAAGCATTAATTTATCAAGATTAAGTTCACTTAATTCTGAGATATCTTTATTATCTATCTTAAACCATAAGCTTTCTTTTTTTAATCTTTTGCCATTACAGGTAGTGCAGGTTTTTAATTGAAAATATTTTTCTACCCATGCCCTCATTCCTTCACTGGTAACACTTGAAGAAAACCAGCGTTTGATCATATTTACTATTCCTTCGTACTCAGTAGTTTGATATTCTTTGTCGCTGTCACCATTTTCATTTTCGGCGATAAAAGATTCATTTAAATCAAATTCTACAGTGTCGTCAGAACTTGCCTCTTCCTTACCATATAATAAAATATTCAGTGAGTTTTTAGGAAGATCTTTTAATGGCTTGTCTAAGTTTATTCTGTGCTTTTTTGCTACCTGCTGAACTTGTTTAAAAACGTATGCCTGTCGCTCTTCACCCAACGGCGCTATTCCTCCTTCATTTATGCTAAGGCTCCAGTCAGGAATTATTCCTTCAGGATTTATTTGATAAACACTTCCCAAGCCTTTACACGTTGCGCATGCACCGTATGGAGAGTTAAAAGAAAAACTATTTGGCGATGGCTCCTCGTAACTAATGCCAGTGCCTTCGCACATCAGTTGTTTGGAAAACGAGGCCCCGTCTACATCTCCTTCCACAGGGGAGACTTTGCCATCACTCAGGGCTATAAACATCAAATCCTTCCCTAACTGCAAAGATTTTTGA
>JBDSFG010000167.1:0-11079 GCA_039919615.1 Ginsengibacter sp. | reverse complement strand
TCAAAAATGAAGAAGGTGTAGGCGTTTCCCAGGTTTCTGTAACCGAAAAAGGAAAGAAATCCGGAACTATAACATCTAACGATGGTTCGTTTACACTAACCGTAAACAACCCTAATGCCTCGCTGGTAATTTCAAGTGTAGGTTTTATTTCACAAGAATTACCGCTAAATGGCCAAACCTCTGTAGATCTAACCCTTGCAACCAACAATTCAAAAATGGAAGAAGTTGTGGTTGTAGGTTATGGTACACAACGGAAAGTGACAGTTACAGGAGCAGTGAGTGCAATCAAGGGTGAAAACCTGGTTAAGTCTCCTGCTGTAGAACTTTCAAATTCATTAGCAGGTCGCCTTCCGGGTCTTGTCGTAATTCAACAAAGTGGTGAGCCTGGTAATGACGGCGCCACCATTACTATCCGCGGTACAAACACCCGTGGTAACACCAGTCCTCTCGTTGTAATTGACGGAATACCTGACAGAGATGGCGGCTTGGGCCGTTTAAATCCGGGAGATGTTGAATCTATTTCCGTGCTGAAAGACGCTTCTGCCGCCATTTATGGCGCCAGAGCTGCTAATGGTGCTGTGTTGGTTACTACAAAAAAGGGACAGGTTGGTAAACCAAAGATTACCTATGATTTCAATCAGGGATATAATCAGCCAGCCAGGATACCGAAATTAGCTAATGCGTCTGAATACGCCGCGATAATGAATGAATTACCTATCTACAACAGTATTCCTGGTAATGAGTGGGCTGCTGCATGGTCTGCCATTCAGCAGACAGGTAAGTATACTTCTCCGACTGCAGGTATCAGTGCCCTAAATGCTAATTACAGCCCCACGGCGGTAAAAAAATACGCCGATGGCAGTGATCCCTGGGGATATCCTAATACAGACTGGTTCGCAGACGCTTTTAAAAAATGGTCGTCACAAAGCAGGCATAATCTTTCCATTAGCGGGGGTACAGAAAATCTAAGATTTTTTACTTCCCTGGGATATGTAAACGAAGATGCGGTGTACCATAAGTCTGCTACCCGGTATCAGCAGTATAATTTCAGAACAAATTTATCAGCTAAAATCAATGATTATGTTAGCGCCAGTTTTGGGATTATGGTTAGGAGAGAAGATAGGCGCTATCCTACTGAAAGTGCAGGATCTATTTTTCGCATGCTAATGCGGGGCCGGCCAACTGAACCCGAAGTATGGCCAAATGGAAAGCCAGGTCCGGATATTGAAAATGGCCAAAATCCATATGTAATCACAACTAATGCAACAGGATACTCTGATAATCCCCGGGATTACATCCAGAGCAACGGCTCAGTAGAAATAACAAACCCATGGATAAAAGGTTTGAAGTTAACCCTATCCGGGGCTATTGATAAAAGCAGTGGAACTTCAAAAACCTGGCAAACACCATGGACACTTTATTCGTGGGATAGAGTTAGTTTCGAGGCTGATGGTGTAACGCCAAAACTTGTGGGTGCAATAAGATCAAATTTTACTGATGCAAGGTTAACACAGACGTATGGACAAATACTAAATATTAACCAAACTGGTATTCTTAGCTATGATCATAGTATAGGCAATCATACTTTTTCGGTAATGGCCGGCGCTACAAAAGAAACTTTTAAAGGGGAAGGATTTCTTGCTTTTAGGAGAAACTATATTTCCCCTGCTGTTGATCAGCTCTTTGCTGGTGGTTCTTTGCAGCAAAATACCGATGGAAGCGCCTTTGAAAGAGCACGGCTCGGCTATTATGGTCGGGTTCAGTATAATTATCAGGAAAAATATCTCGCCGAGTTTATCTGGCGGAATGACGGCTCTTATATATTTCCAGAAGCCAAGCGTTTCGGGTTTTTCCCCGGAGTTTTATTTGGATGGAACATAACTAAAGAGAACTTTTTTAAAGTGCCCGCTGTTAATTCATTAAAATTAAGAGCGTCATACGGCCAAATGGGAAATGACCAGGTATTTTATAGAGGAAGATTGCAGGAGTATGCCTATCTTGCCACTTACGGCTTTGGCACTTCTCCGATTAATAATGGCGTGGCTACTACTTTAAATGAAACATTTTTAGCTAATCAAAATTTTACCTGGGAAAGGGCTAAGAATTATAACATCGGGTTAGATGCTACGTTGTTTAATAACAAGGTTGATTTGATACTTGAGTATTTTAATAATAAACGGGATCGGATATTAATTCAAAACCTTGCGTCTACACCTGGCTCTGCAGGGATTTCCGACTTTTTGCCTCCTGTAAATGGAGGTGAATTAGAAAATAAGGGGTTCGAATTTAGTGTTGCTTATAACTCCAAAATAGGTAAAGATTTCCAATTTAAAGTAGGTGTAAATGGCGGCTATGCTAAAAACAAAGTGATTGTTTTAGACGAAAAGCCCGGCAATCCTGATTACCAGTTGCAAAAGGGCAAGCCACTTGACGCCTATTTAGTATATAAATATGCCGGTGTATTTAAAGACCAGAGTGAAATTGATAAAAATACCATTGATTATAGCAGTGGACCCGGAAAACTCAAACCAGGGGATATGAAATTTGAAGACATAAATGGTGATAATAAGATCACTCAGGATGATCAGATTCGCCTGGATAAAAATCTGATCCCGACTTTAAATTTTGGCGCCACAATAGATTTGCGTTACAAAGGGTTTGAGCTAAATATCCTTTTCCAGGGTGCAACAGGAGCAGCCATTCGAATTCAGACAGAATCGGGTGATATTGGCAACTTTCTTAAATACTCCTACGATCACCGCTGGACAATTGATAACCCCAGCAGCGTAGATCCCAGGCTGGCAAGCCGGGGGGATACCTATTATACAGGGGGCAACTATGGTAACAATACTTATTTTTTATTTAGTAAAGATTATATACGTTTGAAAAATCTTCAACTGGCGTATAGTCTGCCTGCCAGCATTCTTAACAGGGCAAATATTAGCAACGTAAAACTTTTCGTAAACGGTCTAAATTTATTTACAATAGATAAAAACAAAGTATTTGATCCGGAGGCAACCGTACAAAGTGGTGTATATTATCCACAGCTACGCGTTATCAATGTTGGCGCTAGCTTAACTTTTTAAACTTACATAACATGAAAAAAATAAAAATAATAGTCGCAGTTTTAATAACATGCGTACTTTTTGTAATCTCCTGTAAAAAGGATTTTCTCAACACAAAACCCTTAGGCCAAATTTCAAGTGACGCAACATGGTCTGACGCGGCTCTTTCCCAGGCCTTTGTGTTTGGTGTATATTCGTCACTTGGTTATGGCGGGTTTGAAGAACAGGCACTGGCCGCCTATACTGACGAAGCTATGTTTACCCATGCAGGCAGAAATATTAACACATTTACCGAAGGTTCTGAAAACCCATCAAACCTTGCATGGGTGAGCGCTACATATGGGTGGGATAATATGTATAAAGCTATTCACAAGGCAAATATTGCTCTTGCTAACCTCCCTGCAGCAACAATTGATAATGCAAAAAGAGATCAGCTTTTGGGAGAAGTTTATTTCCTTAGAGCCTACTTTTATCATCAATTACTAAGGTATTATGGTGGTGTTCCCCTTATTTCCAAGACATATGGTCTTGATGAAGATTATAGCATTGCAAGAAATACTTTTGATGAGTGCGTAAAATTCATAGTGGCTGATTTAGATAAGGCTGCCCAGTTACTTGATGGCAAGACCACAAGTGCAGGCCGGGCGTCAAAACTTTCTGCCCTTGCTTTAAAGTCACGTGTGCTCCTTTACGCTGCGAGTGATTTGCATGATGGTCCTACCGCAAAAGCCAAATCAAGCACTTTAGCTTCTTATCCAAATATGGATTTGCTTGCTTACCCATCGGGAGACAGGACTGCCAGATGGCAGGCAGCCAAAGCAGCCGCTAAAGCTGTACTGGATGCAGGTCAAGGCTATAAGTTGAACCTGAGTGCGCCGGTTACACCTGATGAAGGTAAAAATAATTATATATCTATTGCGATGGGTGGCAAAAGTGCAGTAGGTGATGCGGCTGCAGCCACTGAGCTTATTTTTCAGCGTACTAGTACTGGCCTTTATACTGCTGAAGACAACTGGCCATTAGGCGGAATCCATTATGGCATCAATAACGGCCCTAACGGCTATCATAATTGGGCTGGAAATACCCCCATTCAGCAGTTGGTAGATGATTATGAAATGATGGATGGGACTAAATTTGACTGGACTAATGCGGCACAAAAAGCTGATCCATATTCAAACCGTGATCCCCGTTTTTATGCAACAATTTTGTACGATGGTTCCAATTGGAAGCCAAGGCCAGGAGATGTGAAAGATAAAGATCCTGCCAACCAGGTTCAAACAGGATACTATCAAACTTCCGGAGGCGCAATAAAAAATGGTCTTGATACCCGTGAGTCTGAAGTTGAAAATTGGAACGGCAGCCGGACACATTATTATACCCGTAAATTTATAGACGCTAACCCGGCATTGGCAGATAATCAATCTAATGCCCAAGTGATTCCGTGGCCGTTTATTCGTTATACTGAAATGGTATTAAATTATGCTGAAGCCTGTATTGAATTAGGGGAGGATCCGGAAGCAAGGACGTGGCTCAATTATATTAGATTTCGTGCCGGTATGCCAGCAATTACAGAAGCCGGAACTGCACTTAAGGATCGCTACAGAAATGAAAGAAGAATTGAATTGGCTTATGAAGAGCATCGCTATCATGATGCCCGCAGATGGATGATTCCCCAACAGACTGTAGGCCGTGGAATAAAGGCAATTAAGGTAACGGCAACAGTAAAACCAGGTAAAACGGCTCTTGTTCCATATAGATTTGATAGATCGGTATATGATTATACTTATACTGTTGTGGATAATACAGAAAATGAAACACGAACCTGGAAGGATAAAATGTATTACCGGGCTATACGTAAAGATGAAATTAGTACAAACACGAAATTGGTCAACAACCCCGGATTTTAACTCACATTATTTTATAAGTAAAAATCTATCTCCTTAGTGAGATAGATTTTTTACTTATAACCCGTTTATAAATGAAGTTTCGCAAAGTATTTTACTTAATGTTGGCTGCTGGATTGCAATTTTCCAGTTGTAATACCCCACAAACCGTTAAAAATGCTGACGTATCGGAGAAGTTTCTATTTACCTTGCTAAGTCCGGAGGAAACGAACATTAGTTTTCAAAATACGCTTAACGAAAGCCTGAATACTAATATTCTCATGTATGAATATTTTTATAACGGTGGTGGTACAGCCGCCGGAGATTTTAATAATGATGGGCTAGTGGATCTTTATTTCACCTCTAATATGGGAGATAATAGTTTATACCTGAATAAAGGAAATATGCAATTTGAGAATATCACGTCCATATCTGGTGCAGGAGGCAGGCCAGGTCCATGGAAAACGGGAGTGAATGCCGTTGATATTAACGGCGATGGCAAACTTGATATTTACGTATGTTATTCAGGAGCATTACCTGCTGAAAAAAGGGCTAATCAACTTTTTATAAACACCGGTAATAACAGTCAGGGAATTCCAACGTTCCAGGAAGAAGCAGAGACGTATGGTTTGGCAAGCACGGCGTTTAGTAATCAATCTTATTTTTTGGATTATGATAAAGATGGCGACCTTGATATGTTACTGTTGAATCATAATCCTAAAAATTTACCCATCCTAAATGAAGAAAGTACAGCCGATCTTTTTAAACAGGATAATTGGGAAAAAGGCCTTCGTTTATACAAACAGACAAACGGAAAATTTGAGGATATCACAGCGAATTCAGGAATTAATGGTTCGGAACTAAGTTATGGATTAGGTCTTGGTATTTCTGATTTCAACGAAGATGGCTGGCCAGACTTTTATATATCTAACGATTATGCAGTACCGGATTATTTGTACATCAACAATAAGAATGGAACTTTTACAAATGAGCTCGAGAAATGTGTAGGGCATAGCAGCCAATTCTCTATGGGCAATGATGTTGCTGATATAAACAACGATGGCCTCCAGGATGTTTTTACGCTGGATATGTTACCTGAAGATAATCACCGGCAGAAATTGCTACTCGCTCCCGACAACTTTGCCAAATTCGATTTGAATGTTCGCAGCGGATTCTATTATCAATATATGCGCAACATGTTGCAATTAAATAATGGCAATGGCACTTTCAGTGAAATAGGACAGATAGCAGGGGTATCAAATACTGACTGGAGTTGGTCTGCACTTTTTGCAGATTACGATAACGACGGCTGGAAAGATCTCTTTGTAACAAATGGATATAGGAGAGATTATACCAATTTGGATTTTATAAATTATATGAATGAATACGTGCAGGAAAAAGGAAGATTGCAACGTGAAGATGTAATGGAAATTATAAAAGAAATGCCGTCCTCAAATGTGGTTAATTATATCTTTCAAAATAAACATGGCCAGGCGTTTCAAAACAAAAATCAGGAATGGGGGATAACCCAACCTTCAAACAGCAATGGAGCCCTATATGCCGATCTGGACAATGATGGAGACCTTGACCTTGTTGTCAATAATATTAACCAGCCTGCATTTATTTACAGAAACGAATCACAAAAATTGACTAGTAATCATTTTCTGCAGTTGCATCTTATTGGCGATGCGGGCAATACACAAGGTTTGGGTGCGAAAATCAAAATTTTTCATGATGGGCAAACACAGACATTGGAACAAAACCCGGCAAGGGGCTATCTGTCTAATGTATCATTCACTCTTCATTTCGGTTTAGGTAAGGCAGAAAAAGTCGACTCATTGATTATAACATGGAGCAGTGGCAGAGTACAAAAGCTTTACAATATTAAAGCAAACCAACTCCTGACCCTTGCTGAAAAAGACGCAATTGTTGACAAGCCATCACCTCCTAAAACTGGCATTAAATGGTTCACAGAAATAAGCTCTTCCATAAAATATAAAAGCCTTGATACCGTAGTTAATGACTTCAACAGGCAGCCTCTTCTTATCAGCCAGTTTTCGCATAGTGGTCCGTGTATGTTCAAGTACGATTTGAATAATGATGGCCTTGATGATATAATAATTGGCGGAGCAGCGGGGCAAGGCACGAGTATTTACATGCAGCAAAAAAATGGAACTTTTTTTATAAAGAAAGCCCCTGCTTTTGAAAAGGACAAGGCTTATGAAGATGCCGCTATAGCGGTGCTTGATGCTAATGGAGATAGTCATCCAGATATTTATATTGCCAGTGGCGGCTATTATGATCTTAGCGAATCTGATTCCCTGCTTCAAGACCGGCTATACATTAATGACGGTAAGGGCAACTTTGTGAAAAGTAATGGCCTTCCAAAAATAAATGGCAGTAAATCATGTGTGAAAGTTCAGGATATAAATTCAGATGGCGCTCCTGATATTTTTGTTGGCGCAAGAGTAGTGCCGGGCCGCTATCCCGAAACTCCTAAAAGTTTTATCTTAATCAATGATGGGAAAGGAAATTTTTCAGATCAAACTGAAAAAATATGTCCTGAACTTTCCAGGCTTGGAATGATAACGGATGCCGCCTGGGTTGATCTTGATCTAGATAAGCAAAATGAATTGATTGTAGTAGGCGAATGGATGCCGGTGACGGTATTTAAATTTCAGAATGGAAAATTAATAAATCACAGTAACGAATTCTTTGATAAAACCTATTTGGGCTGGTGGAATAATATTTCGGTTGGTGACTTTAATTCCGATAACAAACCTGATCTTATTATTGGGAATATGGGACTTAATACACAATTTAAAGCAACAGATAAAGAGCCTCTTGAAATGTATTACAACGACTTTGACAACAATGGATCTATAGACCCCATCTTGAGCTTTTATATCCAGCACAAAAGATATCCTTACATCACGAGAGACGAACTGGTAAGCCAGTTGCCATTCCTCCGCAAAAGATTTTCTGACTTTAAAAGTTATGCCGACGTAACCATGGAAGAATTGTTTCAGAATGATGAATTAAAGCAAGCGAAACACCTTACGGCTAACCATATGAGTACAACATGTTTCTTAAGCAATAAAACTAGAAAGTTTACCATTGCTGAATTACCGCAGGAAGTTCAATACTCTCCGGTATATACTGTAAACACAATGGATTTTAATGGTGATGGCAAAACAGATTTATTACTGTGTGGTAATAGCAGTCGTACTAAAATAAGGCTTGGAAAATTTGATGCTAACTACGGCAACTTACTCGCCGGAGATGGTAAAGGAAATTTTAGCTACATTGATCAAAATACTTCTGGTTTCAATATTTGGGGAGATGTAAGAAGCTGCATTCAGATAAATGATAAAATGTATTTTGGCATAAATAGTAAAAGTTTAATCGCTTATAGTTTCGCCAAACAAAAAAAATAATGCAAAAAAAATATTGCATATATATTTTGATATCATGCCTTGTGGTTGCTCTAAGTTTTTCATGTAAACAAAAAAATAAAAAATTACCAAAAGATTTTGAAGTTGCCACAGCCTGGGCTGACCTAACCAATTATATCACTAAGAACACTCCTGCTAACTCTCCAACTTTTGCATCGCGTTGTTTTGGTTATATAGGTCTTACTATGTATGAGTCTGTAGTAAACGGTTACCCTGAATACCAGTCGGTAGCGCCGGAACTCAACGGCTTAGGTAGTTTGCAATTACCGGAAAAGGGAATGAAGTATAACTGGCCATTAGCTTTAAATGCCGGGCAAGCAGAAATTATTCGCAGCATCTATATGCAAACTTCTGACGAAAATAAAGCCAGAATTGATTCTCTCGAAAAACATTTTGTAACTCTTTTTAAAATGGCGGGTACTGATGACTCTGTTGCAAACAGATCTATGGCATACGGAAAGCAAATAGCACAACATATTTTTGAATGGTCTAAAACCGATGGAGGTCACCGTGGCTATCTTAATAACTTCGATAAAAAACTTGTCTTTAAAATGAAACCAGGCTGCTGGCAGCCACCTCTATATGCACAATCTTTCAGTCACTTTCCCCTTCATCCTCATTGGGGTGAAAACCGAACGTTTGTAGGCATAGATTCATCTGTTTCTGCCCCGGCATGTATTCCTTATGATACCACTGCCGGCTCTCCATACTATAATCAATTTTTGCAGGTTAGTAGAAAGGAGTCGTCCTTAACACAAGAAGAGAAAGAAGTTGCCATATGGTGGAGCGATGACCCCGAGGCTACTCCTACTCCGCCGGGCCATTCTTATTACCTTGCAACATTAACTATAAGAAAAGCAAAACCGGATTTGATAAAGTGCGCTGAAACGTACGCACGCCTTGGTATGGCAGTAGCAGATGCCTTCATAAATTGCTGGAAGTGGAAATACCAATTCTTTTCAGAACGACCAAACACATTTATACCGAAGTATATAGATCAAAAATGGAAATCATTTTGGCCTGATCCTCCTTTTCCTGCGTTTCCTTCAGGGCATGCTATACAAGCTGCTGCTGCTGCTACAGTTCTTACAGATTTATATGGAGAACATTTTACATTTACAGACAGTATACATGTTGGAAGAGAAAGAGATGAAATCCGTAATGCAGATTTTAAAGCCCGTCATTTTACTTCATTTTGGCAGGTTGCTGAAGAGACAGCCAACTCCAGGTTTTACGGAGGCATACACACCATGCCGGATAATATAGCCGGCCTCGGGAAGGGCAAAATAATAGCCCAGAATATTAATCAGCTACATTGGAAAAAATTAAGGTCATAAATGAATAGTCTCCAAAAACCCTTCTTAATTTGTTTGTTGATCAGCATAAACTTTACAATAAAAAGTTTTTGCCAAACCCATTTTGTTGATGTGACTGCCGCATCAGGAATCAAGCAAGTGTTCAAGGTGTATGAAGGAATGTTTGGTGGAGGAGCGTGTGTGATTGATTACAACAATGACGGTTATGAAGATCTATATATTACGGGAGGAATGAATGATGACGAGTTGTACAAGAATAATGGAAACGGCACATTCACAAATGTATTTGAGCAATCAGGCATCTCTATTACAAAGAATTTTGTAACACAAGGAGTAACAAGCGCTGATGTAAACCGAGATGGATTTGTTGATTTATTTGTTACAACAATTACCCGGAGAGATAAGAAGCAGGTAATCCCAAGAGCAATAAATTTATTATTTCTTAACAATGGCAACGGTACTTTCCATGACGCTACAAAAGAATGCCGCCTCGATCAAACCCTCTCATTCAGCACAGGAGCAAGCTTCGGTGACTTCAATGCCGATGGATGGCCTGATATTTATGTTGGTAATTATTTTAATGAATACCATGGCAAACTAAGTGTAATTAATGATAACACAGTTGTAAGCGCCAACCAGATAGCTAAAGGCTTTCTACTCCTAAATGAAGGAGGTAAAAAATTCCGTGATGTATACTCGGATTACGGATTGGATTTTCGTGGGTTCGGCTTTGGAGGCATATTTACTGACTTTGATAATGATGGCGACCAGGACTTAATTGTAAACCATGACTTTGGTTACAAACGCACGCCAGACATGCTCTTAAAGAATAATTATCCTGATAAAATTTTTGATAACGTTGCTAAACGAGCTGGTATGGACCTCAAAATAAATTCAATGGGAACGGCAGTCGGGGATTATAACAATGATGGGTTTATGGATTACTATTTTACTAACATCGGCTTTAATTACTTTATGGTTAGCCAGGGTGCAGGAGAGCCATTTAAAAATAAGGCAAAGGAATTAGGGATGGAGTTTTTTACCATTAGCTGGGGCGCCAATTTTGCAGATTTTGATAATGATGGGGATGTAGATTTATTTGTTGCCAATGGCGATTTGAACCCTAACTGCGTGCCAATGGGTAATTTCTATTTTGAAAATTTAGGGCAAAGATTTGAAGATCATGCCCGGGCTGTTGGGTTGGCAGATTATGGTATCGGGCGTGGCTCTGTAGTCTTCGATTATGATAATGACGGTGATCTTGACCTACTAGTGGTAAACCAGGAGCCTGTAGTTGATTACCCCGTACCATCAATTACAAGATTATTCAGAAACGATTCTACCCGTGGCAATTGGATAA
>JBDSFG010000092.1:0-3632 GCA_039919615.1 Ginsengibacter sp. | reverse complement strand
ATATTATCAAACATTTTTTCTGCAACAAACTGGTTTCCCTTTTCATTCAGATGTACACGATCGGTGGTAAGTATGCCCGACTCTTTATTTTCAGGATTGTTCCTAAGATTATACTCAAGAAAATCTTTCCTGAAATCAATGAGGCCACAACTGAAATCAGCGGCAAGTTTACGAATGAATTTAGAATACTGATTTAAATCGCCATCCTGGGAATTACTGTTATCTGTTTTTTCTCCAATGATTGCCGGCGTTACCAGAAATAATTTTATGTTCTTCGCCTGTAATTTTTTTATTATTGCTGCATAAAAGCGCTGAAATTTATCAGGGTCAGTTCCTGTACCAGAAGATGATTTGTGCCAAACATCATTTACACCTACCCATATTACAACCACATCGGGATTTTTAGCTATTACATCACTATCCATCCGAAGGTAAAGGTCATATATTTTATTTCCGCCAATGCCTGCTCCCGTCAACTCATATTCTGCCTCAAGATTTTTCTCCTTTAGTGTTTGATTCAATTTAGTGATAAACCCTTGCGCACCAACACCAGCCTGGGTAATAGAATCTCCAAAAAAAAGAATTTTTGTTTTTTTCTGCACGCTCATGAATATTGTGGTAATGAAGAGCGTAGTTAATGTTATAAGTTTTAGTATAAATTTCATATTCGCTTTTTGAGAAATATTAGTATTGAAATCGAAACTCTTTTACAATAAATAAAATCAATTACCTCAAAATTAGGATTTGCAAGTGATGTTTAAATTAGTAAATTTCAGATCAAGAATCACTTGTTTATTTTTGAAGCTTTTCCGATCCCAATACTATGCCTTGTGCATCAATGATCCTCATAAAATATATTCCGGATGTTAATCCTGGCGGATATAATTTTACGATCTGATTATTTGTTGATATGACCTTACTGGTGAAAATTGTGCGCCCGCTTTGATCTATTAGTTGAACCTCGTACTTACCCGGTTCTATTAACAAATCAATATGATCTTTAAAAGGGTTGGGCCTCACACTATATTTTAAAAGCTTATTAACCAGTTTTACTATTGATGAAAAACTTTCCGCACCATCATTATCTACAATTTTAAGGCGATAAAAATTATTTCCTTTTATTGGAAGATCATCAATAAAAATATGGGTGCCATTTATTGTCGCCCAATCCATACTTAACAATTTTAATGCAGAAAAGTTATTTCCATCTGCAGATCTTTCAATGTAAACCTGTTTTACGTTTTTTGCTTCGCCAATATCAAAATGTAAATGATTTGTTTGATTTACCTTTTCCCCATTAAAATATGACAATTGAATGGGCAATACCGAACTCTCCGTAGCAGTAAAAGCAATGTCCCACGCTATATCCGGCATAGCAAGTGTAAGCTGCCCGCTATTAACTGGTATACTTGCAGAGCTCAAAAGGTTGCCAGTAGAAGTGCTGTAAAAGCGAACTGTATAGTTTCCATTCTGCATGCCCGGAATAATTATACCACTGCCCTGTACCGGTGGGGGAGCAACGCCGCTGTTATTTTTTAAATACTGCCAGTTGTATTTGTTATTAAGTACCCACCCGGCAGCTTTAAAATTATTCGACGATTTAAGAATATAAGTACTTGTAGGAGGGCCTGCGTTTGTAAAAACGTAACTGGAAACATTAAACCAATCAGTTCCCAGGTTATCCACTTTTATATCATGTGCGCCTGCTGGCACTGTAATGGTATAAGTACTTCCTGCAACTACGTCCTGAACTAATATTTCTGTTCCATCTAAAGAAATATTTACCTTAGGCGCTGTGCCCTGGCTACCTGATGTAACAACTACTTTAAACTCGCCGTTTGCAGGATAATTTATATGAAAGGTCGGCGGGTTACGGTATGACGTATTGTATATATTTCCAAACATATAAGCGCTTAACTGAGTGGCACCCGGGGTCATATCACCAAGGGCATCGATAGTAAAGCTGGATGCAGGAGCTTGTACAAAGCCTGCTCCGGGAGAAATTGTAAGATCAGATCCGCCCACACCGGTTGTGGATGCAGTTACTTTTTTATAATCATCCCCTTTAAAATTAATTAAAGAAACAACAGATGATAAGGGTTGATAGTGATAGTATAAATTTCGGGGGTTAATATAATCATCCCACCACCATGTCATGGCGGTACCTAAACCCCCGCCAAACATACTTCCCCAAATTGCATTATGAACATGTACACCATTTACGTCATCTGCGGAAAGAGTGGTGCCTGATGGGCCAAGACCAAACTCTCCATTTAAAGTAGGCTTATTATAAGCGCTTAAAAAAGTTTGATCTGCTCCTGCAAGCACAGTTTCGATATTGGGTGAGCTTACATAAAAATGAGTTTGTGTAAAATCAATGTTAGCAAGATCCCATGTATTAGTAGTAATATCTGTACCTCCATAACTTGTAGTTACAAGATGCTTATATACATCCTTGCTTTTTATAAAAGTTGACATCTCATCATCCCACATAGTAATTTCGTTCTTGTGGGTTTCAAAATTATCTGTCCAATGCAACTCATTAAACAACTCCCAGCTTTGTATATTTTGAGAATATCCATAACGGGCAATAATATAGCGAAGCCTGTTTTTATGTAATGCCTTTGCTGTTGCATCAGTAAAAAAATCCCATGTATTTGCCGCAGAACCCCCATTAACTAAATTATATGGATTGTTGCTCCACTCAGGATTTACATTGGTAGAAACCTGCCCGTGATTATTAAGTGCAAGCATTATATATACATCTTTTTGTTTACAATAATCAAGCAACCAGTCTAGATAAAAAGCATTATGTTGCTCATATTTTTTTAATCCCTGGTAGTTATTGGTTCCATTTTTCCATTCCAGGGCAAATGCCCAGCTGGACATCCATACACGAATAAAGTTGCCCCCATTATCTGCAAGCTTTGTCAGCCAGTTTGTATAGTCAGTGACGACATTACCATCTTGCCAACCCATGTTTTCACCGATAGGTATATACTGCTGCCCATTATCAAACGCTAAATAATTAGTGGTATTTTTTCTTATAAAGCCAGGTGCAGCAGATGCTCCACAATCAAAGGTTTGCGCAGGCTGGGTTGTTGTACTCGCTAAATTTGTACAGGAAACCACATAACTCCATGTGCCGGTTTCATTTGGGGCAAAGCGTACTTTGAAAGTACCTGTGCCGGATGGAACAAGATTATTGCTTACATCCAATGTATAATTCTGCATGTAAAAGCCGTCAACTGTATACACGCTGGCAGTTGGCGATGTAAAAGTACACTGCACTGCAATGTCATCATAATCATAAGCATTGGTAAACCCTGCTGTAAGGTTTATATCTAATTCAAACTTATCAAGCTTTGCAGGAATAATTGTGTTTGGTGTTACAGAAATAAATACCGGAGCCTGTGAATATAAAAAAGTTGTTGTAGCTATAAAACAACTTAGCACACACAGGCGTTTAAGTAAAATATTTTTCATAAAAGTTTTTTTAGTTATCTGTTATGTTAGTTGGCAATATAAAAATGTAAATAACGTGTCTATAAAGTAATCTCTTTCTCCTTTTTACTGATGCGTTGTATTAATTGAATACATGCCCGGCAATTATGATAAGGGCATTTCCAAAT
>JBDSFG010000044.1:0-21135 GCA_039919615.1 Ginsengibacter sp. | reverse complement strand
CAATAAATTTTGAATTTCAAAAAGGTTATGATAAACTTCTTTCCTTCCAGGTTTATAATTTTATTGGCAAAAAAGTGCTTGATCTAAAATCTGTTACCCAAAAAATGAACATCCCCTTAGCAGATTTTTACCGGGGTGTGTATATCTATCAGCTTCGGGATAATTCCGGCAAGATCATTGAGTCTGGTAAATTCCAGGTGATCAAATAATTTGCAAATCTCATTTTCATCTCCTTCCTAACATTTAAAGCAATGTCATTTTGTCTAATATCTTTTATTGGCAAAATGTTTGACTAACGTACTTTTGCACACAATTTTTAAACCTATGGACGAAAACAATAATACATTTATGAATGATACCCCAAATGAAAGTTTACCGGAAGGCATAATAATAAATGAAGCCAATGAGGGTTCTGATAATGATGCAGCTATT
This sequence comes from Ginsengibacter sp., assembly GCA_039919615.1. Classification (GTDB taxonomy): domain Bacteria; phylum Bacteroidota; class Bacteroidia; order Chitinophagales; family Chitinophagaceae; genus Ginsengibacter. The sequence goes on along the minus strand of JBDSFG010000044.1, from coordinate 20,703 downwards.
CCCGGTGAAAGCGCATCTGAAATTTTTGAAGTTGATGAAGCAGAACGATTAAAAAAAGAGGTAGAACAGTATAAAGACAAATATATAAGGCTGGTTGCAGATTTTGAAAATTATAAAAGAAGAAATGCAAAGGAAAGGATGGAATTGATGCAGACGGCAGGGAAAGAGATTATCACCTCCTTGCTTGATGTATTAGACGATTGCGACAGGGCCGAAAAGCAAATGAATACTTCTGCTGACGTTGAACAGGTTAAAGAAGGTGTTCAACTGGTTTTTAATAAGCTAAAAAATATATTGCAGGCAAAAGGACTTAAAGTTATGGAAAGCCTGAATTCAAACTTTGATGTAGAAAAACATGAAGCAATCACAGAAATTGAAGTTCCGGAGAAATCCAGGAAGGGGAAAGTTATTGATGAAGTAGTAAAAGGGTATTATCTGAACGATAAACTTATCCGGTTTGCAAAAGTGGTAGTAGCAAAATAGCACCGAAATTTTTATAAGGTAGGACTAATGTGCGTTTTATATAAATAGTGTGCAGCAAAAACAGATATTGAAAAGAATGTGTGTAGATAAAAAATTTTAAAAACTGATGTCTTCAAAAAGAGATTTTTATGAAATATTAGGTGTAAGCAAAAATGCCTCCGGAGATGAAATTAAAAAATCCTATAGGAAGGTAGCAATGCAATACCATCCTGACCGTAACCCCGGAGATAAATCATCTGAAGAAAAATTTAAAGAAGCAGCTGAGGCTTATGAAATTTTAAGCGACCCGGATAAAAGAGCTCAATACGACAGATTTGGCCATAGTGCCTTCAGCCCCGGCCGGGGCAGTGGAGGAGGTTCTCATGGCATGAATATGGACGATATATTTAGCCAGTTTGGTGACATTTTTGGAGAAGATGTGTTCGGTAATTTTTTTGGAGGAGGTGGTGGAAGAAGCCAGCGCAGAAACAGGGGAGTAAGAGGCACCAATCTGCGGGTGAAAATTAAAGTGAATTATGAGGAGATTGCAAATGGCGCCACAAAAACCATTAAAGTAAAAAAATACATTGCCTGTAATACATGCGGCGGATCAGGAGCTAAAGATAAAAACAGTTCGCAAACTTGCAGAACGTGCGGTGGAAACGGACAGGTTAGAAAGGTGCAGAATACTTTTTTAGGGCAAATGCAAACCGTAACTACGTGCCCTGAATGTAATGGCGAAGGAACAACAATTATTAATAAATGCGGTGCCTGCAAGGGTGAAGGTAGAGTATATGGCGAAGAAACTATTACGCTTGATATACCTGCGGGAGTTCAGGAGGGAATGCAACTGAGCATGAGTGGCAAGGGGAATATTGGAGAACGGAATGGTGGTTCAGGAGACCTTATAATTTTAATTGAAGAAGAGGCCCATTCGCACTTACATAGGGATGGTTTAAATGTTGCCTTTGATCTTTTTATTTCTTTCCCTGACGCAGTATTTGGCATGCAGGTAGAAGTACCAACAATAGAAGGCAGAGCTAAAATAAAAATTCCCCCGGGTACGCAAAGCGGTAAAATCTTCAGGCTAAAAGGAAAAGGTTTCCCAAGCATAAACAGCCACGAAAAGGGCGACCAGCTAATACAGGTAAACGTATGGACCCCGCAGCATATAACTCCTGAAGAAAAAGATACTTTGGAAAGAATGCAGGACAGTCAAAACTTTCAGCCAAAGCCTGATAAAAGTGATAAATCTTTTTGGGAGAAAATAAGGGAAAGTTTTAATTAGTTTGCATTTGTGTTCTTTTTGATTTTTTACCTTTTCTTTTTTTAATCCTGGGATATATTTTTTTTGCTTTTTCAACAAGCGCTAAAAATTCATTTTCTAAATAATCCTGCGGATTGATTGCCTCACCGGCAATAACAGTAAGATCAGATAGTTGAGCTTCTGCTAAATATTTTGATTGGCGCAGTATTAATCCAAACATTGTTACGGCAGTGGCAAATTTTAAATCATTGCATATATAATCTAATTCTTTAAAATTTTGGGGACATATGTAGGTAATTTTTTCAGGTAGATTTTTTTCCGGCCTTTGATAATTCAGGGTTACAGTACCTATCCCTTTATTTAATAAATCATTTTTGCTCACATAGGTTGCAGGTTGTATTTCAAATACGGCGGTAACCCCATTGCCTGAGCCTATCTCTCCACCCTGCAGTTCCACACTGCGTTCATCTGAAGTACCTTTTTTATTATCATATCCTATAAGCCTGTATTCATCAACTGCATCCGGGTTAAACTGAATATTGAGGTACACATCATTGGCCACTGTATACAAGGTTTGGGTAAATTCCGTTACCAACACTTTTTCAGCTTCCTTTATATCATCTATATAAGCAAAATTCCCATTTCCGTTTCGGGCAAGGGCTTCAATTTTTGAATCTTTATAATTGCCCATGCCAACGCCGAGGCAGGTTAAATATATGCCGGTTTGCCTCTCGGCGACAACCATTTCCTGCAGCTCTTTTTCATTGACCTGGCCCACGTTAAAATCTCCATCTGTTGCCAGGATAATTCTGTTATTACTCTTTTTATTAAAAGTACTTTTAGCCAGAGTATAGGCAGTTTTTATTGCAGCTTCTCCCGGTGTTGATCCGCCTGGTGTTAACTCCTCAATAGATTTTATGATTTTTTGTTTTTCGGAGCCGCTTGTAGGTTGCAACCATACACCCACCGAACCGCCATAAATTACGATTGATACGGTATCCTGGTCTCTCAAGTTTTTAACAAGCAATTGAAACCCTGCTTTTAATAAGGGCAGCCTGTTGGGGGCATCCATACTGCCTGACACATCTATGAGGAAAACAAAATTGCCCGGAGGAACTTTATCGAGGTTTAATTTTTTAGCACTTAAATTCAGGAACAGCAATTGATGTTCTGTATTCCATGGACACGATGTAAGCTGCGATTCAATATTAAATATTTGGTTATCTTTTGGCTCTTTATAATTGAGATTAAAATAATTCAACATCTCCTCAATTCTTACGGCATAAGGAGGCACTAAGCTATTTTGATTTATAAATCTTCTAATATTACTGTATGATGCTTTATCTACCCTTATTGCAAAAGTGGTATTGAGAAATTTGGTGGTTTTAACAAAGTCATTCTCTATAAGGTTGCTATAAGATTCATCAGCAACAAACCATTTAGAACCAATTTTTTGATTCTGATCTTTTGTAAAAGATAGTAATTTCTGCTTTTGAATAGTAGAAGATCCTGCGGAAAACTTTAGTACCACCTCCTGGTAAACGTTGGTCTTTACCCGAATAGTTTTTGTTTCATATCCCTGCAGGCTAAAGGTTAATGAATCATTTAAAAGAGAAGTAGTTATGCCAAATCCGCCTGACATACCTGTATTGTAAAGCATCCGGGTAGAGTGCATATATATTTTTACGTTCTGCAGTGGCTGTGCTTTCTCGTCTTTAACCTGGCCTCTGATATAATATTGGCCATCCGCATTTGCAAGCAGCAATAAACAGGAAGCTGTTATAAAAAATTTTATCAAAATATATTTAAAGCAAGATTATTCTTCTGTCAGTCGGGTAAACAGCATGTGGCAGAAAATTATACCAATTGATAAATCTCTTTTATGTTCCTGCCTAAACCATCGTAGTCTAATCCGTAACCCACCAAAAATCTATCAGGCACGGAAAAACCTAAATAATCAATTTTAACGGGACTGATCATTGCGTCAGGCTTATGTAGTAATGCGGCAATTTTTAAAGAAGCAGGGTGATGATATTTTATTTGTGGTAAGAAATGAGATATTGTTTTACCGGTATCAATAATATCTTCAACCACAATTACCTGCCTGCCAACAATATCTACATCAAGGCCTATCGCCGTTACTACCTGCCCTGTGGAAGTAACACCTTTATAAGAGGCAAGTTTAATAAAACATATTTCTGCTTCAATAGTTATTTCTTTAAGAAGATCAGATGCAAACATAAAAGCTCCATTTAATATCACTATAAATAAAGGTCTGCTGTCATGATAATCTTCGTTGATTTGAGTAGCCAGCTTTTTTACCTGTTCACTAATTTGCTCTGCAGAAATAAATGGTTTGAATTGTTTATCATGAACTTGAACCAGTTCCATAATTTATTTTGAAGTAGAAATGATTAGTTGCTGACCAACCCTTAAATTATCGTCACCCAGATTATTCCATTCTTTAATTTGTGTTACAGTTACACCATATTTTTTTGAGATAGCGTATAATCCTTCTTTAGGTTGAACAGCATGTATATTTGATTTGCTCGTATTCATGCTTACATTCAAAGCTATCATATTAGGAGCTTCCGGCTTAAGATTTACTTTTGTGCCTTCGCCGGGTACTTCGTTATTTAAAAAAGCATTGTACTCATAGAGGCTTTGTAATCTTATTCCATTTTTTTGGGCAGCATCAAATAATGTTTCATGTTGCTGTAAAATGTAAAAATCTTTTGCTCCTTCTTTAGATTTTTTTTCAAGAAAGATGAGCTGATCTCTGTCAAGTAACCCATCTTTTTCAAGATCGTTATACTCAAGTAATTTTGAAAGCCTGATATTATTTTCTGCTGCAATGGCTAACAGCGATGTACCTTTTTTTGCCATGATAGCGCCGGAACCATTGATGAACAATTTATTTTCAAACTGCGGCGATGGGTTATTTTTTATTTGATTTGCGCTGGCAGTTGTTTCTGAATTATTTGTTTTTATCAACTCATCAAAAGCTTTGTCTTCAGGATCGCTTTTATATTTTGATCCGTCATAGACAGGCACTTCACTAACCGCCTGCAAAGTGTATTGCTCCAGATCATTTTGTTCAATATATTTTATTAAAATTTCAGGGTACCGCGGATTGGTAGCGTAACCTGCTTTTCTTAGACCATAAGCCCAACCTTTGTAGTCTCTGGGGTCAAGCTTAAACAAAAATGCATAGCGATCGCTGCCCCTTAAAAAATTAGAATGATCACGGTAGGAATCCTCATAAGTTTTATAATACCTGAAACACTCCCCCAGGGCATCATCATCATGACTTACTCCGGAAGCTGTCCAGGTGCTTTTACACTTTATTCCAAAATGATTATTTGATTTTTTAACTAATTCGCTGTTGCCACTTTCAGTTTCCAGTATGCCCTGTGCAAGGGTGATCGCTGCAGGCACTCCCATTCGTTTCATTTCACGGATAGCAAAGTCTTTATGCTGCTGTATGTATTGATCAACAGTTATAGGTTGTGCAAAGCTGATTTGCATAAGCGCCAAACCTGCAATAATGATTATTACTTTTTTCATAAAATGGATAACGCTTATTTTTTATAAATTGTATAAAATAAAGGCTGAATTATAATTTTCTTATTAATGTTAAACCATCTCTCACAGTTAATAATACCTGCTGTACTCTGGAATCATTGGCCACATATTTATTGAAAGCGTGAATAGCAGTTGCATTTTTATTGGTAATTATATCTTCGAGCACCTTACCATGAAAAAAAACATTGTCAGCAATAAGCAATCCGTTCGTTTTTAATGTTGGCAAAGTTAATTCGTAATAGTCAATATAACTCACCTTATCAGCATCTAAAAAAATTATATCCCATTCCATTTTTAACGTGGGTATAATTTCATGAGCATCGCCTATGTGTAAAAATATTTTATTATTATGTAAAGATTTGCTAAAATATTCCCTGGCTTTAATGGCGTCCTGCTCTCTTAATTCTATTGTGTGCAACTCGCCTCCATCGTCCAATCCCGCTGCCAGGCACAAAGCGCTATAGCCAGTAAAAGTGCCGATTTCCAGGATACTTTTTGGTTTGATAAGGTAGCTTAACATTTCTAAAAATTTGCCCTGTACATGGCCGCTAAGCATTTGAGCATGTGGATGAAACTGATTGGTATAATGTGCTATTTCAGCCAGTAAAGTTTTTTCAGGCGACGAAAACTTTTCAGCATATTTTTCAGCTATTACACTTATTAGATCATCCATACATAAACATTTGATCACATCCCCAAAGCATCCCACTTTAAGAGAAGAACAAAAATTATTTTTTTCGTGAAAATATTAGCAGACCTGTAAAAGTGATAAGCCCGTTTACGATAATCAATTCTTCAGCAAATACATATCCCGCAAATAACTGCACAGAATATTTATCTATAAAAAAACATAAAAGCGGCGACAGTAAGCAAATTAAGGGTGTTATTTTATCTAAAACACTGCGCTGTTTTGCGTACAACGAAAAAGCATACAAGCCAATAAGCGGGCCGTATGTAAATGTGGCAACCCTGAAAATTGCGCTTACTACAGATGAATCATTTAGGGCGTTAAATAAAAGTATCACCAATAAAATAATTACAGAAAAGGCAACATGTACCCAGTGTCTTTTTGCAAGCATGTTTGTATCATTCTCATTTTTCTTTTTATCAAAGCCCAAAAAGTCTATACAAAATGAAGTAGTTAATGCAGTGAGTGCAGAGTCAGTTGTGGCAAAGGTTGCGGCTGTTAAACCCAGCATAAATACCACCGCAGGCACACCTTTAAAATGATTTAATGCGATCTCAGGAAAGAGATAGTCGGTTCGGGGCTTATGAGTAATAGCATCTAAGGGAACTGCTATGCCATTTTTATTTGCGTAGATATACAGCAGTGCGCCAACGCTTAGAAAAAATAAATTAATGATGACAAACACAAAAGTAAAGGTGAACATATTCTTTTGTGCTTCCCTGATGTTGCGGCAGCTTAGGTTTTTTTGCATCAGGTCCTGATCTAAACCAAACATGCCGATAGTCACAAAAAGGCCACCCAGGAATTGCTTGGTAATGTGAAATTTACTGGTAACAAAATTATCACTAAAAAATATTTTTGAATAACTGCTTTCTTTAATGGTATTGAATGCACCGGTTATGTTAAGATCTAAACTATTACAAATAAAATAAATTGATAAAAAAACGGATGTTACAAGGAACACTGTCTGCAACGTATCAGTTATAATTATTGTTTTAAGACCGCCGCGAAATGTATAGCCCCAAATAAGAAGAAGACAAATTATTATTGTCAACCAAAAAGGCACGCCCATTTCATCAAAAATAAATCGCTGTAAAACAATAGCAACTAAATAGAGCCTGAATGATGAGCCAATCACCCGTGATAATAAAAATACAGCTGCTGCAGTTTTATGACTCACTTTACCGAGTGTTCTTTCAATCACTTCGTAAATAGAGGTAAGGTGCATTCTATAGTATAACGGCAGTAGTATCGTAGCCACAACTATATAGCCTGCTGCATTGCCCAACACAAATTGAAAATATTTGAACTGGGCGCCTGCCGCATTGCCCACCTCTCCCGGTACAGAAATAAAGGTTACGCCACTCAGGGCTGTACCTATCATTCCAAAGGCAACAAGGTACCATTTGGATTTACGGTTGGCAATAAAAAAAGTTGAATTATCAGACGAGTTTTTTGAGGTAACATAAGATACCACAACCAGCATTAAGAAATAGCCAATAAGAAATGACAGTAAAACTATTGGCGACATATTGCGGGCAGTTAAAAATTAATAATCAAAAATTAAAAATGAGAATTAGGTTTTAAAACTTTTTAATTTGAATTTTATTCAAGATAAATAAAAATATGTCAATTAAATCTGTAGCGGTTTTTTGCGGTTCCAAAGGAGGAAAAAATCCTCTGTATGTGCAGCATGCTGAAGAGCTTGGATACATACTTGTGCAAAAAAATATTACAGTAGTATATGGCGGCGCTAACAAAGGAATAATGGGAGCCCTTGCAAATGCTGTTTTAGAAAAACAGGGAAGAATAATTGGAGTAATGCCTAAAGTTTTAATAGAATGGGAACACCAGCACATGGGCTTAACCGAGCTACATGAAGTAGCCGATATGCACGTACGCAAAGCAATGCTGTTTGATAAATGCGATGCGGCAATTATATTAGCAGGAGGTTATGGCACAATGGACGAATTGTTTGAAATGCTCACCTGGAACCAGCTTAACATTCATGATAAAAAAATTATTGTATTAAATAGTGCAGGCTTTTACGACCATCTTATTATGCACCTTAAAAAAATGGATGAGGAAAATTTTCTGTATGATGATTCTTTGAAACGGATAAGTATCATTTCATCGCCAGGAGAGTTGGAGTTATAACTCAATCAAAAATTTTACCGGCGTTTAAAATGTTGTTAGGGTCAAATATCTTTTTTATCCCTTTCATTAATTGAAGATGTGTTTTATTAAGTACAATATCCAAAAAACTTTTTTGCACCAGCCCTATTCCATGCTCACCGCTTATTGTGCCACCTAAAGATTTTACCAGTTGAAATAAGGCTCTTATTCCCCTGATCATTTCGGGATCATCCTGGCTGTTTTGCGTACCTTCTTTTTTTATCCGCACATGCAGGTTGCCATCGCCGGCATGCCCGTAGCACACAGCATGAAAGCCATATTGTTTTCCTAATTCTTTAATGCCTTTTACCAAAGCAGGCAATTCGGCTCTTGGTACAACCGTATCTTCTTCTATGGTGTAGCCGGCACTTTTGGTGGCTTCTGCTACTTTTTTACGAAGCTTCCATAATTCGGCTTTTTGCAAAGCATTGTCGGCAAAATAAATTTCACCGCAATCGTATAACTCCAGCAATTCAGCAATGGATTCCATTTCTTTCATCAGCGCTTCCAAATGATTGCCGTCAACTTCAATTATTAAATGAGCTGCAGTATCGCCGGTAACCTGTATGCTGCTGCTGTCAACAAATTCGCTTACGATCTTTAGCGCATCAATCTCAATAAATTCAAGTGCGCTTGGTGTATAACCGGCTCTGAAAATTGCGCTTACTGCTTCACTCGCTTTTTCAAGGTTCCTGAACGGGACAAGCATCAGCAGATCATATTGTGGTAATGGAATAAGCCGTAAAACTATTTTGGTAACTATCCCTAATGTTCCTTCACTGCCTACCATTAACTGGGTTAAATTATAACCGGTTGAGTTCTTTAAAATATTTGCGCCTGTCCATATAATTTCTCCGGTGGGTAAAACCACTTCGAGGTTTAGCACATAATCTTTTACTACGCCATATTTAAGTGCTTTAGGGCCGCCGCTATTTAAAGAAACATTACCGCCAATAAAGCAGGAACCTCTGCTGATGGGATCAGGGGGATAAAACAAACCTTTTTCTTTCACGGTATTTTGTAAAACTTCTGTAATTACACCAGGTTCGGTAGTTATCTGCAAATTTCTTTCGTCAATTTGGAGTATCGAATTCATCCTTTCTGTAGATATCACTACTCCGCCTAAATGCGGCAGAGCGCCGCCACTAAGGCCAGTGCCAGCGCCTCTTGGGGTTACAGGAATTTTATTTGTGTTACATATCTGTAAAATTTCGCTGATTTCCTTTGCAGTACGGGGCTTTATTACAACTTCGGGCAAAAAGTGAAGATGTTCTGTTTCATCATGCGAATAATTATTTATGCTTTCATCATCAACAACTACATATTCTTCCCCTGTTATTGATTTAAAAGCTTCAACATGTTTTTTGGTTAAAGATGATTTGGCGATTACTGCTTCCACTGATTTTATTTGATATAAATTTCGGGATAAAATTGGATGTTTAGATAATTTATATTCTGGTAAAAATTTGTTATGGATAGCTTTTGCAGTCGTCCATATGGCTTGGGTATTGAAGAGTAAGAGCTGCCTTATGCACGATATAACCTTAATTTTAAAACATTAAACCTATTAGCTATGATAAAATTTAATAAAGAGATTTTGCACATTAAAATCTAAATTCTTCAAACGAACTAATAGAAATAAAAGGTTGAGATTTTGCACCTATAGCAAACTTTGCGGAAAATGCGTCAACTTAAAAATACATCGCAAAGCCACGAAAATTAAAATAAGCCGGGGGTTATAAATACTTTTCAGATATTTTCTAAGTACTACGATAAGCTACAAAAGCTAACTAATAGTTTAATTTTGTTTTACAAAATACATAACTCACCTCCCGTTTGTACTTAGCGGTGAAACTTAAAAGCGCTTTATCTAACTTGAGGTCACTATTTTTTACTTGGATGAAGAAACTCGTTTTTATTTCATTTTTATCCTTCTTGTGCCTGGCTTCGCTTGCTGATCATTTAAAAGGCGGATGGATTTATTATGAATATCTTGGCATAGGGAGCTCTGCTAATACTTCAAAGTATAAAATAACTGTAAAACAATACATGAGATGTACTGCCTCTGGGGGACAACTGGATCAGGAGGTTTATCTTGGAATTTTTAATGGTTCAACATATCAGCTTATTCAAACAGACACTCTTGTTCTTGCAGGCACAGTGATTGAACAAAAAAGCGATTTTAGTTGTATCGTTAATCCGCCAACGGTTTGCTACAGAATAGACGAATATACTGAAGTGATTGATTTACCTGATAATATTGATGGCTACATTATATCTGTACAACGTTGCTGCAGAATATCAGGAATCGTAAATGTTACTAATTCAAGCGCTGTAGGCCTTACTTATACCAATACAATTCCCGGCATTATTAATGCGCAATCATATCGCAATAATTCCAGTGCTGTATTTGCTCAAAAAGATACGGTTATTCTTTGTCATAATTCTCCCTTTACCCTTGACTTTAACGCCACAGATCCTGATGGGGATTCATTGAGTTATTCATTTACTGAGGGGCTTACAGGCGGTGACAATAGTCTGTTAGGGGCAAGGCCGAACCCGCCTGATTTACCTGCTCCGCCATATTTTCCAAATGCCGTAATTCCATATTTTGCCGGCTATTCGGGCTCATCACCTCTTGGTTTAGATGTTACTATTGACCCGGTAACAGGAATCATTTCAGGCAATGCCCCCGGCACTATTGGCACCTATGTGGTTGCTGTTGATGCAAAGGAATACAGGGGCGGAGTTCTTATCAATTCTACCCGGAAAGAAATCCATATGGATGTAGGAAATTGCGACCTTACTGCAGCCCAGCTAAATCCCACTTATTATGTATGCGATTCCTATACCTATACTTTTCAAAACGAAGGCTCTGCACCTGCAGGCAGCTTTTATTCATGGAACTTTGGAGATATTGCAACCGGAGCCAATAATATTTCTTCATCGCCAACGCCTACTCATATTTTTTCTGACACAGGGATTTATAACATCAATTTAAAAATAGCAAGTAACGTCGGCTGTCAGGATTCAGCCACTGCAATCGTAAAAGTTTACCCTGGTTTTTTTCCGGGATTTATTACAACAGGGCAATGTAAAAAGACACCGATACAATTTACAGATACCACAAAAACGGCTTACGGAGTTGTAAATGCATGGTCATGGAACTTTGGTGATCTGACTACATTGGCCGATACTTCTCACCGGCAGGATACAGTATATACATACAGTTCATCCGGCAATTATGATGTTACATTTTATGTAGCCAATAGTAAAGGCTGTTTAGATACAATTGTAAAAACAGTCATAATAAAAGATAAGCCTGATTTTACAGTAACAAATGATACGCTTATATGTCCAATCGATACCCTTCAATTAAACGCTACTGGTAACGGAACTGCATTTTGGACACCCAATTATAATCTTAATAATCAAAATACACTCTCGCCTTTAGTAAGCCCTGATGTGCCAACAACTTATTATGTAATATTTGCAGACGCTTTTGGATGCCAGGCTTTCGACTCAGTATTTGTTGATGTAAAACAATACGTAACCTTAGATGCTGGTGCTGATACCGGTATTTGCGAAGGCAGTACTATACGGCTTAACACGGTCAGTGATGCATTGCACTATACCTGGAGCCCTTCAATGGGGCTTGACGATGCCACTGTTAAAAACCCAATGGCAAGCCCGCAGGTAACAACAACTTTTTATGTAATTGGTAATATAGGTAAATGCCAGTCCACGGATTCAATAAAAGTTATGGTATCGCCATACCCGGTGGCATCTGCAAAAATTGACACAGCCATTTGCTATAGCGATTCCATTCAATTAAATGTAACCGGTGGGATTATTTATTCATGGTCTCCGGTATTCTTTTTGAGCAATGCCCATATCTCCAACCCGGTTGCTAAGCCAATCGCTAGCATAGTATATATCGTTACTATAAACGACACACTTGGGTGTCCGCTACCTGTTTATGATACCATAATAATTCAGGTGCAAAACGCTATAGCAGATGCGGGGCCCCGGGATACTACTATTGTGGCCAACCAGCCATTGCAGTTAAATGCTACAGGAGGCCAGATTTATTTATGGACGCCTTCCACGGGATTAAATAATCCGGCAATTGCTAACCCTGTCGCCATAGTAAGCAGTAACATAGATTATGCAGTTACGGCAAGCACTTCAGCCGGTTGTACAGCAAGGGATACCATAAGTGTAAAAGTATATCAGGTACCTCCGGGGTTGTATGTGCCTGCTGCGTTTACACCTAATGGTGATGGGCTTAATGATTTTTTCAGGCCTGTATCAATTGGTATGAAGCAAATAACTTATTTCAAAGTTTTTAACCGGTGGGGAGTATTGGTATATTCAGGTAATAAAAGGTATTATAAAGAAGGCGATGGATGGAATGGTATCTATAAAGGAAAGGTACAGGATGCCGCAGTGTATGTATGGATGGCACAGGGAATAGATTATCGTGATAATAAGATCACTCAAAAGGGGATTGTTACTTTAATAAGATAACAGAGGTTTTGTGCAGTTAGTATTTTAAAATTATTCACCTGGGAAGTACCTGCCCTATCTATCCATTTTAATATAACCACCATAAGAAATAGTGAAGTTCCCGTAAAGAAAAAGCCTTTCCGATTTCGCACACCCCTGTATTTTAAAGCCATTACAGCGGAAAATTCAATAATAAATTCAAGGTCATAATAAGAGCCTTATAAAGGATTACAATAAAATCATTAATATTAATGTTTGATTTAACATGAAAAAAATAAATATAGCGCTTTGCTCGTTCGGCTTATCAGGCAAAGTGTTTCATGCGCCGTTCATCAACATACATCCCGGCCTTAATTTATTTGCTGTTTGGGAAAGAAGCAGGCAACTTGTAAAAGATATATACCCGGAGGTGATCGGCTACTCTTCACTTGAGGAAATGCTTGCAGATAAAGAGGTTGACCTTGTTGTGGTAAACACTCCCAATTACACGCATTACGATTATGTAAAACAGGCGTTGCTGGCGCAAAAGCATGTTGTGGTTGAGAAACCTTTTGCGGTTAACCTTGAGCAAGCTGAGGAATTAGTTGGACTGTCAAAAAAACAAAATAAAATTTTATCTCCTTTTCAAAACAGGCGCTACGACAGTGATTTTAAAACAGTAAGGAAAATTTTTGATGAAGGTGTGTTAGGTGACATAGCTGAAGCTGAATTTCATTATGACAGGTACAATTTAAATTTAAGCCCAAAAGAACACAAAGAAACCCCAAGGCCAGGAGCAAGTATTCTTCATGATCTTGGTCCGCACATTATTGACCAGGCATTGCAGTTGTTTGGCATGCCTGCAAGTGTGTTTGCCTGCTTACGTGCGCTGAGGCCTTCCTCACAGGTTTTTGATTACCTGGATATTTTACTCTTTTACCCAACTACAACAGTGCGTTTAAAATCAGGATATATTATTAAAGAGCCTGTACCTTCATTTGTATTACATGGTGTGAACGGTTCTTTTTTAAAACCACGAGCAGACGTTCAGGAAGATATGTTACTGGCAGGAGCTGTACCAGGATCACCAGAATGGGGCACAGAGCCTGAATGGGCGAAAGGGATTTTAAATGTAAATAAAAAAGGTGCAACGGTACGTGAGTTTGTTACATCTTTGCAAGGAAATTATTTGGAATATTATGAGGGAATTTATGATGCAATAATAAACAACAGGCAACCGCCGGTAACTGGAGAAGATGGTTTAAAAGTAATGAAAATTATAGATGCTGCACTAGAAAGCAATACGCAAAAAAAAGTAATTGTTATAAGATGAATTTAGCATTTTGCAGAATACATTAGCAGTTCCATTTTTAATTATTTTACAGGATGTATGAAACTATTTACTTCTGAACATCTCATAAAATTTCAGGTACACACCATTCGTCCATCCAAACCCATCCTGGGAAGGGTATTCACCACCACCACTTTCCATATCTTCATTTTCAACATTGTATTTCTCCATCATCTTTCCTGTTTAAGAAAAAACGCTTTCATTTATTTTCATCCATCTTTCTGCTATATTTTTAGCAAGTGTATCATATTTATAATTCATCAAACCAACTACACCGATAAATTGCAGCGGAGAGCAATAACAGGCAGTTTAAGTCTACCGGTAAAATACTGGTGGTTTCAATTGTCTTCAGGTTCATCGCATCCGCAAACCACCGGCTGCTAAAATCCCATCCGCTTTCGGCGCCTGCACGCAAATTGGTATATACTAACCCGTCATTTCCTTTATAAGATTTGGCAAGAGTAACATCCTGCACATACGACTCTTCTCTTGGTGCATTTTTATCATCCCAATTCCGGTTTAAAATATTACCAAGAATATTAAAACAATTGAGAAAGCTGCAAGTAATCTTTAAACTAAATATACAAAATACTTAAACCGTTAACAGGCTTTTTATTTATATAACCTCAATCCAATGCTTGTGAAAATATCTCTAAATCAAATATTTTTTTTCAGGAAAGTTTTTGAGTATATATTCACAAGGTCAGACTCAATTATAAGGTCAGTAAAGGACTAATCATCAAAGCATATCCTGTAATACCTTTTGCTTTATTTGATCTTATAAAAAAGTACGTGGACGGCTTTAATTTGTATCGCTGCTAAAAGAATTCCATGTTTCTTCTTCAAACTATCAATCCTTAATCATGCATTTTATAATTGTACTTGGTGGCATTGTGTTATTGATTTTTTTGATCGTTCTTAAAATAAACCCGGTAATCGGATTATTAGTCTCATCTATAACTACGGGATTATTATTGGGCATGCCTGCTGTAACAGTGATGACATCTGTTAACAATGGAATAGGCAATACATTAGGCGGATTGATCATGGTATTAGCATTAGGCGCTATGTTGGGTAAAATTGTGGAAGATAATGGTGTGGCCCTTAAAATTGTTGAGGTGCTCGTATCATCTTTCAAAAAGAAAAATATTCAGTGGGCAGTGTTGCTTACAGGTATTTTAGTTGGCATCCCTTTGTTTTATAATGCAGGGTTTGTAATATTGATCCCATTAGTTTTTACGATAGCTGCCGCTACCGGGTTGCCTGTGTTGTACATAGGTATTCCAATGGCGGCTTCGCTGTCAGTCACTCATGGGTTTTTGCCTCCGCATCCGGGGCCTATCACATTAGCTACCGTTTTTAAGGCAGATGTTGGTAAAACTTTATTATATGGTCTTATGTTAAGTTTACCAACGGCAATTTGCGCAGGTATTATTTTCCCGAGGTTGATAATTAAGTTAAAAGACAGAAAAGAAGAGGAAATAATTACCGTTAAAGGTGAACAGGTTTTACCCTCCGCAGCAAAGAGCTTTTTTATTGCTTTATTACCGGTTATTCTTATTGCTGCCGGAACAATTGGAAGCGCCTTTTCAACATCTTCTGCAAAAGTTTTTTTCACTTTTCTACAAGATCCAACCATAGCTTTATTATCAACATTACTGATCGCTTTGGTAATACTTAGATTGCGAATGACAGACGCTATGCAAACCTGTGTACAAGGTGTAAAAGGTGTTGCCATGATCATTTTGATCATTGCTGCAGGAGGAGCCTTTAAGCAAATACTTATAGATAGCGGCATTGGTGTAGAAATTTCAAAACAAACTGCTTATCTACATTTATCTCCATTATTTATGGGATGGCTTATTGCGGCGATATTAAGAATTGCATTAGGATCGGCAACCATAGCCGCCTTAACAGCTTCGGGTATCGTGTTGCCGTTAATTACTCCGGGAGTTTCTCTTGAATTAATGGTGCTTGCAGTTGGCGCAGGAAGCTTAATGTGTTCTCATGTAAATGATACCGGTTTTTGGATGTTTAAGGAATAATTTAAATTGAGTTTGAAACAAACCTTTGGCACATGGACATTAATGGAAAGCATTATTTCTGCCCTGGGTTTAGCAGGCGTGCTTATTTTAGATTTAGTTGTTTGAATATTTAGCCATCAGCAAAGGCGTCGGGGTATCAGTATTTAGAAAAAACTTTATAGCTGACTGCTGACAGCTAATTCCTGATACCTGATACCTGATACCTGATACCTGATACCTGCTACCTGATACCTCATCACTTTGTAAATTGTTTGTTATGAATAAAAGAAAAATCTTTGGCTGGAGCATTATTGTTGCACTGGGCGGCTTCTTATTTGGCTTTGATACTGCCGTTATTTCCGGCGCAGAACAATCTATTCAAAAGTTCTGGAATCTTAATACATGGCAGCATGGGTTAACAGTGTCCATAGCTTTGATCGGTACTATTTTCGGTGCATTAACCGGAGGGATTCCTTCTGACAGATGGGGAAGAAAGACTGCCTTAATTATTATAGCTGCCTTGTATTTATTTTCATCAATTGGTACAGCATTAGCCGGCAACTGGTATTTATTTTTGATCTTTAGATTTCTGGGTGGCATTGGTGTTGGAGCATCATCAGTAACAGCGCCGGTTTATATTTCAGAGATTTCGCCGCCGGAAATGCGGGGAAGGTTAGTGGCCATGTTTCAGTTCAATATTGTATTGGGCATAGTGATATCATATTTCTCAAATTATCTTATCGGAGCAAGTGATGCCTCATGGAGATGGATGCTTGGTGTGCAGGCATTTCCATCTTTACTGTTTTTAATATTATTAAAATATGTTCCCGAAAGTCCGCGGTGGCTGATCTTAAAACGAAATAAGATTGAAGAAGCAAAGCGAATTTTAAACATCATCAATCCATTTACGCATGAAGAAGTTTTAAAAAATATACAGCAGAATGACGTTAAAGAGAAGGCTTTGGGAAATTCGGATCAGTTGTTTACACAAAAAAATAAATTCCCTGTTTTTCTCGCAATCATATTTGCTGTATTCAACCAGGTTTCGGGCATCAATGCAATTATTTATTATGCGCCAAGGATATTTGAAATGACTGGTTTAGGAAGAAGTTCATCGTTGCTTTCAACTGTTGGTATAGGCGTGGTAAACCTCATTTTTACTTTGATAGCTATTAATTTTATTGATAAGATCGGGCGAAAAAAATTAATGCTTATTGGCTCTTTTGGCTTAATTATTACTTTAGGATTAGTGGCTTATACATTTTTCACGGAGAATTTTGGTGGCGTAGCTATCACAGTGTACCTGTTGGTTTATATTGCTTTTTTTGCTTTCAGCCAGGGAGCAGTAATCTGGGTTTTTATTTCAGAAATATTTCCGAACCAGGTAAGGGCTAAAGGACAAACCCTTGGAAGCTTTACGCACTGGATAATGGCGGCAATAATTGCTTTTTCTTTCCCGGCCCTTACTGAAAAACTTGGGGCAGGAAATACTTTTTTATTTTTTAGTATAATGATGGTGATACAACTTTTATTTGTGTGGAAAATAATGCCTGAGACAAAAGGCAGATCACTCGAACAACTGGAGCATGAACTTGTATTGCATTAATCAAATTTTCTTCTGGATGCGATAAGGGTTATGCAAAAGCCCATAATTGCTATCAAAGTAAATGATACCCTCAAGCTTGTTGCCCCCGCAATTATTCCTATTACCGGCGGACCAAGTAAGAAGCCCAAAAAACCGATTGTAGATACAGCAGATAAAGCCGTACCTGCCGATAACACCTTTGATTTTCCGGCAACACTATATACCAAAGGTACTACTGACGAAACGCCAAAGCCAACAAGGAAAAACCCAAGAATTGATGTTACTAAATATGGGAAGAGCACAGCGATCAATAAACCTGAGGCAGCTAACGAACCACTTAACTGAAGTGTAAATTTCAAACCAAATTTATTGGTGAACCAATCGGCAATAAAACGGCCTGTAGCCATAGTAAGCATAAAGGCGGTATAACCTGCGCCGGTCCAGGCTTTGTCAACGTTTAAAACTTTATCAAAATAAACGCCGCTCCAGTCAAACATTGCGCCTTCGCATATCATAGAACAAAAAGCAATCAATCCTAAATTAATAAGTGATTTTTCAAATTTAAAAGTAAATGGGTGGTTTGGTTTTGTGTTGAAATCTTTTGCCAGTGTAAACCTGAAGTTTATGGCAACAGCGATAAACACTATTGTAGTAATTACTAAAAAATGGTGAAAGGGAATAACGTTATTGCCGGTCATGATTGTTCCGATAGCCGCACCTGTAAAGCCAGCAATACTCCATATACCATGGAAAGCAGCCATGATAGATCTTTGATACAATGCTTCTACACCGAGAGCCTGGGTATTTACAGATATATTTACCAGGTTGCCAACAAAACCAAAGAAAAATAAAGAGACTGTTAATAAAAAAGTTGTGTGGGAATAGCCAATGCCCAATAAGATGACAGAATATATTAGTATGGCACTTGTTACAATTTTCCTGCTTCCGAATTTATTTACCAATACACCTGATACAATCAGTGAAAGCAGTAAGCCAACAGGTAAGGCAAATAATACAATGCCGAGTTCACTATCAGATAAATCTAATCTTTGCCGGATTGTTGGTATCCTTGATGCCCAGCTTGAAAAGCAAAATCCCAGTAAAAAAAATAGCGAGCCAACGGCTATTCGATGAATTCTTTTTGAATAGTTTTTTTTGATCATTCGTTTTTTGGAGGTGCCTCAAAGCTATTCTAAGTTTGCTTAAAGAAATTGAACCGCAGAACATTTTTGCATTGAAGCATTTATAATACCCCTTTAAAAAAAGGGTTAAGCTTAACTTAAGATAAGGTGCCAAATTAATTATGTTCTGATAAAAAAGTATTAGGATGAATTTTTAGCTAAAATTATATTTGGTGATATTTAAATTGTTTAAAATTATAAGTTCTAAATCTATGCAAGAAATTATACTGTATCAGTTTTCAGTGATGATTCGTTTTACTAAATGTTTTTCAAATGCAGCGTTTTTGAAACTAATTTGTCATAGTAACTGAGTTGGTGAAGTTTAATGACATGTAATTCGATGAGTTTAAATTGCCAAACACTAATTTTATAAATCCAAATAAATCCAAATATCAATACCATCATATACACATATTATTAATTTTTCTTCACAAAAATAAACTAACGATGCTCGCAAACTCAACTCTAAGACGGCTATTTATAGCAGGTATTTTTCTCTTAGCTGGCAATATTCTTTTTGCGCAAAAAACAATCACCGGCACCATTACTGACGAAAGCAGTTCTCAACCTGTGGTAGGTGCAACCGTTACCGCAAAGGGAACCAAAATAGCAACCCAAACAAGTGCTGACGGAGGTTTCTCACTCTCAGTACCGCTAAAGGTCTCTATATTAACCGTATCTTCTGTGGGTTTTGAATCCCAGGAAATTTCTGTTGTTGGCCAAACAAATATATCTGCTTCATTAAAAACTTCAACTTCCAGTTTAAATGAAGTAGTGGTTGTAGGATATGGTACACAGCGACGTAAAGATTTGACAGGAGCAATAAGTTCAGTAAATGCCGCAACCATTGAAAAAGTTCCGGTTATTAATGCAACCCAGGCTTTACAGGGACGTGCATCTGGTGTCCAGATCATAAATAATGATGCGTCACCCGGGGGCAATATATCTATATTGATAAGAGGTATTGGTAGCCTTGCTAGTGGTGGTAATAATCCATTATATGTTATTGATGGTTATCCTACAACCGGCGGTGTTAATAATATTAACCCCAACGACATTGCCTCAATAGATGTGCTGAAGGATGCATCTGCCACAGCCATTTACGGTATTCGTGCGGCTAATGGAGTAGTGATTATAACTACTAAAAAAGGTTTAAAAAATCGTACGCAGATTTCCTTTGATACGTATGAGGCTTATCAAACCAAACCCAAAAAATATGATCTGTTAAACGCACAGCAATTTGCTACCCTGTCTAATGAGATTGAGTCAGTACAACCAACTGCACCCACCTATACAGGATTTCCGGTTTGGAAAAATCCGAATTCATTAACTACTATTGACTGGCAGGATGCACTGTATCGCAACGGCCTTACACAAAACTATAGTGTAGGTATACGGGGTGGCAGTGATAAAACGCAGGCAGCAGCATCTTTTGGATATTATGATCAAAAAGGTATAGTGCTGGGTTCATTTTTTAAAAGATTTACAGTTGGGCTCAACCTGGATTACCAGGCCACAAAATGGCTTAAGTCCTCTACAAGTGTCAAGTATGGTTACCAGGATGCTAATACACCCCTTGGAACCGGGGGCCTTTTGCAGTTATTTGTAAATCCGCCTACCCTTGACAGTGGTAACAGGCTTACTAATCAGATAAAAGATGCCAATGGTAATTATGGCTTTTATAACCCTATAAATCCAAATGTTTTCAAATTTGGCAACCCGGTTTATGATATAGGGACCCGGCAATCTAAAAATATAACTAATTATATGTTGACTAATACTTCTTTGGAACTTACCATATTTAGCGGTTTGCGGTTAAAAACCAATGCCGGGGTAAATGTCACCAATTTTTCCGGAGCATTTTTTCAGCCGGAAGATAGCAGGGCAAACAGGCAAT